>CAYSBF010000018.1:11440-34178 GCA_964429025.1 uncultured Pelagibacterium sp.
TGCCCGAACGCCCGCCACCCTTAATCCCTCCCCACCAGGGGGAGGGAGAGTGTTGTGTGCAGAGCCGACCTGCGTCGTTCTCAGCCCTCGGTCAGGCGGCGGTGGCCGCGTCGCGTGGCTTGAGGCCCAGCTCGATCAGCGTTTCGGCGATCTGGATGGTGTTGAGCGCGGCGCCCTTGCGCAGATTGTCCGAGACCACCCACATGGCGAGCCCGTTCTCGACCGTTGAATCCTCGCGGATGCGGCTGACATAGGTCGCGTCCTCGCCCTTGGCCTCGACGGGGGTGATGTATCCGCCCGGCTCGCGCTTGTCGATGACGACGACGCCCGGTGCCTCGCGCAGCGCCTCGCGCGCCTCATCGGGCGTGATGGGATTGGCGAATTCGAGATTGACCGCCTCGGAATGACCTACGAAAACCGGCACGCGCACCGCCGTGCAGGTAACCTTGATCTTGGGATCGAGGATCTTCTTGGTCTCGGCCAGCACCTTCCATTCCTCCTTGGTGTATCCGTCTTCCATGAAGACATCGATATGGGGGATGACGTTGAAGGCGATCTGCTTGGTGAACTTCTTGGCCTCGGGCGCATCATTGACGAAAATGCCCTTGGTCTGCCCCCAAAGCTCGTCCATCCCCTCCTTGCCGGCGCCCGAGACCGACTGATAGGTCGAAACGACGGCGCGCTTGATGACCGCCAGGTCATGAAGCGGCTTGAGGGCCACAACGAGCTGTGCCGTCGAGCATTTGGGATTGGCGATGATGTTCCGGCGCTCATTCCTGGCCATATAGGCATCGAGCACGTGGCCATTGACTTCCGGCACGACCAGCGGCACGTCCTCGTGATAGCGCCAGGCCGAGGAATTGTCGATGACCATGGCCCCGGTCGCCCCGATCTTGGGCGCCCAGGCCTTGGAAATCTCGCCGCCGGCGCTCATCAGCACGAAATCGGTGCCGGTGAAATCGTAATCCTCGAGATTGCGGCACTTGAGCACCTTGTCGCCAAAGCTCACCTCGCGCCCGACCGAGCGCGACGAGGCGAGCGGCACGACCTCTGAAACCGGAAACTCACGCTCGGCGAGGATGTCGAGCATCTCGCGACCCACATTGCCCGTGGCGCCGACGATTGCGACCTTGAAACCCATTTCGCTTGTCCTTTTTACCCCACCTCCCGCGCCGGTCTTGCCGGCGGCCCAAGAGCCTTAGCCGCCCTCCCCGCCGGGAGGATTGGCCCGGGGAGCGCGTCTAGAGGGTTTTGGTGGTGGTTTTGCCCATGAGCGGCTTTGCCGGCGCAAGAGCGCCGGAGAATATGCGCATCGATTGGAGGGTCCAAAGGCCCATATCGCGCTCCTGCCGTCTGAGTGCAGTCTCATACGCCCATGGCGCAAAGAGTCAATTGCCGGGACGGCTTTTTTGTGGCGCTAGAACTTGAAGCCGATCTGGACCCCGACATGGGAAATCCCCTGATTGGGGGTGCAAATGCCGAGATTGGAAATGTGCTCATAGACCAGCGTCGCGGTCACGGTCTCGTTGATATGCGCGCCGATCCCGGCCGATTCATAGAAGTTGAGCGCACAGCCGAAATTGCGCGCCGGGGGCACCGCGCCGGAAAGTGCGCCATCGGTCAGGCTCGCGCCGAAACCCAGCTCGAGATAAAAGGGCGTTTCAAACAGCCCCAATTGCCAGTTGAGATTGGCATGGACGAAATTCTCGCGCCGCCCGGCGAGATTGAACGTGCCGCCCATCTCGATGCGGGGCGAGCCCAGCCAGTAAAACGCGTCGATCTCGGGGGAGGCGAAGAGGGCCGAGAATTTGACGTTCTCGATGCGCGAGAAATCGAAATTGGTCGAAGTGGGCACGAAGCCCTGATAGGCGTTGTGCGCAAAGACACCGGCCCGGAATTCCTCGAGCACCAGCCCCTGCGCCATGGCGGGGCCCGAAAGGAGCGTTGCGGCAAGAACGCCGCCGGCAAGGAGTTTAGCGTTTATAGTCATGCGCTTTGCTTTAAGGGGTTCCGCCGACGCATCACTAGCTTTAGGCGCTGAGGGACGCGGACGCAAGGCGGCTCGCGCCTACGCTTCGCTTTGTCGACGAGGTGTGACATGGGGCCAACAGCAAAAGGGAACGGCTTGACCGCTACCCTTGCCGGGCCCATCTCTGGGCAATGACCACACCGCTCTCCATTCTCGATCTCGCCCCCATCTCGCAAGGCCACACCGCACAGGACGCGCTCGCCAGGACGCTCGATCTCGCCCGGCTGGGCGACGAGTTGGGCTTTGCCCGGCTCTGGTATGCCGAACATCACGGCATGGCCTCGATCGCATCGGCCGCCCCCGACATCCTGATCGCCAATGCCGCCGCCCATACGCGCCGCATCCGCGTCGGTTCGGGCGGCGTCATGCTGCCCAATCATGTTCCCTTGCGCGTCGTTGAAACCTTCCGCACCCTCGAAGGGCTTTACCCCAGCCGCATCGACCTCGGTATCGGCCGTGCCGGTGGCTCGGACGGGCTGACGCTTCAGGCGCTGCGCTCCTTCGGGGGCGAGACATTCCCGGAAAATTTCGCCGAGCTCTTGGCCTTTGCCCATGAAGGGTTTCCACCCGACCACCCCTTTTCGCGCGTCAAGGTCGTGCCCGACGAAATCGCGCTGCCGCCGGTTTATCTTCTCGGCTCGTCGGGCGCTTCTGCCCAGATGGCGGGGCAATATGGGCTGGGCTATGGCTTTGCCGCGCATTTTTCGGCCACCCCGCCGCGCCCGGCCTTTGACGCCTACCGCCGCAGTTTTCGACCGTCGGAGGCTTTCGCAAAGCCGCATGCCGTACTTTGCCTTTCGGTCATCTGCGCGGAAACCGACGAGGAGGCCAGCCACCTTTCAAGATCGATGGAGCTGACCTGGCTGAGGCTGCGCCAGAACAACCCGCAAAAGATCGCTTCGCCCCAGGAGGCCCAGGCCTATCCCTGGACCGAGGAGGAGCGGCGCTTTGTCCAAAGCCAGTCCCATCTCTGGATCACCGGCAGCCCCGCCCGGGTCAGGGCGCTGATCGAGGAAAAGATCGCCGAGACCGGCGCCGACGAGGTCATGATCGCAACGACCATCCACGACTACGGCAAGCGGCTCGAAAGCTACCGCCTGCTGGCCCGGGAATGGGGGCTCAAGGCCTAACCGAGTTTTGCGATAATCGCATCGCCCATCTCGGCGGTCCCGACCTTGCGGCAACCTTCCTGCATGATGTCGCCGGTCCGCAAGCCATCCTCGAGCACGTCCGCGATTGCCTTTTCGAGCCGCGTTGCAAGCTCGATCCTGCCGAAGGAATAGCGCAGCGCCATGGCACAGGAGGCGATCATGGCGATGGGGTTGGCGATTCCCTGGCCCGCGATATCGGGCGCCGAGCCGTGCACGGGCTCGTAAAGCGCCTTGCGCTTGCCGGTCTGGGGATCGGGTGCACCCAGCGATGCGGAAGGCAGCATGCCCAGCGAGCCGGTGAGCATGGCAGCCGCGTCCGAAAGAATGTCGCCGAATAAATTGTCGGTGACCATCACGTCGAACTGCTTGGGATTGCGCACAAGCTGCATGGCCGCATTGTCGGCAAGGATATGGTGGAACTCGATCTCCGGGTAATCGCTCGCCGCCTGCCGAACCACCTCGTCCCAAAGAACGCCGGACTTCATGACGTTCTTCTTGTCGGCCGAATGCACCTTTTTCCCGCGGGTCATGGCGAGATCGAAGGCAACGCGCGCGATGCGGTCGATCTCATAGCTCTCATAGACCTGGGTATCGACGGCGCGCTTCTGGCCATTGCCCAGTTCGGTGATCTCCTTGGGCTCGCCGAAATAGACCCCGCCGGTCAGCTCCCGCACGATCAGGATATCGAGCCCTTCGACGAGTTCGCGCTTGAGCGAGGACGCCTCGGCGAGCGCACCATAGCAGATGGCCGGCCGGAGGTTGGCAAAGAGCCCCAGATCCTTGCGCAAGCGCAGCAAGCCCGCCTCGGGCCGCACCTCATAGGGGACATTGTCCCATTTGGGACCGCCCACCGCACCAAAGATCACCGCATCGGCGCCGAGCGCCTTTTCCATGTCCTCTTCGGAAATCGCCACCCCATGCGCGTCATAGGCGCAGCCCCCGACCAGTCCCTTGTCATAGACGAAATCGGTCCATCCCCTGGCGTTGGTATGGGCAATCAGCTTTTCGACCTCGGCCATGATCTCGGTGCCGATCCCGTCGCCGGGGAGAAGAAAGAGGGTGTTGGACATGATGGGCTCAATCGCAGTTGGTTTTATGTAAGACGCTTGTAGAGGAAATGCCGGCACGATCCACGGGGGAACTGGTCGAGTGTGCCGAAGATCTCATAGCCGAGCTTTTCGTAAAACCCGGGTGCCTGAAAGGCAAAGGTATCCAGCCAGAAGCCGTAAGGCCGAGCGCCCGTGCATGGGCTTCGGCCTGTTGCGGGCGGAGTCTCGTCGAACTCGAGCAGCATCTTCACGACGAATGCGCACCAATGCGCGCGGTGACTTCGATCTCGACCTTCATTTCCGGCCTGATGAGACCGCAAAGGATCATGGTGGCTGCGGGGCGGATACCGGCAAATACGCGCCCAACCACCTCCATTACCGCATCGACATGGGCTGCATCAGTCACATAATAGGTGACCCGCACCACGTCGCGCATGGACGCGCCCGCTTCCAATAGCGCCTTCTCGATTGACCTTAGCGCATTCGCCGCCTGCGCGCCGGCATCCTCGGGCATGCTCATTGCGGCATAGTCATAGCCGGTCGTTCCCGAGACATAGACCATGTCACGATCCACGACGGCACGTGAATAGCCGAAGGCTTCTTCGAGCGGCGAACCCGTCGAGATGCGGGTGACCATCCCCTTAGATCCAGGGACGGCTTTCGGCCAACTTGCCCTCAAAGCCCGATATCGCGGGGTCCTTCTTGAGCGTCATGGCAATGTCGTCGAGCCCTTCGAGCAGGACCTGCTTGCGCGCGGGGTCGAGCTCGAATTGGATCGTGCCGCCATCGGGACCGGAAATGGTCTGGCTGGCCAGATCGACGGTGAGCGTTGCATTGGCGCCGCGCGATGCGTCGTCGAGCAGCATTTCGAGCTGTTCCGGCGTCACGACCACCGGCAGGATGCCGTTCTTGAAGCAGTTGTTGTAGAAGATGTCGGCAAAGCTCGTCGAGATGACGCAGCGTATGCCGAAATCGAGCAGTGCCCAGGGCGCATGCTCGCGGCTGGAGCCGCAGCCGAAATTGTCGCCCGCAATGATGATCTGGGCGTTGCGATAGGCCGGCTGGTTGAGGACGAAATCCTCCTTTTCGCTCCCGTCTTCATTGTAGCGCATTTCAGCGAACAGCGCGCTGCCGAGCCCGGTGCGCTTGATGGTCTTGAGATATTGCTTGGGGATGATCATGTCGGTGTCGACATTGATGATCGGCAGCGGTGCTGCAACACCGGTCAAGGTCGTGAACTTGTCCATCGTCGCCAAAGTCTCCCCGAATAATTCGTGCGGGCGCACAACATATCTGGGGTGACCTCTAATCCATGCGCCCGCGCTTGCCAAGCATGGGCATCTCGATTTACCGCCCCTTGCCCCCCGCGCGCCCCCGGCCCTATGGTGCGGCGGACCAAAAGCCGACCGAGGGATAAAGATGACCCCGCACAACAATGCAAAGCCCGGTGATTACGCCCAGGCCGTCCTGCTTCCAGGCGACCCCTTGCGCGCCAAATGGATCGCCGAGACCTTTTTCGACGATGCCCGGCAGGTCAATTCGGTGCGCAACTGCCTCGGGTTTACCGGGACCTGGAAGGGCAGGCCCGTCTCGGTACAGGCGACCGGCATGGGCCAGCCCTCGACCGCCATCTATGTGCATGAACTGATCAACACCTATGGCGTCAAAACGCTCATCCGCGTCGGCACCTGCGGCGGGCTCAACCGGGCGGTCAAGGTGCGCGATGTCGTCATCGGCGCCTCCGCTTCGACCGATTCCACCATCGTCAAGAACGGCTTCGGCGCCTATAGCTATGCCCCGGCCGCCGATTTCTCCCTTCTTCGCGCCGCCGATGACGCGGCGCGCGCGCATGGCAAGAGGGTCCATGTCGGCGGCATCGTCTCTTCGGATATTTTCTACCACCCTTCCGGCCTCGAGGCTTACGCGGCGCTCATCGCGCATGGCGTGCTCGGCGTCGAGATGGAGGCGGCAACGCTTTATACGCTCGCTGCGCGCCATGGCGTCCGCGCCCTCGCCATCTGCACCATGACCGATTGCCTCTTGACCGGCGAGGAGATCGACGCCGATGCAAGGCAGTCCTCGCTCTCCGACATGGTCGAGATTGCCCTGGAATGCGCAACCGGCGCGTGACACCATCCGGCGCCGGAACTCCGATAAGGCCTCTTTATCGCCACAATCGGAAATTGCAAATTCACTTATCCTTAGAACCGTTATAAACCAGCGCTAGAGATCGTTGAGAAAGATCCTCTCAGCGCCGGCGGCAGCCATGCCGTCCCAACGACAGATGGGGCAGCCGGCCAAAGATTTTCAAGGGCTTAGGAGAGCGGCAATGGACGCATATGATGTAAACGAATCGGAGAAATCCGGCTCATCGGGCGGTTGTCCCGTAATGCATGGGGGCAATACGGCCTCTGGGAGCACCGTCATGGCCTGGTGGCCGAAGGCGCTTAACCTCGACATTCTCCACCAGCACGACACCAAGACCAATCCCTTGAAGGGCTTTGATTATCGCGAGGCGGTCAAGACCCTCGACGTCGCCGCGCTCAAGGCCGATCTCAAGGCCCTGCTCACCGAGAGCCAGGACTGGTGGCCGGCCGACTGGGGCCATTATGGCGGGCTGATGATTCGGCTTTCCTGGCACTCTGCGGGCTCCTACCGCCTCGCAGACGGACGCGGTGGCGGCGGCTCGGGCAATATCCGCTTTGCCCCGCTCAATTCCTGGCCGGACAATGGCAATCTCGACAAGGCCCGGCGCCTGCTCTGGCCGATCAAGAAGAAATATGGAAATAAGATTTCCTGGGCCGACCTCATCGTTCTGGCCGGGACCATCGCCTATGAGTCCATGGGCCTCAAGACCTATGGCTTCGCCTTTGGCCGGGAAGATATCTGGCACCCCGAAAAGGACGTCTATTGGGGCGCCGAAAAGGAATGGCTGGCGCCCTCCGATAACCGCTATGGCGATGTTTCCAAGCCCGAAACGCTGGAAAATCCGCTTTCGGCGGTGCAGATGGGCCTCATCTATGTGAACCCCGAAGGCGTCAACGGCCAGCCCGATCCTCTAAAGACCGCCGCCCAGATCCGCGAAACCTTCGCGCGCATGGCGATGAATGACGAGGAAACGGTAGCGCTGGCCGCCGGTGGCCATACCGTGGGCAAGGCCCACGGCAATGGCGATGCGGGGGCGCTCGGGGCCGAGCCCGAAGGCGCAGACATCGAGAACCAGGGCTTTGGCTGGGTCAATCCAAAGCTCGGGGGCAAGGCCGCCAATGCCATCACTTCGGGCATCGAGGGCGCCTGGACGGCCAATCCGACCGTCTTCGACATGGGGTATTTCGACCTGCTCTTCGGCTATGAATGGGAGCTGACCAGGAGCCCGGCCGGCGCCCATCAGTACCAGCCCATCGGGATCAAGCAGGAGGACATGCCGCCCGACGCCAGCGACCCCTCCATCCGCCGCATGCCGATGATGACGGATGCGGACATGGCCATGAAGGCAGATCCCACCTACCGGGCCATCTGCGAAAAATTCATGGCTGATCCCGAATATTTCAAGGAAACCTTCGCCCGCGCCTGGTTCAAGCTGACCCACCGCGATATGGGCCCGCGCATCCGCTATATCGGCCCCGATGCGCCCAAGGAGGACCTCATCTGGCAGGACCCGGTCCCGCTCGGCCCGACCAATTACGATATCGGCGCGGCAAAGCGAAAGATCGCCGAAAGCGGCTTGTCGGTCGCCGAAATGGTCGCAACGGCCTGGGACAGCGCCCGCACCTTCCGCCAGTCCGATCTGCGTGGCGGCGCCAATGGCGCACGCATCCGCCTCGCCCCGCAGCGCGATTGGGAAGGCAATGAGCCGGCACGTCTCAACAAGGTCCTTTCGGTGCTCGAGCCCATCGCGACCGAGTTCGGCGCAAGCCTTGCCGATGTGATCGTGCTGGCGGGCAGTGTGGGGATCGAGCAGGCGGCAAGGGCTGCCGGGGTCGATGTCGAAGTGCCCTTTGCCCCCGGCCGCGGCGATGCCACTGCCGAACAGACCGACGCGGACTCCTTCAAGGTGCTCGAACCCATCCATGACGGCTTCCGCAACTGGGTCGCAAGGGACTTTGCCGTAAGCCCCGAAGAACTCCTGCTCGACCGCGCGCAGCTGATGGGCCTTACCGCGCCCGAAATGACCGTGCTGCTGGGGGGCATGCGTGTGCTTGGCACCAATCACGGCGGCACGAAACACGGCGTGTTCACCGACCGCGAAGGCGCATTGACGACCGACTTCTTCGTCAACCTCACCGACATGGCCTATAGTTGGGTGCCCACGGGCAAGAACAGCTATGAGATCCGCGACCGCAAGACCGGCACGGCCAGATGGACCGCGACCCGCGTCGACCTCGTCTTTGGGTCCAACTCGATCCTCAGGGCCTATGCGGAGGTCTACGCACAGGACGACAACCAGCGCAAGTTCGTCGAGGACTTCGTTGCCGCCTGGACCAAGGTCATGAACGCGGACCGGTTCGACCTTCAATAGCTCAAACGGCGACAGGCCTTAAACATCAGACCCCGCGTCGTCATCCCGACGGCGCGGGGTTTTTCGTGGCCAGCGGGAGAGTGCCCCAAACTGGAGCACATTCGAACGGCTCTAATGCCGGAAATGCCTCGTTCCGGTGAAGACCATCGCCAGACCCGCCGCATCGGCGGCCGCGATGACCTCCTCGTCGCGCATCGAACCGCCCGGCTGGATGACCGCGGTCGCCCCCGCTTCGATGAGCGCCTCGAGCCCGTCGGCAAAGGGAAAGAAGGCATCCGAGGCAACGACCGAGCCTTGCGTGAGGGCACCCTCGATCCCCGCAGCCTCGGCCGCATCGATCGATTTCCGGTGCGCGATGCGCGCCGAATCCACCCGGCTCATCTGGCCCGCGCCGATACCGACCGTGGCGCCATCCTTGACATAGATGATGGCGTTGGACTTGACGTGCTTGGCAACTTTTGCGGCAACAAGGAGATCGGCCATCTCCTTTTCGCTCGGTGCGCGCTTGGTGACGACCTTGAGCGCGTAGTCATCGGCATTGACATTGTCGCGCGTCTGGACGAGCAGGCCGCCGGCGACCGAGCGCACGGTCATGCCCGGCGCCTTGGCATCGGGCAGCCCGTCGGTCAGCAAAAGCCGCAGGTTTTTCTTGGCCTCGATGATCGCGACGGCGTCCCGGGAGGCGCCCGGCGCGATGATCACTTCGGTAAAGAGCTTGACGATTTCGGCGGCTGCCTCGGCATCGAGCGGGCGGTTGAGCCCGACAATACCGCCAAAGGCGGAAACCGGATCGCAGCGCAGCGCCGATCTATAGGCCTCGGCGATCGAGGCGCCGAGCCCTACCCCGCAGGGATTGGCATGCTTGATGATCGCCACCGCAGCGGATTCTTCCGGATCGAACTCTGCGACGAGTTCGAAGGCGGCGTCGGTGTCGTTGATATTGTTGAAGGACAGCGTCTTGCCCTGCACCTGGCGCGCCGTCGCAACCCCCGGCCGGTCCGAGCCATCGGTATAAAAGGCCGCCCATTGATGAGGATTTTCGCCATAGCGCATGACCTCGCGCATCTGGCCGGCAAAGCTTTTATAGCCGAGATCGGGCAAATCGAGGGTTTGCGAGAACCAGTTGGAGATGGCCCCATCATAGGCCGCCGTGCGCGCATAGGCTTTGGCGGCCAGCCGCTTGCGCTCATCGAGCGACACCCCGCCATCGGCCGCGATCGATTCGAGCACTTTTTCATAGTCCGCAGGATCGACCAGAACGGTGACGTCGCCATGATTCTTGGCCGCTGCCCGGATCATTGCCGGCCCGCCGATATCTATATTCTCGATCACGGTATCATAGTCCGCGCCGGCTCTGACGGTCGCCTCGAAGGGGTAGAGATTGACCGCCAGAAGATCGATCCCCCTGATCCCATGGGCGTCCATCGCGGCGCGATGCGCCTCATCACCCCTGACGGCGAGGAGCCCCCCATGCACCTTCGGATGGAGCGTCTTGACGCGCCCGTCCATGATCTCGGGAAAGCCGGTCACCTCCGAAATATCGATGACGGGCACGCCGGCCTCGGCCAGCGCCTTGCGCGTTCCCCCCGTCGAGATGATTTCGACGCCAAGGCCCGACAGCCTTTGCGCGAAATCGACAATCCCGGTCTTGTCGGAAACCGAAATCAGGGCGCGCCTGATCTTTGATGAACCCCTTTGCGCCATGGGCCGACGATCCTTTGCGATGGTGGGCGAGCTATGGCCCGGGCCCTACCACGCTTTCCGGCGCTAGAAAATGCTGCTTGTGGCGAATTCTTGTCTGCCTATTGCCGGGTGAACACCCATGCAATTTCCGCCCCGGGACGCGCCGGGCCCGAGAGAACGATCTGGTTTGTGCGCAAAAGCCCGAAATGGGCCGAATGCCGCACGCTTTCTTCGATATCGGCCTCCGCGCCTTCCCAGAGAAAGGCCCAGGACTCGCCATTCTTGTAAAGAATCCGGACCAGTTCCTCGGCGCCTTCCCGCTCCACCGCCACACCTGGAGCGAGATGGAAGCGCAGGCTGAACGTGCCGCCACGGGCAGCATGGCGCCCGGCCGCAACGAACCGGTCCTGCCCCACCAGCGTGTGGCCCGCCCCCATCAGCGTCAAACGCCGGGCGATGTCGAGCCCGTAGCGAAAACGATAGGCCGGGGATGTCAGCTCGAGCGCATTTTCCTCTTTGATCAGGCGGATGGAAGGCGCCGGGCCTGTCGGCCGCAGCCGGTCGAAAAGATAGCCATGCCCGCCCACCTGCGCGCTCGAAACATCATCGATGGTCGGGGCCGACTGGGCGGAGGAATGGCGGAAGAGATTGCCGCTTTCTGGCAATTGCGCGGGCGCCGGCCCGCAGCTTCCCGCAACCAGCGTCGTGCCCGAGGAGAACTCGAAACTCAGCGCGCCGGCATGGGCGTGGCCCGAAAAGGCCAGAGGCGGCACCTGTCCCCCATCGGCAACGAGCTTTCCCGCCCCATCGATCAGTATGCCGTAGCCGCCCCTGACCCCGGACCCCGTCATGCGCGCGCCCGATTGCGCGCCGATCGAGAGGATGAGATCGACCGGCACCTGCCCGCACCCGTTCATATAGACCGGCTCGCGCGTTCCCAGCACCAGCGCATCGAGCATGCGGTGCATGTCCTCGATCCGCGTGCCGAGCCTTGCGGCAAGTCCGGCATGGCGCAGTTTCAGAAGCTGGATGACCGGCACGATTTCGCAAAGCAGCTGAATCTGGATCAACGGCGAGCGCGAAAGATGCATCCCCTCGCCATCGATCTGCTGACCGATCAGCATTTCGAGACGGCGCACGAGGCCGGGAAGATCCTTTGGCTCCTCGACCGCCGAAAGGGCGGCACCGGTGAGCGCGACAGCAGCCATCAATTGGGCGGCGGGATCGGCATCATAGCGCGCCCGCGCCTTGAGCGATTGCACCTGTTTTTCGATCGCGCCATTGATGCGCCTGACCTCTTCTGGTGTCGCATCCTCGGTTAAAAGCGCATAGGATTTGAGCCAGTTTAGGATGCGGCGCGCCGTGATGAACACCGCCCAGCTTTCCCGCTCGAAGCGTCCGAACCGGCCGATCCAGTCCAGCACCAGGGTGCGCGCGAAACGCCGCTGCCCCCTGTCCTCGAGATCGCGGAAATGCCTCAGCCAGCCAAAGGTGTTGAGTTCGGCAAACCACGCATCGCTTCCCACATCAACGGCAAAGGGCGAGATGCCCGCCGTGTCGACCAGCTCGCCGGCCAAAAGGTATTTACCTTCCATCATCTCGATGACGGACTGGCTGTCGGTGGGGCGGAACTCGCTCAGCCGCGCGGCATAACCGGCACCGGAGGATTCCGACCAGGTCCAGGAGAGAAGGGGATTTGTGACGAACCGGTCCGCAATGGACAAGGCAGCCCGCCCAACAACGAAACGCAATACTTCCAGCACACTGCTGCCCCAAAACCACTCGCGATTGCCACAATAACATCAACCTCACATTTACCACAAACACCAGCGGCTAATACCTTCGCTCCACGGGAGAAAGCCTGTGAGGGTAAGGCGGGCAGAAGCCTGCCGTCAGGGTCGGCGGACAAAGCGCGCAGCGAAAAATCCATCGAGCGCCCCGTCCACCCCGCCGGGAAGGTCAAGGCCCGGATGAACCCGCAGCACACCCGGCGCAGTAACCGCCGCGTTCCAGCCATCCAGCTCTTGGGCCCCGATCGGATCGAGCGTGAGCATGGGGAGAGCTTGCCCGATCCATTCGAGCTGGTCTTCCCCCTCTTGCGCTTCCAGCGAACAAACGGCGTAAACCAGCCGCCCGCCCGGCTTGAGAAGCTCTGCCGCCTTTTCAAGCATTCGCCGCTGCAGCGCGACCCGCCCGGCAATATCGGTTTCGGAGCGCGAGATCACCACTTCCGGGTGCCGCCGGAACGTACCGGTCGCCGAACAGGGGGCATCGAGCAGCACCGCATCATACGTCTCGCCCGGTGCGTAACCGAGCACATCCCCGGTGACGAGCCTGGCGGAAAGCCCGAGCCGCGCAAGATTTTCTCCGACCCGTTCCATGCGCTCGGGCGCGATATCGAGGGCCGTGACATCCGCCCCACGAGCGGCGAGCTGGGCGGTCTTGCCGCCTGGCGCCGCACAGAGATCAAGCACGCGCTCACCGGGCCGTGCAGATAAAAGCCGTGCGGGGAGAGCGGCCGCGACGTCCTGCACCCACCACGCCCCTTGCGCAAAGCCCGGGAGCTCGGCCACCGCCGCATCCCGGGAGGCGAGCCGGTAGGAATTGCCGGTAACATGGACCGCGCCCAGTGCCTCGGCCAATTGAGGATCGGGGGCCTTGAAGGTGAGGTCGAGCGGGGCACCGGCCAGAAGAGCCTCGGCAAAGCGTATAACGGTCCCCTCGCCATATCGGGCCGCCCAACGGGTCCTGAGCCGGTCGGGAAAGAGCCCAGAGGGATCGAGCGCGCGCCAGCGCTCGGCCTCGCGCTGCACGCTCCTCAGCGCGCCATTGACCAGCCGGTCGAACCGTCCCGCCCGCCGGTCGCGGCGCACCGCCTCGACCGAAAGATGAAGAGCCGAATGATCGGTGATGTCCGGGGCGAACAGCAATTGTGCAATACCCAGCCGCAGCACTGCCTCGAGCAGCCCCGACCGCGCCGGGACGCCCCTGGCCAGCACCCCTTCGAGAACGAGGGAAATGTGCCCGTGGCGGCGAAGGGCCAGCGTCACCAGCCGGTTGGCGAGCGCGCGATCGCGGGGGTCGGCGAACTTTTCATGGCCGATGGGCGTAAAAGGCTGGCCCGCCAGCACATCCCTTAATATCCGGGCGGCCTCAAGCCGCGGCTTGAGGCCGGCAATCGTTCCGATATCGCGCAATCTTTGCCTGCTTTATCCCCAGGGTCCCGTGGGTCCGTCATCGCGCGGCCGCGTCCCCGGCGTGCGCCAGCTCTGCCCCGGCCGCTGCGAGACCGGCCTTGGGTTGCTAGCACGGCGGGAGGCCTGATGGCCACCGCTGATGCCGGCCAATTGGGCGAGCGCCGCAATCCGGTTCTCGACATTGGGGTGCGTGGCAAAGAGATTGTCCATGCGCGCGCCCGAAAGCGGGTTGGAGATATACATATGCGCCATGGCCGGCGCGCGCTCGGCCGCCATATTGACCGTGCGCTGACTCATGGCCGAAATCTTCTTGAGCGCGCTCGCAAGCGCCATGGGGTCTCCACAGAACGCGGCGCCGTCCTTGTCGGCTTCATATTCGCGCGTGCGGCTTACCGCCATCTGCACGAGCATGGCCGCAATGGGTGCCAGGATCACCATGGCGATCGTGCCGATGGCCCCGACCGGGGAATCATTGTTGCGCCCGCCAAAGAAAAGCCCGAACTGGGCCAGCATCGAGATCGCACCGGCAAGCGTGGCGGTCACTGTCATGGTGAGCGTGTCGCGATTTCTGATATGGGCAAGCTCATGGGCGATCACGGCGGCGACTTCCCGGCTATCGAGATGGCGCAAAAGTCCCCTCGTCACGGCAACGGCGCTGTTCTGGGGGTTGCGGCCGGTGGCAAAGGCGTTGGGCTGCTCGGTTTCGATGACATAAAGCTTGGGCATGGGCAGGCCTGCATTGTCGGCGAGCCGCCTTGTCATCTCGAACAGCTCGGGCGCCGAACGCGGATCGATCTCGCGCGCGCCCTGCATCGAGAGCACCATCTTGTCCGAATTCCAATAGGCAAAGACATTCATGCCTGCCGCTACCATGAGCGCGATCAGCATGCCGCCCTGCCCGCCAATGAGATAGCCCACGCCCATAAAGAGCGCGGTCATACCCGCAAGCAGAATGGTCGTCCGCAATGCGTTCATCATTTTCGTGCTCGGCTTTCCTCAAAAACCTCTTTGCACTATAGGATGGTGCGTGACGGGTCCGGCGACAAGGCCCGCCTAACCTAAACTCTTTGTCATGAAAGGGGTTGCGACATGGCGCAGAACCAGGCCAAACGTCCCGAACCCGAAACGGCGCGACGCGCTTTGGCTGAAGCCGCGGCGCGCAAGGCCGAGATCGACAAAAAGACCGCCCAGGCGCCGCGCGAAATCGATGGCCGCGGCGGGCTGGACCCGGCCCGCTATGGCGACTGGGAGGTCAGAGGTATCTCGCCCGATTTCTGAGCCAATCTGTCCCCGGCAGACCAAAGCCGGGGATGATTGCCGGTTGCCCGAGCCGCGACAACGCCACCCGAACCGGGCTCGTGCAAAAAATTAATGAACGAATCGGACGAAATTCGTTCGATCCGTTCAATTAATGCCAGGTCAGCCCATGACCCCGATCACCATGCCCTGGACGATCATCACGCCCAGAAGATAACCGCCATCGATCACCGCCAGCGACCATCTGGACCCCTGGTAGCGGTGATTGAGGATCATCGAGGTAATGAGAAATCCGAGCCAGATATGGACGCCGACGCTGACCGCATTGGCGATCGAAACCTCGCCCAGGATCATCGGGGTCAACAGCGCGAGGAAATAGGCCATGACGAGCTGCATGGCGGCGCCCCAGACAAAGGGCGTTGCCTGTCCGCCCGATCCGGCCATGATCTCCTCGGTGGTCTTGCCGGTCGCTGCAAGCCATTGCTTTGAGAGACCCATATACCAGGCCGCGCCGAGCGCCATGGACGCGATCATCGCCAGAACGACAGCCAGCCAGTTGACGTCGAGATAGTTCATTTCACCCTCCCCACAGGGTTCGTGCCAATAACGCCGGACTTTGCACCCGAAAGGGGCGCAAGTCCATCAGGGCGCGACCCCGCCCAGCTTGCAGATGATCTTCCATTCCGCCTCGGAAACCGGCTGCACCGAAAGGCGGGAATTGTTGACCAGCACCATGTCCTTGAGGTCCGGATGACCCTTGATCTCCTCGAGCGTCACCGGCCGCTCGAGCGGCTTTACAGCCTCGATATCGACGCATTCCCAGCGCGGATCATCGGTTGTTGAATCGGGGTGAACAAGGGCGGCGACACGCACGACCCCCACCACCGCCTTTTCCTTGACCGAGTGGTAGAAAAAGCCCAGTTCGCCAAGCTTCATCTCACGCATATTGTTGCGCGCCTGGTAGTTCCTGACCCCGCTCCATTCCTCGGGCGCGCCCTTTTTCACCTGATCGTCCCAGCCCCAGGTTTCAGGCTCGGATTTGAACAGCCAGTAAGCCATTTCAGCATATCCCCTATTGTTCGCGCTTGAGCGGGCGCATCATCAGCATCGGCACGAGCGTTTCGATCCGCGCCTTGCCCGAAACCAGAAGATTGACCGCCTCGATGAGCGGCGCATCGACGCCCCCTGCGCGGGCCAGTTCGCGCGCGACCGGGGCGGTAAAGACGCCTTCGGCAAGCCCCAGTCCCCGCTCCTTGATATCGGCGGCACTGCCGCCCTCGCCAAGCGCCACGCCATAGGCGTAATTGCGCGAAGCCGGCGAAGTACAGCTCAATGCCAGATCCCCCATGCCCGAGAGGCCGGAAAGCGTTGCTTCGCTCCCACCATGGGCCGCGATCAGCCGCCCCATTTCGGCAAAGGCGCGGGCAAGAAAGGCCGAGCGCGCCGAAAGCCCCAGCCCCGCGCCCTCGATGGCCCCCGCGCCGAGTGCATAGACATTCTTGAGGCCCCCGCACATCTCGACCCCGATGATATCGCCCGAGGCATAGGGGCGGAAGGACGGGCCGGCAAGGAGCGCCGCAATCTCTTCGGCGCGCTCGACCGCCGGCCCGGCGAGGGTCACCGCCGTGGGCTTGCCGGCTGCAACGTCATGGGCAAAGGAGGGCCCGGACAGAACGAAGGGTTCGGCATCGGGCGCAAGTTCGGCCAGGATTTCGCTCTGGCGCCGGTTCGTTTCGCGCTCGAACCCCTTGGCGCACAGGATCACCGGCTTGCCGCCAAGCGCTCCCCGCCCGATTGCTGTTAGCGTCTCGCGCGTCGCCTGCGCCGGAACGACCATCAGCACGAGATGGGCATCCTCAAGGCCCGCGAACCCGGTCTGGGCCGCAATACCGGGATCGAGCACGAGATCGCCGAGATAGGATGGCAGCCTGTGCGTGGCGTTGATCGTTGCGATCGCGGAACCATTGCGTCCGCACAGCACCACCTCGTGCCCGGCGCCGCGCGCCGCCTGCCCCAGCGCTGCACCCCAGGCGCCCGCTCCGATGACGAAGACTTTTGCCATCACGCTCTCACCCGGAGCGGCGTTTCCTCGAGCGGCCAGCGCGGCCGCGCAGCCACCGCGAATCCGTCGGTGGCGCCGAGCGCGAACCGCTCAGCCCCTGCCCAGGCGACCATTGCGCCATTGTCGGTGCAGAGCGCGGGCGGAGGCACGATGAGATCGGCTTGCGCCGCATCGGCCACCGCTCGCAGCGCGCCCCCGATCGCCTTGTTGGCCGCAACCCCGCCCGCCACGACGAAAACGGGCGGGTCATCGGGAAAACGCTCAGCGAACCGCTCGAGCGCCGAGGCCGACCGCGCCGCAACGATATCGCTCACCGCACGCTGAAAGCTCGCGCAGATATCGGCGATATCGGTCTCGGACACCGGCGCCACAGATTCGGCGGCCAGTCTGAGCGCGGTCTTGAGACCGGAAAAGGAAAAGTCGAGCCGCTTTTCGCGCAGCAAGGGCCGCGGCAGCGGAAACCGCGCCGCATCGCCTTTCGCAGCCCATTTCTCGACCTCGGGCCCGCCGGGATAGCCGAGACCCAACAACTTGGCCGCCTTGTCGAACGCCTCGCCAAGCGCATCGTCGATTGTCGTGCCCCAGAGCCGGTATTGCCCAACGCCCTCAACGAGCACGAACTGGCTGTGCCCGCCCGAAACCAGCAGCATCAAATAAGGAAAACGAACCCCATGCGTCAGCCGCGCGGTAAGGGCATGGGCCTCGAGGTGGTTGACGGCAATCAGCGGTTTACCCGAGGCGGCCGCGATCGCCTTGCCTGTGGTAAGCCCCACCAGCACGCCGCCGATCAGGCCGGGCCCAGCCGTTGCGGCAATGGCCGAGAGCTCGCCAAGCCCTGTCCCCGCCTCATCGAGCGCCGCCCTGATGATCCGGTCGAGATGGATGATATGGGCCCGCGCTGCAAGCTCGGGCACAACCCCGCCGAACTCGGCATGTTCGGCAAGCTGGGAGCGTACGATATTGGAAACGATTTCCCCGCGCCCGTCCCCAAAACGGCGGACGATGGCGGCGGCGGTTTCATCGCAGCTTGTTTCGATCCCTAAAAAGAGCTGATCCATTGCGGCGATCTGGTCTCTGGCCCCTGGTTGTGGTCTGATGGCACAAAGGAGCAAAACCTGCCCGCGCCACGTTCCTCCCGTTACGCTCATCTCTTACACCGACGAGGCCACATTGCAATCGCAAGCAACCCCTGTCCTGACCATCGGCACCCGCGGCTCGCCCCTCGCCCTCGCCCAGGCCGAGGAGGTTCGCGACAGGCTCTGCGCCGCCCATGGGCTCGAGCCGCAATCGATCCAGATCAAGGCCATAAAGACGAGCGGCGATGCCATCCAGGACAAACCGCTGGCCGAGATCGGCGGCAAGGGGCTTTTCACAAAGGAGATCGAGGAACAGCTCTACGCGGGCGAGATCGATCTCGCCGTCCATTCCTCAAAGGACATGCCGACGCGCCTGCCCCAGGGTCTCGTGCTCTCGGCCTTTCTCGAGCGCGAGGATGTGCGGGATGTCTTTCTCTCGCTGATCGCCAAAAGCCCCGATCACCTTCCCGAAGGGGCCAGGATCGGTACGTCCTCGCTTCGCCGGGGCGCGCAGATGAAGCGGCTGAGAAAGGATTTCCGCATCGTCCCCTTCCGCGGCAATGTCCAGACACGGCTCCGAAAGCTCGGCGAAGGCGTGGCCGATGCAACCCTTCTCGCGCTTGCGGGTCTCAACCGGCTGGGCGAAAGCCACCGCGCAACGCTCATTCTCGACGCGGACCGTTTCCCCCCCGCCCCGGCCCAGGGTGCCATATGCATCGAGACCCGCGCCGACGACAGCGCAACGACGCGGCTCGTTGCCGCGCTCGACCACCTCGAAACCCGGCACAAGGTTGAGGCCGAACGCGGCTTTCTCGAAAGCCTGGACGGCTCGTGCCGCACCCCGATCGCCGCCCTAACGCGGCTTGAAGGAGATCGGCTGACCCTTTTCGGGCAATTGCTTTCGGTCGACGGGCAGGAGGTTTTCGAAGACGAGATATCCGGCGATGCCGACACTGGGGCCGAACTCGGCCGCCGCCTGGGCGAGGCGCTAAAGGCGCGGGCCGGTGAGGAGTTCCTTCAAGGGCTTAAACGTGGATAGATGGGCGCCCGGATCAAACTGCTGGTCACAAGGCCCCGGCCCGATGCCGAGCGCACCGCAGCGCATCTGACCGCGCTCGGCATCGAGCCAATTATTGCACCCATGCTCCATGCCGTTGCCCAGGACGGGGATCTGCCCGCCCCGGACGCCTATGGCGCGGTCGCGCTCACCTCGGCCAACGCCGTGCGCTTTCTTCTCACCCGCGCGTCCGACGAGGCGCTGCTTGGCAAACAGGTCTTTGCCGTTGGCAACACCACGGCCGAGACGGCGCGCGAGGCGGGCTTCCGCGATGTTGTCGCAGCTGGGGGAACACTCCTCGACCTTGCCGGTTTGATTGCGGCCCGGCACAGTGGAGGCGCGGTATTTCATCCCGCTGCCCGGGATCTCAGCGGTGACCTTGAGGGATTGCTCCGGCCCAAAGGCATTCCGGTGCTGACTGCAACCATCTATGCCATGGAACAGGCGCGCACCTTTCCCGACGGCGTGCGCGCCGCGCTCATTGCAGGCGGCATTGCCGGTGCCCTCTTTTTTTCGCGCCGGACGGCTGAAGCCTTTGCCAACCTTGCCGATGGGCCGGACTTTGCCGGCATTAAACCGCAACTCCACTGCCTGTGCCTGTCGGAAAACTGCGCCCAGCCATTGATCCAATCGCGTTTCCTGCGCGTTGCGCTTGCAGACCATCCCTCCCATGAAGCGATGATGGCGCTTGCGCTGGCTTTTGCCCGCGACCAAATCAGGGCATGATTGCCCCCAAACGCGAAAAACAAGAGGCGACGCCGCATGGCCGACAAACCGACCGGACCCGTCAAGCCGCCCACGCTGGACCTCGAGGCGCGCAAGACCGGCGCAGGCGAGGGCAAGCCCGAACCCGGTGCTGCCAAGGAGGGCGCGACCGGCCCGGATGTCTCGTCCGATAAAAAGCCTCAAACGACAGCAGGCGCCGGAAAACCGGAGGCAAAACCTTCGCCGGCTAAGGAGACGCCGGCATCGGCGCCAAAGCCTTCCGCGTCAGGATCAACCCCGGCCGAAAAGACGAAATATTCTTCGCGGCCTGCCCCCCTGATGCCGCTCATCGCAACAGGTCTCGGTGGTGCAGCTTTGGGGCTTGCCGCGGCCTATGGTCTTGCCCTGGCGGGTCTGTGGCCGCAGGACGGAACCGCGCCGGACGCCGACCGCCTGGCCACGCTCGAAACGCGCATGGCCCGCGCCGAAAACGCGATCGAGGCGACCAGCGCCAGCCTCACCGAGGCGGCCTCGCGTTTGGAGGCAGTCGAGAACACCGCGCCAGCTGCCCTTCCTGACGATCTGCCCGACGCGCAAGCCATTGCCGCGCTCGAGGCGCGCATCGATGAGCTTGGCGCCCGGATCGAGGGGGTGGCTGCTGGCGCCTCCGGTGAGGGCGCCGCATCGATTGGCGAGGACATTGCCCAGCTAGACGAACGGCTCGCCGCGCTCGAAAGCCGGGAGGCGCAGCCCGATGCGCAGGTCCAGGCGCTTTCAGCGGAACTCGCTGAGATCACTGGACGGCTCGAATCGCTCGAAATTGCGGCGGCCAATGCCGACGAATTGGATGCCCTGCGCGCCGAACGCGACCGCTTTGCGCAGCTTCCTGCAGCAACCGGCGCCCTTGAAAGCGCCATCGCCGCCGGCGAGCCCTTTGCCGCCCAACTTGCCACCATCGAGAGCCTGCTGCCCGAGCTTGGCATCACCAACGCCGCCCGAACAATCGCTGCAGGCGGCATCACGCCTCTCGATCAGATCGCGAGCCAGTACCGGGGGCTGATCCCCCAATTGCTCGCGGCGCGCCCGCAGGACCCCCAGGCGGGCTGGCTCGAAACGCTTGTCGGTCAGGCTCAATCGGCGATCGCATTGCGGCCGGTCGATGACGGCGCGGATACGCCCGAGGCCATGGTGGGTCGCATCGAGACCGCGCTCGAGAGCGGCAATCCCCAGGAGGCGCGCAGGCTGATTCTCGCGCTGCCCGAACAGATGCAGCAGATCGCCCAGCCGGTTCGGGCCGAACTCGACGCCCTGCTCGCGGCGCAAGCGCTCCTCGCCGACATCCGCGCCATGGCACCGTCAACTCAAACCCCGGAGGGCAGCCAATGACACGGCTCGTCCTCTGGCTCGCGCTGAGCCTTGTTCTTGCGCTTGGCGCCGCATGGCTCATCGCCCTTCCCGGTACCGTCGCCATCGATGTCGGGCGCTATAGACTCGAGCCGGGGCTCGGGACGGCGGTCTTTGCCGTCATCCTGCTCATTGTCGTTTCCATTCTCCTCTGGGCCGTGATCCGGCGGGTGATCGAGGCGCCCGGGCGGCTCGCCCGACGCGCCGAAGCCCGCCGCACAAAGGCCGGCACCGATGCGCTGGCCGATGGCTATATCGCGCTCGAAGCGGGGGAATATGCCCGCGCGCGCCAGCTCGCGCGCGATGCCCAGGCAAAGCTGGGCAATGCCACTGCAGCCAAATTGCTCGAGGCGCGCGCCGATCTCGCGCTGGGCGATTTTACTGCCGCCCGCGAACATTATCGCGCGCTGGTCTCTGATCCGAGGACGGCCGTGGCCGCGCTGGCCGGGCTCTATCAGCAGGCCCGGACACAAGAGCGTTCGCGCGCCGCGCTCACCTTTGCGCGCAAGGCCCTGACCATTGCCCCGACCCTAGATTGGGCCAGCCAGGCCGTCTTTGAGGATCTCGGCGCGCGCGGCGCCTGGGCCGATGCGCTGGAAATGACCTCGCGCCTTCCTGCCCACACCCGTGCGCAGAAGGCCGCGAAAAAGCGCCGCCAGGGTGTGCTCGAGACCGCGCTGGCCCTCTCGCTCGAACCGACCGATCCGGCAACCGCGCTCGAACACGCCAATGCGGCCATGCGCGCCATTCCCGATTTCGTGCCCGCCGCGCTGGTCGCTGCGCGCATCCACATCAATCGCGACGACACCCGCAAGGCGCTTGGCCTGCTCAAGCGCGTTTGGGCAGCAACCGGCCATCCCGACATCGCAACGCTTTATGCCCACGCCAAACCGGGCAGCTCAGCCCTCGAGCGGCTCAAGCGCCTCCAGGGGCTGATCGGCAATCCCGGAACCAATCCGGCTGCGGCGATCGTCCTCGCCCGCACCGCAATCGAGGCTTATGAGTGGAGTCTTGCGCGCAACGCGCTCGCTCCGTTCTCGGCAGACAGGCCCACCCGCCAGATGTGCCTGCTGATGGCCGAGATCGAGGAGGGGCAATCGGGCGATCAGGGCAAGGCCCGCGCCTGGCTTGCCCGCGCGGTCACCGCGCCCGCCGATCCGGTCTGGGTTGCCGACGGCGTCACCTCGGACGAATGGGCGCCAGTGTCGCCTGTTACGGGCCGGCTGGACGCCTTTGAATGGAAAGTGCCGGTCAAGGAGCGCACCCCGCTCCTCATCGAGAATGGCGATCTTGGCCAACCGGGGCCCCTTATCGAGGCCGGGGCCGAGGCCACCGTCTCTGCGGACAAGACCCCGGCGCATTGAACCGGACTTGTCTCTTGCACTTCCCACCGCCCGCCAGTAAAGAGAGCACCGGGCCGCTTTAGCTCAGTTGGTAGAGCACATCATTCGTAATGATGGGGTCACGTGTTCGAGTCACGTAAGCGGCACCAGTTCTTTCCTCTTTCGTCCACCGATGTCGGGCGCTTCAGCCGCGCATGAGCCTGGGC
>CAYSBF010000019.1:0-15334 GCA_964429025.1 uncultured Pelagibacterium sp.
CCTGAGGGATCACCTTGATGCCGTTCGCATGCGCCCAGACCATAACCTGCTGAACGTCGCCCGCAGTTTGGGGCAGGGCGACGGCCAGGGCAGGGACGGTGAAACGCCGGCGCGGTTCGGAGACGTAGCTGGCGATGCGCCCCGGCTCGGTCACGACGCCGTCAGCGCCGAGCAGGCCGGTGAGGGCGGAAACGATCTGGTCTTGGGATAGGGGCATTGGAAGGTCCGGTTTGTCGGCGGGCAATATGGCATGTAGAGAGCGCAAGGCAAACCGAGGCATTGCGCACCCCTCATCCGAGCTTTCGCTTTCGCGAAAGCCCACCTTCTCCCTCAAGGGGAGAAGGGGACTCCGTGGATGTTTCGGATTACGAGCCCCCCTCTCCCCTTGAGGGAGAGGGGTTGGGGGTGAGGGGTGCGCGGTGCTTGCCAAGTACGCCGGATGCTGATCCAGCCTACCCTCCATCCTTCCACCGCACCCGGTAAAGATCGAAACGCCGGTCGCGGAGGTTGCGGACGGCGCCCTGCGCCCTAGCCCATTGCAGGGTCGAGACGTTGAGGTCGGCGACCACCACCATCTCGACATTCTCGCTCGCTTCAGCCGCGATACCGTCGCGGGCGAAGGGCATGTCGGAGGGGGTGAGGATGGCGGAGTGCGCATAGTTGATGTCGAGGTTGTCGACATTGGCGAGATTGCCGGTGATGCCTGACGTCACGACATAGCACTGGTTCTCGATGGTGCGGGCATGGGCGCAGTAGCGGACGCGCAGATGCCCCTGCCGCGTATCGGTGCAATAGGGCACGAACATGATGCGCGCGCCCTGGTCGGCGAGCCGCCGGGCGACCTCGGGGAATTCGGCATCATAGCAGATCATGACCCCGATCGGTCCGCAGTCGGTGTCGATCACGTCCACCGTGTCGCCGCCCACAATGCCCCAATAATCCCGCTCATCGGGCGTTGGGTGAATCTTTTCCTGGGCATGGATGGTCCCGTCACGCAGGAAGACATAGCAGACGTTCTGGATGTCCTCGTCTTCGGTCTCGGTGGGGTGTGAGCCGCCGATGATGTTGATGTTCCAGCCCAGCGCCATCTTCTGCATGCGGTCGAGGAATTCGGGCGTGAATTCCGTCAGCCGCACCACCGCTTCATGCGGCGGGCGCTCGGGCTCGCTCGACAGGAGCATCAGGGTGAAGAGTTCGGGAAAGACAATGAAGTCGGAGCCGTAGTCCGCGGCCACCTCGACGAAATACTGGACATAGGCGAAGAACTCGTCGGCATCGGCGACTTTGCGCGCCTCCATCTGCACGGTAGTGACGCGTACGGTTTCCTTTGACCGCTGGTGAGCCGGACGGCGTTCATCCTCGGGGTCGTAGCGAGGGTTGCGCCAGACCATCAGTGCGGCGTGGCCGCCCGAAGCCTTATCCTCGGGATGATAATTGCGCAGCAGCATCTCCGGCTCATAGCCGAGCTTCATCTGGAAAGCGGCTACGGGATCGCGGACCTCGCGCTCCTTGACCGCATTGAAATAATCGCGGGCGCGAGGATAGTCCTTCTTGTTGCGGCGGTAACCGGGCAGCCGGCCGCCAAAGGCGATGCCCTTGAGCCACATCTCGTCGCAGAGCCGCCTGCGTGCTTCATAGAGCCGCTTGCCGATGCGGGCTCGCTGGCGGCCGGGATCAACGCACACCTCGACGCCATACAGCCAGTCGCCCTTGGCGTTGTGCATGGTGCCATAGCCGGCGCCGGTGATGTCTTCCCATGTGTGCTGGCGGAAGATGGTTTTTTCGGCGAGTTGGAGCGTTGCGGCATAGCCCACGATGACACCGTCATATACGGCGACGAACTGGCCCTCCGGGAACGCGTTGATCTGCCCGCGGATCATGCCCGGCTCATAGGGCGGCTCGTCGGGATAGGCGCGCTGGGTCAGCTTGATGATCGAGGGGATGTCGCGGATTCGCGCATTGCGGATTTCCAGGACAGGCTTTGACGAAAGCTTGTGCACGTAACTCTCTTGGCAGGCTCAAAACGAGGGGCGAACGTATGGCTAAACAGGCGTGAAGGGTATCCGCGCCTTCATGATATAGCCATCCCGGCGTTCGATCCCAATATCGCCGTCCCATTTGCGGACAATAAGGCCCTCGAGAAGCTTGGAGCCGAACCCCTGGCGCGGGGCGGCGGGGTCAGGTTCGCGGTTCACGGGATCGCGCCAGACCAGCACGAGGACGTGCTGGCCATCGTCACGGTGTTCGATGTTCCAGGTCAGCTCCACCTTGGTGTCGCCCTGGCCCAGCGATCCATAGCGGACCGAATTGGTCGCCAACTCGTGGACGACGAGGCCCAGATCAAAGCAGAGTTCGGGCGGCAGCAGCACGTCCTTTCCCGAGAGGCTCATCTTCTCGAGGAAGGGCATCAGCGTTTCGGCGAAAAGTGGTGCCAGTCTCGTCGAGGTCCATCCGCCTTTGGCCACGAGGTAATTGGCCCGCGAAAGCGCGCCAAGCCGTTCGTTGAACGCCCTGAGTGCAGTGTCCTTGCTTTCCTTGCCTGCAAAGGTCTGGTTGGCGATGGTGCTGACGAGCTGCAGCATGTTGCCTGCCCGGTGCGCCATTTCACGGACCAGAAGCAGGCGATGATCCGCCGCTTCGACGTGCCGCGCTGAATTGGCGACTATCGTTGCAAGCGAGCTGAGGAAGCCCGCATCCGCCGCCGTGAATGTGCGCAGTCTTGTGCTGTGAACGCCAAATACGCCAAAGGGGCGCGAGGTCGAGCCGGGAATGACGACGCTCATCCCTGAGCGTACATTGTGATCGTGGAGCAGCTGGGGCCCGGTGAACCGGGTCTCGTTCCGCAGATCCGGCACAATAACGGGTCCGCGCGCAAGGAGTGTGTATCCCGCCTGCGAGGCGAGGTCGGTAGGTACGGTGCCAGTTCCGACCAACCCTTCCTTCCATCCGATGCCGGCCGAAAGAATGAGGTGATCGGCCGATCCTGCAAAGCGCAGGATCTTGGTGAGGGGCACGTCGAGCACATCGGCCGCGATTTCACATGCGCGCTCGAGAACCGGTTGAAGCGTTGCCGCGCCAAAGGCGAAGACGCCAAACTCGGCGATGGCCTTTTGCTGCCTGAGCCGCAGTTCGAGTTCATGCTGGGCGAGGACACGGTCGGTGACATCTGTGCATGTACCGGTGAGATAGCGCTTGCCGTCCTGCTCGATCACCCTGCCATTGGCCTCGATCCAGACGGGATCGGCGTCGATGCTGCCCTTCGTCCTGTAGGTGACGCGGTAGGGATCGCCGGTCGCAAGGCTTGCCTGGATGTTCTGCCAGACCATTTCGGCATCGTCAGGATGGATGTCGTTCTGAAAGCTCGCCAGGGTGCCGTCAAAGGCACCGACGGGCAGCCCGTGGATGGCTTCGAGGTTGGAGCTCCAGTCAAGACGGCTGGAGTCGACTGTCCAGCGCCATACTCCCACGCCGCCGGCGGATAGGCCTTCGACCAGGCGGGTGGAGTCGGTCAAGTATTCCCCCTCTGGAGAGCGCATTGTCCGATGCATTCTTGCCCCCTTTTGTCCTCTGCCCGGCCCCGCACCTCCGGTCAAAGTTGGTAAGTAACGCGCGGCGGGCCGGTTTTGATCCCGCCGCACATGAGTTTTTCACCGTGGCGTTAACGCGCCGACTCCTCGGCGACCAGCTCGACCGCTCGCGCATAGAGTGCCTCACCGTCAAAGCCAGCGGCTTGGGCCTCGGTGAACCAAGTGTCGATGGTCGTCTGTGCTGCGGCACGCCACCGGGCCGTTTCGGCTGCGTCGAGCGTCCTGATCGTGTTGCCGAGATCAACCGCAAGCTGGCGCGCGACGGCGTCGTCGGCATCGTTGGCCGCGCCGAACCGGCCGGCCCATTCGATGCCGCTATTGGCATCGATGACCGCCTTGAGATCGTCGGGCAGGCGCTCATAGGCGTCCCTGTTCATGACGAAGGCGAAGGTCTGGGTATAGAGCCCGTGATCGCCGGTGAACTCGGTGTGGTTGGTTACGATCTCGCTGGTGCGCAGGGCGAGCGTCACCTGCCAGGGAATGGTCGTGCCGTCGATGACGCCGGTGACCAGGCTCTGCGGGACTTCGGGCACCGGCATGCCGATGGGTTCCGCGCCCAGATCGGCGAGCATGGCGCTGATGACGCGCGAGCCGCCGCGCACCTTCATGCCCTCGAGGTCTTCCAGAGCATTGACGGCGCTGCGGGTGTGGAAGACGCCCGGACCATGGGTGTGGACGGCAATCAGCTTGACCTCGCTGAACTCGTCCATGGCGTTTTCCTCGACGAAACGCTGGAACGCACGCGAGGTAGCCTCGGCATTCGTCACGAGGAAGGGCATCTCAAACACTTCTGATTTCGGGAAGCGCCCCGGCGTGTAGCCGAGTACCGTCCAGATGAGATCGGCCACGCCGTCGCGCGCCTGGTCGAACAGCGCCGGCGGGGAGCCGCCGAGCTGCATGGAGGGGTAATATTCGATCTTGATGCGGCCGCCCGACTGCTCTTCGATAGTTTCCCCCCACGGTATGAGCCCTTCGCGCGGAACGCTGTCGGTCATGGGCAGGAATTGGTGCAGGCGCAGCGTGAATTCCTGCGCGGCGGCATGGGAAAGGGTTGCGACGCTTATGAGCGCAGCGGCCAGTACAGATTTGCTCCTCATGAATGTCCCCAGATGCGCGGGACCAGCAAGGATGCCTCTCACCCTGTGCAGGTTCGATCCCGCTGCGGGCCGAGGGTTGGAGACCCGCGATCGGCCCGGGCGCCGGTTCCCCCGGCGCCCGCACCTTTTATCGCGTCGTTATTCGGCGCTCAACCTCAGAATCTGGCCCTCGAAATCGTCGACCAGAAGGTAGAGCGCCCCGTCCGGTCCCTGCACCACATCGCGGATGCGGTAGGGAAGGTCCTCGAACAGAAATTCATCGCCCACGACGTCCTCGCCTTCGAGGTCGACCCGGATGACGTTGGTGCCGGCGAGCGCGCCAAAGAATGCGTCGCCCTGCCATTCGGGGAACATGTCGCCGGTATAGAAGGCAAGACCCGAGGGCGCCGGCGAAGGCACCCAGGTGCGCTCGGCCTCGATCAGGTCGTCGGGCAGTTCTGCCGGCGGATCGATGGGAGCACCCGAATATTCGGTGCCTTCCGTCAGCAGCGGCCAGCCGTAATTACCGCCCGGCTCGATCTTGTTGAGCTCGTCGCCGCCGCGAGGCCCATGCTCCACCACCCAGAGCTGGCCGGTATCGGGATGCAGGTCGGCGCCCTGCATGTTGCGGTGCCCATAGCTCCAGATTTCGGGCAGCGCGCCTTCGGTGCCGACAAACGGGTTGTCATCGGGGACGGTCCCGTCGGGCAGGATGCGGATGACCTTGCCGAGATGGTTGTCCAGATCCTGCGCCATCACACGGAACTGAGCGTCCGACCGCTCACCGGTGGTGATGAACAGATAGCCGTCATTGTCGAAGGTCAGGCGCGACCCGAAGTGGAGCGTCGAGGGGAGCTTGGGCTGTTGCGAGAAGATGACCTCGACCTCGGTCAGCTCGGTCATGTCGTCGCTCAACACGCCGCGCGCAACCGCGGTCGAATTCGTCTCGTCTTCGCCGGGTTCGGCGAAGCTCAGATAGACATAACGGTTGGAATCGAAATCGGGATCAAGCGCCACATCGAGCAGGCCGCCCTGCCCCCGGCTGTCGACTTCCGGGACACCTGCGATGGGCTCGGAGATGGCGCCATCTTCGGTTATGTGCCGCAAGGTGCCTTCACGCTCGGTCACGAGCGCGCTGCCATCGGGCAGAAAGACCATTCCCCACGGGAATTGCAGGCCCTCCACATAGGGCTCGAGATTTACCGTATGGAATTCGGTTTCATAGGTCTCGGCTACTGCAGGGGCGGCGAGCATGGTGGTGGTCAAGAATGCTGCGGAGAGAAGTTTGCGCGGCATGGAGGCCTCCTTTGGTCGTATGATGGGCAATGGCCGAAGGGGGGAGGGGTTCCATTGTGGTGCGGGCGAAACGAGGAGCCGGGGGATCACGATTGGGTTAGGGATGTTGCTCCACCGGGCCAATGTCCGACCTTGGAATGTCGGCTACGCCGACTCCCCCCTCCCAACCTCCCCCACAAGGGGGGAGGTGCTGGCCTTGTGCGTTTGGAGACTGCCACGCAAAGGAAACACCCTCCCCGTGAGTGGGAGGGCTGGGGAGGGGTGCGCGATGCGAGCAGCGAACGTCCGGCATCAAGGTGTCGCCACGAAGCCGGTCACCTTCCACCTAGCCGTCCTTCTCATCGAGCGGCACCGCATAAAGCTCGAGCCGGTGATCGACGAGCCTGTAGCCGAGCTTTTTGGCGATCAGCTCCTGGATGGCCTCGATCTCCTCATTGCGGAATTCGATGACCGTGCCCGAGCGGATATCGATCAAATGGTCGTGGTGCTCGTCGGGGATCTGCTCGAAGCGGGCGCGCCCGTCCTTGAAGTCATGCTTGGTGACCAGACCCGCCTCTTCAAAAAGATTGACGGTGCGGTAGACGGTCGAGAGCGAGATCCTGGGATCGATGGCCGAGGCGCGGCGATAGAGTTCCTCGACATCTGGATGATCGTCGGCGGCCTCGAGCACGCGGGCAATGACCCGGCGCTGCTCGGTCATGCGCATGTTGCGCATTACGCATTGTTCCTCGAGCGTTGCCTCGCCGGCCGGCTCAATCCCCATGCACCGCTCCCGCCTCAGGGTTGGTCATGTTCGGGTTAGCCGAGATCGGCGCGCATGACAAGCGCGGTCGCGGCGCTGCCATCGGGCCGGGGGTAATAGGCCTTTCGGGTGCCGATTTCGGCAAAGCCGAAACGCCTATAAAGCGCGATGGCGCTCGTGTTGGTTTCGTCGACCTCAAGGAACATGCGCCTTACCGGCGTCATCATCAGATCGGCAAAGCCGGCATTGAGCAGCGCGCGGCCAAGCCCCCGCCCGCGATGGGCCGGATCGACCGCAATGGTCAAGAGTTCGGCCTCGTCCCCGGCAAGCCGGAGCATCATGAAACCATGGAGCGTGCGGCGGCTATCGATGGCGACATAGGCGGGCGTTGTCCTGGGATCGGCGAGATAGGCTTCAAAATCATTGCGCGGCCAGCCGCGGAAAAAACCCCTGGCATGGATTTTCGCCATGGCCTCGGCATCGCGCACTTCCCCCAGCGCGACATGAAGCCCCATCGGCGCCATCCAGACGCTCATTGCCGCGCAACCCGCCCCCGTGTCTGGGGCTTGGCGTCGGCAGGGCGGATATAGACGGGGTCGGGCGGAAAGGCGGAAGGATCGGCGCTGCCAGCGAAGCGGGCAAGCGCTCCGATGTCAACCAGCCAGTCATCGGGCATCCCGCGCGATGCGCTTTCAAGCGCAGCGGCAAGCCCGACCAGTTCCGGCGCACCCGAAGGGCGACCGGGGGCGGAAAAGTCCTGTCGAAAGGCTTGATCCCGCCCGGCGTCGAGAATCATCACCCCGCCCCCGGGGCGGGACAGGGAAAGCGCCAGCAGCGTGGGAACACCGATGACAGGGATATCGAGCGCAAGCCCCAGGCCCCGCGCGACCGAAAGCCCGATCCGCAAGCCGGTGAACGAGCCCGGGCCGGTGGTCACGGCCAGCCGATCGAGGTCCGGATAGTCCAATCCATTGCGGCCCAGCAGCGCCCCGATCCGGTCCATGATGATCTCCGCGTGACCCTTGGCGACCGGCGCGATATCGGTTTTGACACCGCCATCGGGCAGCAAAAGCGCCAGCGCCAGACGCTCGCGCGAGGTATCGATGGAAAGGGTGACCGGGGCACTCATGGCGTCTGGATAGTGGGAAAAGCAAGGCCCCGCAAGCGCGCTGCGCTTACGGGGCCTGCCATTCTCAGGTGTGAGGCCGGAGGTTTGGGGACTAGATCTGCTGGACCTGCTCGACGCCCGGAACGAAGTGGCGCAGAAGGTTCTCGATGCCGGATTTGAGCGTTGCGGTCGAGGAGGGGCAGCCCGAGCAGGCGCCCTGCATGTGAAGGAAAACCGTGCCCTCGCGATAGCCGCGGAAGGTGATGTCCCCGCCATCCATGGCGACGGCCGGCCGCACGCGGGTGGCCAGCAGCTCCTTGATGACCTCGACGGTCTCGGCGTCTTCATCGTCAAAGAATTCTTCGGCCGCAGGCGCGGTCTCGACGGCGGCACTGTCGCCCAGAACGGGCTTGCCGCTCATGAAGTGCTCCATCACCGCGCCCAGAATGGCGGGCTTGATATGGGCCCAATCGGTCTGCTCGTCCTTGGTGACGGAAACGAAGTCCGAGCCCAGGAACACGCCGGCGACGCCATTGACCGAAAACAGCGCCGAGGCCAGCGGGGAAACACGGGCAGCGTCGGGATCGCGGAAATCGCGCGGCTCGCCGGGCAGCACGTCGCGGCCGGGCAGGAATTTGAGCGTTGCGGGATTGGGCGTCACTTCGGTCTGGATGAACATTGTCTGTGCCTTTATGGGCGCTGGGCAGCGGGTTCTTTAGAATGGTTCCAAAATAATGTTTTCTACGCCAAATGCAAGGGGCGGGAAGGCGGTGGTTTCAGCAGAGCGCAGCAAGATCGCTGTCGGAAATGGTGCCCGGAACCACGGTCACCGGAACGCGGAAGGCATTGGCGCCGCGCGCCGCGATCGAAGCAACGAGCGGGCCGGGGCCTTCAGAAGAATCGGCGGCGGCAAGAACGAGAATGGCGATATCGGGGTCCTCGGCGATCTGGGCCTCGATCTCGTCGACCTTCTTGCCCTCGCGAATCACCTTTTCGACCTGGATCGAGCCAAAGGAGGCGATGCGGGCGGCCTGGCGGGCCTGGAGCGTTTCGAGCGCCCCCCAGGCCTCGGCGCGCATGATTTCCTCCACCCCCAGCCAGTGCTGGTGCTGATCGGGTTCGATGACCGATAGCAGCACCACGGTGCCGCCGGTGCGGCGCACCCTGAGCGCCGCAAAGGTCACCGCCTTGGCGCATTCGGGGCTGTCATCTACGATGACGAGGAATTTGCGCTTATATTCGTTGTCGTAGCGGTCTTCGGTGTCAGGCAAGCGCGAGGTCTCTCAGCCTATCCCTGGGAGCGGCATGCTGCCACACGGGATGGGCCCGGCGCAAGGTGATGCGAATCGGGGCAAAGCTGGAAACACTCTAACGGACAAAGCCCACGATCCGGCGTACCTCACCCATCGTTTCCTCGGCGAGCGCGCGGGCACGTTCGGCGCCATCGCGGAGAATGCCGTCGATGGTGTCGGTGTCCTCGATCAGCCTGCGCATTTCGCCCGCCATCGGGGCAAGCACCGAAACGGCAAGATCGGCAAGAGCGGGCTTGAAAACGCCCCAGCCAGCGCCGCCGAACTGCCGTAAAACCTCGGCCTTGGTGGTGTCGGCGAGCGCGGCATAGATGCCAACGAGATTGTCGGCTTCGGGCCGGCCCTCGAGACCCTTTTCCTCACTGGGGAGCGGTTCGGGATCGGTCGTCGCCTTTTTTATCTTTTTCGATATGGCATCGGCGTCATCGAGAAGCGAAATGCGCGACTGGTCCGAGGGGTCCGACTTGCTCATCTTCCTTTTGCCGTCACGCAGGCTCATGATGCGCGTTGCGGGGCCAGCAATCAGCGGCTCGGTAAGGGGAAAATAGTCCTTGCCCAAGCCCTGGTCGGCAATCGATTGCGCATAATCATTGTTGAATTTGGCGGCGATGTCGCGGGTCAGTTCGAGATGCTGCTTCTGGTCGTCGCCCACCGGGACATGGGTCGCCTTATAGAGAAGGATGTCGGCGGCCATGAGCGAGGGATAGGCCAGAAGCCCTAGCGAGACATTCTCGGAATTCTTGCCCGCCTTGTCCTTGAACTGGGTCATGCGGTTCATCCAGCCGATGCGCGCGACGCAATTGAAGATCCAGGCAAGTTCGGCGTGCTGGATGACCTGGGACTGGTTGAAAACGATGTGGGCCTTGGGATCGATGCCGGCCGCGATGAAGGCGGCGGCGACCTCCCGCGTCGCCCGACGCAATTCGTCGGGGTCCTGCCAGACGGTGATCGCGTGCATGTCCACGACGCAATAGATGCACTCATGGGTTTCCTGCAGGGGCACGAAGCGCCTTATGGCGCCGAGATAATTGCCAAGGTGCAGATCCCCCGAGGGCTGGATGCCGGAAAAGACGCGATTGGTAACGGTCATGGCGTTCTGATCTTTGAGCTTTAGCGTTCGCAAAAAACGGGGTGTAGCTGCTCAGCCCCTTCGCCGCAAGCGCGAGAAGAGCGTGCCGAGCCGCTGCACGCCAGTCCAGTGAATGAGGCCGAAATAGACGGCAAGGCCGGTCCCCACGAGAAGCGCGAGCGCCAGCGCCTTGGCGAGCGTCCCCGCCTGTGGCGTGAGCAGGGGCGCGAGAAGGACGGCAAGCCCCCAGACCAGCAGCGCCATCAAAAGTGCGACGGCAAGGATGGTAATGTGACGGCGAAGCTGGGCCGCATCGAGCCGGAAATGCCCGCGCCGCCACAGGATGGTTGCCAGCATTGCCGTATTGACCCAGGCCGAAACCGTGGTCGCAATGGCAATGCCGACATGGGCGAGGCTGGGAAAGAGGGCAAAGGCGAGCCCGATATTGATGGCAACCGAAATGGCGGCGAGCACGGTGGGGGTGAGGGTGTCCTCTCGCGCGAAAAAGCCCGGCTGGAAGACCTTGATGAGCACAAAGGCCGGAAGCCCCCAGGCAAAGGCGGTCAGCGCATCGGCGGTGGCAAGGGTTGCGAGCGTATCAAAGGCGCCGCGCTCGAAAAGAACCGAAATCACCGGCACGGCGAGCACGGCGAGCGCGGTCGCGGCGGGCAGGCTCAGAAGCATCGCGATCAGGAGCGCGGAATCCTGGGCCTGCCTTGCCTCCTCGAGGCGCCCGCCCTTGAGATGCCGGGAAAGCTCGGGCAGCAGCACGACGGATATGGCGATGCCGATGATCCCCAGGGGAAGCTGGTAGAGCCGGTCGGCATAATAGAGATAGGAGATGGCGCTATCGGCCTGGGAGGCGATGATGGTGCCCACGAAAATATTGATCTGGGTGATGCCGCCGGCAAAGATCGCCGGCACCGCGAGAAGCCAGAAGCGCCTGACATCGGGATCGATCCGGGGCAGGCGGAAGCGGGGCAGAAAGCCCGTCGCCCTTACAGCCCAGACCACCAGCCCCAGCTGCACCACGCCCCCGGCCATTACCCCGATCGCGACCCAGATGGCGTCGAACTGAGGGTTGCCGCTCGCAAAAAGGATAAGGCCGGCCAGAACGATGATGGTCGCGACATTGAGCAGCACGGGGGCAAAGGCGGCAGCCAGAAAACGCCCGAGCCCGTTCAGTATTCCCCCATAGGCCGCCATCAGACTCATGCAGGCGAGATAGGGAAAGCAGATGCGGGTGAGATAGACGGTGAGCTCGAATTTTTCCGGGTCGCTCAGAAAGCCCGGCACGAAGGGGACAAGGGTCGCCTCCATGAAGATTTCGGCAAGGATGGTGACGACAAGGAGAAAGACGATCAGCCAGGAGATGATGCGCGAGGCAAGGTCGCGCGCGGCCTCCTCGCCGCCCTGTTCGAGCGATTTGGCAAAAAGCGGCACGAAGGCTGTGTTGAAGGCGCCTTCGGCGAAAAGCCGCCGGAAAAGATTGGGAAAGCGGAAGGCGGCGAAAAAGGCGTCGGCGGCAGGACCCGCGCCGAGCACCACCGCCATCATCATGTCGCGCACAAAGCCGAAGATGCGGCTCAGAAGGGTGAGCGCGGAAACCGAGAAGAAATTGCGGTATAGGCTCACGCCTTTTCCTCATGACCCGCAGCAAAGACCGCTTCGAGCGCCTCGTGAATGCGGCGCTGGCGGGCCTTGGAGACGATCTTTCCGCCCGTGAGGTCAGTGACGTAAAAGACGTCCACCGCCTTTTCACCATAGGTACCGATATGCGCCGAGCCGATGGTGAGGCTGAGGTCCGAGAGGGCGCGCGTCAAATGGAACAGAAGCCCTGTGCGGTCGAGGCCGGAAATCTCGATGACGGTGAACTTGTCCGAGAGGGCATTGGAGATGAAGATCTCCGTGGGCACCGAAAAGGGCTTGAGCCGCTTGTTGTAGCGCGAGCCGTGGCCGAGATCGGCAGGGAGATATTTGCGGCCCTCGAGCAGGGATTTGACCGTATCGATGATGCGGTTGGCCCTGAGTTTTTCGTCTTCGTCGGCGGTAAAGGTCCGGCGCAGGCGGAAGGTATCGAGAGCGTGCCCGTCGCGGGTCGAAAAGATCTGCGCCCCGATGATCGAGGCGTCGGCCATGGTGCACGCCCCCGCGATCAGCGAAAGCAGGCGCGGGTGGTCGGGGGTATAAAAGGAGACCTCGGTGATCGATTCGAATGTCTTGACCGCGACCGATCCGGCAAAGGCGGAGCCCGCCCTTTCGGCGCCATCGATCATCTTTGCGTGGGCGATCTGGAGTTCAGGCTCGGCCCGGAGCCAGTAATTGGGGTAGTGGCGCTCGACATAGTGGTCGAGCCTTTCGACCGGCCAGGCCGCGAGCGCGGCGCGCAGCGCGTTCTGGGCCTCGTTGACACGATCGCGCTGGGACACCTGGGAGTGGCCGCCAGAGAGGAGCGGCTCGGTCGCATAATAAAGCGCGCGCAGGAGCGTGCCCTTCCATCCGGTCCAGACACCGGGGCCGACCGCACGGATGTCGCAGGCGGTCAGGATCATCAGAAGGGCGAGGCGCTGCGGGCTCTGGACGATTTCGGCAAAGGAGCGGGCGGTTTCGGGGTCCTGGATGTCGCGGCTCTGGGCGATCTCGCTCATCAAGAGATGATGGCGCACGAGCCAGGCCACGGTTTCTGTCTCGGCAGGCGAGAGCCCAAGGCGCGGGCAGAATTTGCGCGCGATCGCCTCACCGGCCAGAGAATGGTCCTCGGGGCGGCCCTTGGCGATGTCGTGCAGGAACAGCGCGACATAGAGAAGGCGGATATCGGAGAGGTGTGGGAGCAGCTCATAGGTCAGCGGCAGCTCCTCCCTGAGCTTGCCGTTCTCGACCTCGGCCATCACCCCCACGGCGCGGATGAGATGCTCGTCGACCGTATAGTGGTGATACATGTTGAACTGCATCAGCGCGACGATCTTGCCGAATTCGGGGACGAACTTGCCCAGGACCCCGGACTCGTTCATCCAGCGCAGCACGCGCTCGACCGATTGGGACGAGGTGAGGATATCGAGAAAACAGGCATTGGCCTGGGGGTCGCTGCGCAATCTGGCGTCGATCAGGCGCATGGAGCGGGTGATCTGCTTGAGCGCGTCGGGGTGGAACATCACCCCCTCCCGACCGGCCACCTGGAAGATGCGGATGAGATTGACCGGATCTTTTTCGAACACGTCAGGCCGTGCAACGGTCAGGCGCCCATGCTCGAGGACGAAGTCCTTTTCCCCGCTGACCGGCACGCGGGTGCGGCGGAACCCGTCGAGCACACGGCCAAAGCCGAAGACCTTCTTGGCATGGGCAAATTCGAGGCTGGTGCAGAAGATGCGGGTGAGGTCCCCCACATCCTTGGCGACGAGAAAATAGCGCTTCATGAAGCGCTCGACCCCAAGCATGCCGGCGCGCCCGGCATAGCCCAGGCGCTCGGCCATTTCCTGCTGGATCTCGAAGGTCAGCCGGTCGTCGGCGCGCTTGAGGAGAAAATGGAGATTGCAGCGCACCGCCCAGAGGAAATCCTCGGCACGTTCAAAAGCGCGGTACTCGGCGCGCGAGAAAACGCCCTTTTCGATGAGCTCGGCGGCGGTCTGGACGCGGTAGAAATATTTGCCGATCCAATAGAGCGTGTTGAGGTCGCGCAGCCCGCCCTTGCCGTCCTTGACATTGGGCTCGACGACATAGCGGGCATTGCCCTGTGCCTCATGCCTTGCGTCACGCTCGGCCATTTTCGCCGCGATGAATTCGGGGCCGGTCGAGGCGACGATCTCGCTTTCGAACCTTGAGCGCATCTGGTCGAAGAGGCGTTTCTGGCCGGTGAGAAAGCGGCTTTCGAGCGTTGCGGTCCTGACCGTCATGTCCGAGCGCGCCATGCGGATCGAATCCTCGACCGAGCGCACGGCATGGCCGACCTTCTGGCCGAGGTCCCAAAGCATATAAAGCACGAATTCGGTGACACTCTCGCCCCAGGGGGTCTGCTTGTAGGGGAGGATGAACAAGAGATCGATATCCGATCCGGGGGCCAGCGTGCCGCGCCCATAGCCGCCGACGGCAGCAATGGCGAGCGCTTCGGCTTCAGAGGGGTTTTCGCGCGGGAAGACATAGCGCGTGGCCCAGATATGGGCAGCGCGGATGATCTCGTCCTGGACCGCGCAGAGATTGCGCGCGCATCTTGTGCCCTTGCGGGTTTCAATGAGCTCTATCTCGGCCGATTTGCGCGCCGATTTCAGATTGTCGCGCAAATGGGTGAGAACGATGGCCCGCGCCTCGGGGCTCGCGGGGGCCGTGTCGCCGAGCCGGTTAAGAATTTCGGCGACGAGGGTTTCGGCATCGAGGGCGGCGCCGGCGCGGGATTTTCTTTGTTCGCGTTCAGCGATCGCCGTCGGCATGCCGGACCTTTTTAAGCTCATATATCCATTCAAGCGCCTCGCGCGGTGTCATCTCGTCGGGGCGCAGCGCGTCGATCATAGAAAGGAGGGGGTTATCACGAGGTTGAGGCGAAACCACGGAAGGCGGGGTTTGCGCAAATAGCGGCAGATCGGCCAGCGCCGAGGCCGGATTGGCGGCGCCTCTTTTTTCCAGCGTTTCGAGCACGGCCCGGGCGCGCTCAACGACCTGGGCGGGGAGGCCGGCAAGCCGGGCGACCTGGATGCCATAGGAGCGGTCGGCCGCACCGGGACCGACCTCGTGGAGAAAGACCACCTCGCCCTTATATTCGCGCACCTTCATGGTGTGGTTCGACACCCGGGCCAGCGCGTTCGAAAGGGCAGTCAACTCGTGATAGTGAGTGGCAAAAAGGGCGCGGCAGCCGGTCGTTTCGTGCAGTGCCTCCACACACGCCCAGGCGATCGAGAGCCCGTCAAAGGTCGCCGTGCCGCGCCCGATCTCGTCAAGGATCACGAGCGAGCGGGAGGTCGCGCGGTCGAGGATTGCGGCGGTCTCGACCATTTCGACCATGAAGGTCGAGCGGCCCGAGGCGATATCGTCCGAGGCACCCACGCGGGAGAAGACGCGGTCGATAACGCCGATATGGGCGGCGCGCGCCGGAACGAATGAACCCATCTGGGCGAGAATGGCGATCAGCGCGTTCTGGCGCAGGAAGGTCGACTTGCCG
>CAYSBF010000019.1:15344-33556 GCA_964429025.1 uncultured Pelagibacterium sp.
TATTGGGGCCGGTGACCAGCCAGAGCTGGCCACCTTCGCCCGCCTCGCCCGACAGATCGCAATCATTGGCGACAAAGCTCTGGCCGTCCCGCTCGAGCGTTTTTTCCACCACCGGGTGGCGCCCGGCTTCGATGGCAAAGGCGAGAGAGTCATCGATCCGGGGCCGGGTATAGCCGCGCTCGAGCGCCAAAAGCGCGAGCGCTGCGGTGACATCGAGCGCAGCAAGCGCATCCGCGAGCGCTTGCAGCAGCGTGGTCTCGGCCAGCACCATTTCGCGCAGGCGCCCGAAAATCGAGGTTTCGATCTCGAGCGCGATGTCGTTGGCCCGCGCGATGCGGCCTTCGAGATCGGCCAATTCGCCGGTTGTGAACCGCATGGCGTTCGCCAGGGTCTGGCGGTGGATGAAGCGGTTCTCGAACGCCCCGTTCATGAGCTTGCCGCCATGGCTGGCGGGCACCTCGACGAAAAACCCCAGCACATTGTTGTGCCTGATCTTGAGCGCCTTGATGTCCGTCAGATCGACGAGCTCGGCCTGAAGTTGCGCGATGATTTGGCGGCTTTCGGTGCCGAGCCGGCGCTGGGTATCGAGTTCGGCGTCATAGCCCGTTGCGACAAAACCGCCATCGCGGGCGAGAAGCGGGAGCTCGTCCGCCAAAGCCCGTGCCAGTTCGTGGGCAAGGATTTGCGGGGCGGCCTCCAATGTTTGCGCGACTTCACCCAGCCCTTGGGGCAGTGGCGCGAATTCGGAAACGGCAGATCGCAGGGCTTGAGACAGCGCGCGCGCCTGGGCGATCGCTCGTCCGATGGCGGCCAGGTCGCGCGGGCCGCCGCGATCAAGATGAAGGCGGGTCAGCGCGCGGGCAATATCGGGCGCCGATTTGAGCATGCCGCGCAGCCCGGCAATGAGGGTGGTATCGGCAGCGAGCCGCTCGACCATGTCGAGCCTGGCGTTGATGGCGCCCGCATCGACAAGGGGAGCGGCAAGCCTTTGGGCAAAGGCCCGGCTTCCCGCCTGGGTGACGGTCATGTCGATGGCGTGTCGCAGGGCGCCCCGCTGCTCCCCGCGCTGGGTCAACAGCAATTCGAGCGAGGCGCGCGTTGCCATGTCGATCCGCATGTGGGAGGCGGCCTGTTCGAGGACGGGCGGGCGCAGCGCCACCCCCGAGCCTTTCTGGGTCTGGGCGACATAGCCGATGAGCGCGCCGAGCGCTGCGCGGGCCGGGCGCGAAAAGGCGGTGGGATCGACCTTGCCCGGCGCAAAGTGATCGCGCAGGATTTTTGCGCCGGTCTCGGAATCAAAGCTGCCGGTATCGAGGGGCACGAGGCGCGACAAAAGCTCAAGAGGGAGATCGCGCGTCGATTTCAGATCCTCGGCCAGTGCCGGGGGGGCGATCATCTCGGCGGGATCGATGCGCCCGATCTCATCGGCAAGTGCCTCGGCGGGACAATCGCTCACGAACATCTCGCCGGTCGAAATATCGGTCCAGGCAAGTGCAAAGCCCTCATCGCCATGCCGGACGCGGGCCAGCGAGAGGAGAAAATTATTGCCCCCTTGCGGGAGCAGATCGTCTTCGGTCAGCGTGCCGGGGGTGACGAGCCTCACCACATCGCGTTTGACCACGGCTTTCGAGCCGCGTTTCCGCGCCTCGGCGGGGTCCTCGACCTGCTCGCAGACGGCAACGCGGTGCCCGAGCCCGATGAGCTTTTTGAGATAATCCTGTGCGGCATGGACCGGGACGCCACACATGGGGATGTCCTCGCCCTGATGCTTGCCGCGCTTGGTGAGCGTTATCCCCAGCGCCTGGGCGGCGATCTCGGCATCTTCAAAGAAGAGCTCGTAGAAATCGCCCATGCGATAGAACAGGAGATAGCCGGGATTGACCCCCTTGATCTCGAAATATTGCGCCATCATGGGCGTCATCGCGCCCGCATCGGGCGCGAAATAGCCTGCCTGTTGCACGCTGGTGTCCATAAGCGGTTCTAAAGGCGTCTCGCGGGGGGTCGGACGGGGTTTTTTTAAAGTGAGCGAACCTAGAGCATATCGGGTGCGATTCCAACCGCTCGCGGCTGAGCGCTGCGGCGCGGGCCGGTGAGGGCCTCGAACCGCCGCCGCCAAGGGGGTGGCGCATCGGCGAGCGGGGCGATAACGAAGACATCGGTGGTCCCGAAGGCAGGATCGACAAAGGCCGAGCGCGCGAACTGGGCCCCGATCTTGAGATAGCCGCGCAGGAGCGGGGGCAATTGCCGGAGCGCCAGGCGGTTATCGAGGACAGGCCGTGGCAGGATATCCATGCCGACTGCGCCAGACGGCCGGGCCTGGACCCGCGCCGCCAGGGGGCCATGAGCGTGATGGTATAGCCATGACAGCGCCATGGCATGAGCCGCAGGATCGGTGCCCGGAAAGCTCGCGGCGCCGAAATAGGCATCTATCCGATGCCGCAGGGCATAGGCGAACAATCCGCACCAGAGCGCTTCGAGCGTGGACTGGTTGCGGTGGCGGCGGTCAACGCACGAGCGGCCGACCTCGCAGAAGCGCAGGTCCGGCGCAGCGGAAAACATGCCGGCCAGATCGAACTCCCCATCCGAATAGCAATCCCCACCGGATCGAGGCCGCAAGAGGCGGCAGGTGGCGATAATGTCGGCCGAGCGCGTGTCCCAGACGATGATGTGATCGCAATAGGAATCAAACCGGTCCGTCTCGACCCCTCCGGGCCGCGCGGGAAGACCCTTCTCAAGGCAAAACACCGCATGACGCAAACGGGCGGCCGCGAGAAAATCGTCTCTTTTTGCAACAAGGCGCACCTCGAGCGCTCCCAGCCGCACAAGGACGAGGTCATCACAGAAATCGGCAGCGGCCTTTGCAGCGAAACCGGACACGCCAAACCCTCACAGGTTGTCAGGTCCGGTCATCATAGGCGAGGGCCAAGAGAGGTAAACGCCTCAATTGGCCGCAATCTCGATGGCGCAATGGTGGCGGTAGGGATTGTCCGGTGAGATGATGATCGAGGGGAAGTGGGAATGGGCCAGCGCGCCGGGAAAGGCCTGATCCTCAAGACACAGCCCCGAATGTTTGCCATAACGGCGCCCTTCAAGCCCCGGAACGGGGCAGTCGGTCATCACACCATTATAGAACTGCACCCCCGGCCTGTCTGTGAAAAGCTCGAGCCTCAGCGCCCCGTCGGGTCCCACGACCCTCGCCACGGGATCCCTGAGGTCGCGGTCGGTGGCGAGAACGAGATTGAGGTCATAGTCCACCGGATTGCCGCCGGCATCGCGCAGGGTCCGGGGTGTCCTGAGGTCATAGGGGGTGCCCGCGACCGGCAGCAGGGCGCCGGTCGGCAGCAGTGCCTCGTCCACTTCCGAATAGGCCGAGGCGTTGACCCAGACGGTGTGGTCGAGAACGTCAGCCCCGGTGCCGAGATTGAAATAATGGTGCTGGACGAGGCTCAGCGGCGTGCGGCGGTCAGAGGTCGCTGCAAGCTCGAGCGACAGGCGGTTGCCATCCAGCCGGTAGAGCGCCTCGACCCTGACCTCGCCGGGAAAGCCCATGTCGCCGTCCGGGGAGGTATAGGCAAGGCGGACAGTGTTGGTGGCGCTGTCGGTCTCCATGTCCCAAAGCACACGGCCAAAGCCGCGGGGGCCGCCATGGAGGCAATTGGGACCTTCATTAGCGGGGAGGGAAAAGGTCTCTCCATCCAGGGTAAATCGCGCGCCCGCGATACGGTTGGCGACGCGTCCGACCAGAGCCCCGAAATGGGGGGAGTGCTTTGGGTAGTCGTTGAAATCTTCAAAGCCGAGAACGACCGGGCGCAGGGAACCCTCCAGCGGCACCCGCCAGTCGCGCACAACACCGCCCCAGTTGAGGAGGCTGATCTCGACCCCTGTGTCGGAAACCAGCTTTGCCTCCTGCACCGGGCGGCCGTCATAGGTGCCAATCTGTTTGATCGCGATGACCATGACTTAACCCCCTCGCCAGCCTCTGCCTGCCAAGACTTGACGGATTCGGGGCAAGGCTGCAATGACTGGCACAGCTCGATTTTCCTTGGGAGGGAAATGTGGCGATCGAGCCTGCAGGCGGGCGGGTAACGGTGCATGATCTGGCGCGGGCGGCAGGGGTATCGCTGGCGACTGTCGATCGCGTGCTCAACGGGCGGCCCGGCGTGAGGCCGGCAACTGCGGCGCGTGTCGAGGACGCCATCGCCCAGATCGGGTTCAAGCGCGACATGACCGCCTCCATGCTGGCGCGCGCGCGCGATATCCGGCTCAACTTCATCCTGCCCGAAGGCACCAACCAGTTCATGGCCAAGCTTGCTCAGGCCGTCGAGACGGTCGGCGCGCAGGCGCGGGCCGAGCGGGTGGTTTTCGATCTCAATCGCATCCGCTCGATGGACGCCCAGGCCCTCGCCAATGCGCTCGACGAGATCGATGCGGAGGTTTATGACGGGGCGGTGATCGTTGCCATCGACAAGCCGGCCGTCCATGCGGCGGTGGCGCGGGCGACGGGGCGGGGGCTCAAGGTCATCACGCTGGTTTCCGACCTGCCGGGCTCGGCGCGGCGCGCCTTTGTCGGCATCGACAATGTGGCGGCGGGACGAACTGCGGCGGCCCTTATGGGGCGGTTCTGCCCCAATGGCGGCAAGATCGCCCTTGTTGCAGGTTCGATGGGGCTGATCGATCACGCCGAGCGGGTCTCGGGCTTCCGCAATGTTATTGGCAGCGAGTTTCCCTTTCTCACCATCCTCGGGCCGGTCGAGGGGCAGGACGAGTTTACGCTGACCTATGAAAAGGCGCTGGATTTTTTCAAAACCCACCCCGAGATCGTGGGGGTCTATAATGTCGGGGCGGGCAATGCCGGGCTGGTGATGGCGCTCAATGAGGCCGGGCTCGCCGGGAAGGTACGCTTTGTCGCCCACGAGCTGACCGGACCGACCCGGGCGGGACTTTCCTCGGGGGTCATCGATGTGGTGCTCGACCAGAGCCCGGAGGACGAGGTGCGCGCGGTCTGGGCGGCGGTCCGGCGGCTGGTGCTGGGCCCCGATGCCGCGCCGCCCGAGGCACCGATTGAGATAAAGGTTTTCTTGCGCGATAATCTGCGCTAGGTGAGGAGCTTCACATCAGCGCCTGAACAAGGACGGTCCGGAAGACGGGCGGGAACTCGGAAGGGGCGCTTTTGGCTGGAGATGATTGAGGTACGTACGTCAAAGCGGGAAGGGGCTGGGACGCATGGGAGGACAGAGGCGATGACCTTTCTAGGTCTTGATATCGGCACGTCCGGGGTCAAGGCGGTGCTGATCGATGGCGACGGCGCCGTTCTGGCCGACGCGACGGCGCCGCTTTCGGTGTCGCGCCCCAAACCGGGCTGGTCCGAGCAGGACCCGGCTCATTGGTGGGATGCGGTGCTCAAAGCGGTCGATACCCTCGCCGCCGATCATGCCGGCGCGGTTTCGGCGATCAAGGGCATCGGGCTCTCAGGCCAGATGCACGGGGCGACGCTGCTCGACAAGGACCATAAGGTCATCCGTCCGGCCATTCTCTGGAACGATGTGCGTTCGGCCAGCGAGTGCCGCGAGATGGAAGAGGAGCTTCCCGCCCTGCGCCAGATCGCGGGCAATATCGCCATGCCGGGCTTCACCGCCCCCAAGATCGCTTGGGTGAGAAAAAACGAAGCGGAAAATTTTCGGAGAATCGACAAGGTCCTCCTGCCCAAGGATTACGTGCGCCTTCTTCTGACCGGGGCGTTCGTCTCCGAGATGTCGGACGCCGCCGGTACGCTCTGGCTCGATGTCGAATATCGCGGCTGGTCCGACGATCTGCTGGCGCTTACGGGTCTGACGACCGCCAACATGCCGGCCCTGGTTGAGGGAACGGAAGTCTCCGGCACCCTCAGGGAGGCCCTTTGCCGGCGCTGGAACATCGCGCGGGCGCCCGTGGTCGCGGGTGGAGGGGGGGACAATGCCGCCTCGGCCTGCGGGATCGGCGCCGTGACGCCCGGCGAAGGCTTTGTCTCTCTGGGCACATCGGGCGTGCTGTTTGTGTCCAACGAGAAATTCTCACCCAATACCGAAGGGGCGGTGCATGCCTTCTGCCATGCCATCCCCGATACCTGGCACCAGATGGGGGTGATCCTTTCGGCGACCGACAGCCTCAACTGGCTGGCAAGGCTCGTCGGCCAGGACGCCGCGGCGATCTCGAGGGGGGTGAGCGCCGCGTTCACCGGGCCGGGCGAAGAAATCTTCCTGCCCTATCTTTCCGGCGAGCGCACGCCGCACAACAATGCCGATGCCCGCGGCTCCTTTGTGGGGCTCTCCCATCTCTCGGATGCCCGGACCCTGGGGCAAGCCGTGATGGAGGGGGTCGCCTTTGCCGTGCGCGACTGCCAGCAGGTCCTCTCCGATGCCGGCACGAAAATCGGCTCGCTCATCGCGGTGGGCGGGGGATCGAAATCCGATCTCTGGCTCGAGATGATCGCAACCAATCTCAACACACCGATCGAGGTGCCCGAGGACGGCGATTTCGGCGGCGCATTCGGCGCGGCGCGGCTTGGGCTGATCGCCGCTACGGGCGCGGACCCCAGAGCGGTCTGCACCAAGCCGAAAATCGAAAAGACCATAGAACCCAGGGCGGATCTCATCGCCGCCTATGACGAGCAGTACCGGCGCTATTGCGCCCTTTATCCGGGAATCGAGGAGGCCCGCATCTAAAATGACCGACTTTTTCAAAGGCCTTTCCAAGGTAAAATATGAAGGCCCCGAAAGCGCGAACCCGCTGGCCTTCCGGCACTACAATCCCGATGAAATCGTCCTGGGCAAGCGCATGGAAGAGCATTTGCGCTTTGCCATCGCCTATTGGCATTCCTTTGCATGGGAGGGCGGAGACCCGTTTGGCGGACGCACCTTCGAGCGCCCCTGGTTCGGGGACGGCATGGACGCGGCAAAAATGAAGGCCGATGTGGCGTTCGAGCTCTTCACCCTGCTCGGCGCGCCCTATTTCTGCTTCCACGACGCCGATGTGCGGCCCGAGGGCGAAAGCTTTGCCGAAAGCAGGAAGCGGCTCGAGGCGATCGGGGACATTTTCGAGAAAAAGATCGCCGAGACGGGCGTCAAGCTCCTCTGGGGCACTGCGAACCTTTTTTCCAACCGGCGCTTCATGGCCGGCGCTGCGACCAATCCGGACCCCGATGTCTTTGCCTATGCGGCGGCAACCATCAAGGCGAACATGGACGTCACCATGCGGCTCGGTGGCGAGAATTACGTCCTCTGGGGCGGGCGCGAGGGCTATGAAACGCTGCTCAACACCCGCATGGGCCAGGAGCTCGACCAGATGGGCCGCATGCTCTCCATGGTGGTCGAGTACAAGCACAAAATCGGGTTCAAGGGCACGATCCTGGTCGAGCCCAAGCCCCAGGAGCCGACCAAGCACCAGTATGATTTCGATGTCGCGACCGTATACGGGTTCCTGAAGCGCTATGGGCTCGAGAACGAGGTCAAGGTCAATATCGAGGTCGGCCACGCCATCCTTGCCGGGCACACCTTCGAGCATGAGGTGGCGACCGCCGCGGCCCTGGGTATTTTCGGCTCGATCGACATGAACCGGAATGACTATCAGTCGGGCTGGGATACCGACCAGTTCCCCAACAATGTGCCCGAAGTGGCGCTCGCCTATTACCACATCCTCAAGGCGGGCGGGTTTACGACCGGGGGCACGAATTTCGACGCCAAGCTGCGCCGCCAGTCGATCGACCCCGAAGACCTGCTCCACGGCCATATCGGGGGCATGGACGTTTGTGCCCGTGGGTTAAAGGCCGCCGCCGCGATCATCGAGGACGGGACCTACGAAAAGCTGCTCGATGAGCGCTATTCGGGCTGGAATGCGCCCGAGGCGCAGGCCATGCTCCGAGGCGAACGCACCCTCGAGGACATTGCAGCGCGAGTCGAGAAAGAAAATATCAACCCGAGCCCGAAATCGGGGCGCCAGGAATATCTCGAAAACCTCGTCAATCGTTTTGTTTGACGGCGGGCATCGCTGGCCCCCTCACCCCCAGCCCCTCTCCCACAAGGGGAGAGGGGGGCGAAAGACCCAAGGCCTCGCCGGTTTCCCTTCTCCTCTCGTGGGAGAAGGCGGCCGGAGCCAAGCGCAGGTCGGATGAGGGGCTGCGACGTCCGCCTTTTACTCCGAAAGGGAGGAGAACCCCGAATGCCCGTCCGCCCAAACCCGATACTGCCCGGGTTCAATCCCGACCCCTCCATCCTGCGGGTGGGGGAGGACTACTATATCGCGACCTCAACCTTTGAATGGTTTCCGGGCGTGCAGATCCATCATTCACGGGATCTCGCCAATTGGACGCTTCTCACCCGTCCGCTTGACCGCCAGAGCCAGCTCGACATGCGCGGCAATCCCGACAGTTGCGGGGTCTGGGCCCCGTGCCTCTCCCATGACGGGGACAAGTTCTGGCTGGTCTATACCGACGTCAAGCGCAAGGACGGCTCGTTCAAGGACGCGCATAATTATATCGTCACCGCCCCCGACATCACGGGGCCATGGTCCGACCCGGTCTATGTCAACTCGTCGGGTTTCGATCCTTCGCTCTTTCACGACGATGACGGGAAAAAGTGGTTTCTCAACATGCTCTGGGACCACCGCACCCGGCCGCACAAATTCGCCGGCATTGCGCTCCAGCAATATGATCCGGTGGCGCAGAAACTGATCGGCGAGCGCAAGAACATCTTCAAGGGCACCGAGCTTGCGCTGGTCGAGGGACCGCATCTCTATAAGCGCAATGGCTGGTACTATCTTCTGACCGCCGAAGGCGGCACCGGTTACGACCATGCCTGCACCCTGGCGCGCTCCCGGCAGATCGAGGGGCCCTACGAGCTGCATCCGGACAAATATGTCGTTACCGCCAAGGATGCGCCGCTCAACCCGCTCCAGCGGGCCGGGCATGGCGATATCGTCGAGACACCGGACGGGCGCACCTATATCGTACACCTTGCCGGGCGGCCCACCACCCAGAAGCGCCGCTGCGTTCTGGGGCGTGAAACAGCCATCCAGGAAGCGGTCTGGAAGGACGACGACTGGCTCTATCTCAAGCACGGCACCAATGTGCCGGCCTCGGAGGTCGATCTTCCGGGCGTCTGGGATGAAGAGGCCTATTGGGCCGAAAGGCACTATGATTTCGAGGGGGAAAAGCTCGATATCGATTTCCAGTGGCTAAGGACACCGGACACCGGGCGCATCTTCGGGCTTGAGGACAACAGGCTGCGCCTTTTCGGCCGGGAATCCATCGCCTCCTGGTTCGAGCAGGCGCTGGTTGCGCGGCGCCAGACCCATTTCAACTACGAGGCCGAGACCGAGCTGGAATTCGAGCCGAACGACGAACGCGAGATGGCGGGGCTCATCGCCTATTACGGGCGGTACAATTTCCACTATTGCGCGGTGAGCGGGGACGAGAACGGCAATCGCGAGCTGCTGATCATGAGCTCGGTCGTCAGCCACCCGGACGGCAATCTCACCTTTTTCGGGCAACCCATTGCCCTGCCAAAGACCGGCGCAATCGGGCTCAAGGCGGTGGTCGCGGATTCAAGGCTGCAATTTTTCTGGGCTGAGAGGGGCGGGGACTGGCAGAAGGCCGGGCCGGACCTCGACGCCTCGATCCTTTCGGACGAATGCGGCGGGCATGCCGAGCATGGAAGTTTTACCGGCGCCTTCATCGGCATGGCCGCGCACGATCTCAATGGCGGCGGGCGCCCGGCGGACTTTTCGTATTTTACTTATAGGCCGCGGAGATAGCCGGATTCATTCATCGCCGTCCCGGCGAAAGCCGGGACCCATTGCAGCCACACATGCGGGTGGCGAGATGGTCCCCGGCTTGCGCCGGGGAAGCGACAGAGAAGACCGGCGGCGGCTCGATTATCCCGCGACCAGATTGACCTCGATATTTCCCATGGTGGCATGGGAATAGGGGCAGACGATGTGGGCGCGGTCCATCAGATCCCTGACCGCGCCGGTGTCGAGGCCCGGCACATGCGCGGTCAGCGTCACCTTGAGCCCGAACCCTTCGCCATCGTCGCGCTTGCCAAAGCCGACATCGGCAGTAACGCTTGTATCGTCGGGAAGCTTGTTGTGGTCCTTGCCGGCGACAAAGCGCAGGGCACCCAGAAAGCAGGCGGCGTAGCCGGTGGCAAAAAGCTGTTCGGGATTGGTGCCCTCGCCCGATCCGCCCATTTCCCTGGGCGTTGAGAGCTTGACGTCGACCTTGCCGTCATCGGTTTTCGAATGGCCTTCATTGCGCCCGCCGCCAGTGGCGGTTGCATGGGCGGTATAGAGAATATCCATCGCTTCGAACTCCCTGTTCAATCCGGTTCCGGTGCCGGACCGGAACTGAGTAAACCACACAAAGGTGACGCCTTCGAGCGTTCAGCCGCGCTGCATGTAGAGATTTTCCATCCGCTCGGCCTGGTCCCCGGAAAAGCGGTGATCGGCGGGCGGGTGCGCGCGCTGGCCGCATTCGCGGCGCGGACAGATGCGGCAGCCCACACCGATCGGCACGGCGCCTGCCGGGGCGTCGAGATCGATGCCGTCTGCATAGATCATTGCCGGCGCATGCGAGATGGCGCAACCCAGCCCGATCGCCACATGGCGGCGCGGGGCGTTATAGGCATAGCCCCCCTTGGTGATGGCCTTGGCGATGCAGAAATAACGCCGGCCGTCGGGCATCTGTGAAAGCTGAATGTTGATCTGGCCGGGATTGAGAAAGGCCGAATAGACGTTCCAGCGCGGGCAGGCGCCCGAATGGCGCGGGATGTGTATGCCCGAGAGCGAAAAGCGCTTGGAGATATTGCCTGCAATATCGGTGCGCACCAGATGGAGCGGAATGCCGCTCATGCCGGGGCGCTGGAGCGTGGTCATGCGGTGGCAGACCTGCTCGAAACTGGCCCGGAAGCGCCGGCCGAGCCGCTCGATATCGTATCGCGTGTTGCGGCAGGCGTTAAAGAAGGGCTCATAGGGCATGATGAGCGCGGCAGCCACATAGGAAGCGAGCACGCTGCGCGCCAGGGGAATCGCATCGGGCTGGGGCAGCGTGCTGGTTTGGATCAATCGTTCGATTTCGGCCCCGGCGGCGAGAAGCGCGGCCTGTTGCGCGATGGCGAACTGGGCGGATTCAGGTTCGAGCGTATCGCTGACCGTCAGCACCCGCCCACCCTCCTCGAGCCGGCGCACGACCCCGTTGGGCAGCGAGGCAAGCCTTGTCTCGATACCGAAGACGTTGAACAGCCAGACCTTGATCCCTTGCTCGAAATTCTCGGCGGCGTTGTCGATGTCGTGCCGGACGCGCTCGGCAGACGCTTCGAGACTGGCGAAATAATTGGCGTTCTCCTGGAGGAAATCGGACACCGCTTCGGTGACGACATTGTGGCCCGTCTCGGGCAGCGGAGCCGAACGCGATTCGGGACGCCGCAAATGCCGCACATGATCGAAAAGCTTGAGAAGCGCGCGGGCGACCGAAGGGTGGCTCGCGGCGAGGTCCCGGACATCCTGATTGGTAAGATCGGCATCGGCGAAGATGTCATCGCCGAACATTTCCATGAGGTCACCGACCAGCCGCCCGTCATCGCTCTCTGCCAACTCCCCCGGCTCGACCCCGAAATAACCCGCCGCGCGAAAGAGGAGGGGGACGGTAATGCGGCGGCGATTGTGCTCGATGAGATTGAGATAGCTGGCCGAGATATCGAGCGCCTGGGCAAGCTGGGCCTGCGAGATGCCTTTCAAGCGCCGCAGGCGCTTGATCCTGCCCCCGATCTGCGGCTCGGTCGCGGTCATAGGCCGCCCCTCTCTTTACAAGATTTACAATTTTTGCCTGCCCGATTTGCAGGTGTTGACAGCTTAACCAGCTGTTTTCACGTAATTTCTTGCAACAATGACCGAAGTTGTCAATTCTTTACCTGGAGGCGAATGCCAGCAATCGAAGTTCCGAGGAGAAAGAGATGCGCGGCACGATCGAGGAAACACAGGATGAGGATTTCATCACCATAATCGCGCCATCAATGGCCGAGGTGATGGCGGATTTCGCCCGGCTGGGGCTGGCCAGGCGCGACTATGCGATCGTTCACCGCGGCGGTCGCCACCGTTTCACCCTTGCCGGCAGCGGCGCCCTGTTCGAGGGGGCGGACATGATCGCCGCGACCTTCATGCGCCGGCCACAGCACTGAATGCCCTGTCCCAATCCCATAACGGAGGAATGATTATGCTCGAAAAGGCCAAGGCCAATTCCCGGGACTTCCCCGGGCCCGATTGGGCGCCGGATCGCTGGCTCAATATCAGGCGCGACTTTTCCCTGCTCGATGTCGAAAAGCTCAGGGGCTCGCTGCCCATCCGGCACACTCTGGCCGAAAACGGCGCGCGGCGGCTTTGGGAATTGCTGCACAGCGAGGATTATGTTCCGACACTGGGCACCTTTACCGGCAATCAGGCCGTCCAGCAGGTCAAGGCCGGGCTCAAGGCTATTTATCTCTCAGGCTGGCAGGTGGCGGCAGACGCCAATTCGTCGGGCAATATGTATCCCGATCAGTCGCTTTATCCCGCCGACTCGGTGCCTGCGGTCGTGAGGCGGATCAACAAGGCCCTGCAGCGCGCCGACCAGATCCAGACCATGGAGCGGTTCGAGGGCAAGACGAGCGCCGATATCGATTATTTCGTACCCATAATCGCCGATGCGGAAGCCGGGTTCGGCGGCGCGCTCAATGTTTTCGAGCTCATGAAGGCGATGATCGAAGCCGGGGCTGCGGCCGTGCATTTCGAGGATCAGCTGGCGAGTGAGAAGAAATGCGGGCATCTGGGCGGCAAGGTGCTGGTGCCCACCCGCACCTTTATCAAGACCCTTAACGCTGCGCGACTGGCCGCCGATGTCATGGGCGTGCCCACGCTGATCATGGCGCGCACCGATGCCGAGGCGGCCCAGCTCATCACCTCCGACATCGATGAGTATGACGCGCCCTTCATCACCGGGGAGCGCACCGAGGAGGGGTTCTATCGTTTGAAGGGCGGCTTTGAGGCGGCAATTGCGCGCGGGCTGGCCTATGCGCCCTATGCGGATCTCATCTGGTGCGAGACCTCAACCCCCAGTCTTGCCGATGCCAAACGCTTTGCCGAGGCGATCCGCAAGGACTATCCCGAGCAGATGCTGGCCTATAATTGCTCGCCATCCTTTAACTGGGCAAAATATATGAGCGAAAAGGAGATGGAGGCGTTCCAGCGTGAGCTTGGCGCCATGGGCTATAAATACCAGTTCATCACACTGGCCGGGTTTCACAATCTCTCGCTTACAACGTTCAATCTCGCGCGCGGCTACAAGGCGCGCGGCATGGCCGCCTATTCCGAGCTTCAGCAGGCTGAATTTGCCGCCGAGGCGCATGGCTTTACCGCGACACGGCACCAGCGCGAGGTCGGCACCAGCTATTTCGACGCCGTGGCCACGGCCATCAGCGGCGGGCGGAGCGCAACCACGGCAATGGAAGGCTCAACCGAAACGGCTCAATTCCACTGAGAGAGTCTTTTCGTGGCGCATCGTGATTCACGTGAAGCAGCCATGCTTCACGTGAATCCTTTTGCGTCGGCGCCTCCCATTTCAGGCGCCGGCACGGCGCGCGTCATGGCAAAGGCCGCATAAAGGCCAAGCGTGCTGAGCAGCGCGCAAAGGATGAATACAGCCAGCATTGCGGCGCGGACCGCCTCGGGTGTCTGGGCCAACGCCAGCCCCGCGCTGTTGGCGGCAAGCCCCGCAATGGCTGCACCGATGCCGTAGCCGGCCGACTGGATGGTGGGAAGAAGCGCCGATGCGCGGTCGCGCTCGCCGGGCCGGGCGGTTTCCATGATGGTCTGGCTCAGAAAGGCCCAGGAAGTGCCGAACCCCGCCCCAATGAAGATCTGGGCGAGAAACACCGGCCAGAGCGTTTCGGAGAGAACGGCTCCGGCGAGCCCGAAAAGACCGAGCGCCAGAAGGGCGGGACCGAGCCGGATAAGACGCATGCGGCCCCGATGGGAGGCGACACCGGCGATCGCGATGGCGACGACGCTCCAGCAGATCGACATCAGCGCTCCGGACAGCCCGGCAAGAAGCGGCCCGAAATCCCAGAGTTCCTGAAGCATATAGACCAGATAAACCGCAGCCCCCGCCTGCGCGATGGGCATCAGCAGGACGACGGCCAGCCCCGCGCCGACCGGATCGCCAAGCCGGAAGGCCGCTGTCGGAAAGAGTTTGGCCGCCGCACCGGCGTCGCGCCGGACAACGCCAAAAAGCAGGATGCCGGCAAGCAACAGGCAGAATGCGATCGAAAGCGGGTCTGAAAGGAGCGAGGCGACCGAGACGATGATGATCGCGATCCCGATTAGGCCCAGCCGGATGAAGGGCAGCCTTTCCGGGATGCCGGACAAGGCCTCCTGCCGGGGCACGATGGCAAGGGCAAGGCCGATAAAGATGGCGCCCATTGGGAGATTGACCGCGAAGGCGGCGCGCCAGGAAATGACTTCGGTGAGATATCCGGCGAGAACCGGACCGATGAAGGCCGCCAGCGCCCAGACCACCGATTCGGCCCCGAACACGCGCGAGACGAGGCGCGAAGGGAAAAGCTCGGGGATGAGCGCGTAGCAGACCGCCGCGACAACGCCTTCGCCGAGCCCCTGGAGCGCGCGGCCGGCGAGAAGCTGCGGCATGGACGCAGCGACACTGGCAAGCGCCGAACCCGCGACAAAGACGAGCGCAGCACCGATCAGGACTTTTCGTGCGCCGAAGCGTGCCTTGAGGTTGGCCGCCGCAGCCCCGCCCATGATGGCAAAGACCAAAAAGAGGGTCGTCGACCAGGCGATAAGAGGGATGCCGTCGAGCTCGATGACCGCCGAGGGAATGGCCGTTGCGGCGAGAAAAACGTTGAACGACAAGAGCGCAACGCCAAGACAAAGCGTTACTGTGGCCCCGATATAGCGCACCGAGACGATTTCGGCCCAGGCTGACAGCGAAGACATGGCTTCACCTGCAATAAACAAGCGTTTACTTGCTTTATAGCTGCCCCCGTTCGCTGACAAGGCGGAATCGCTCACCGCTTCGCAAGAAGGGGGTTTTGCTATAGGAGACCGCCAGCACCTCATATCCCTTTGCGGAGACCTCACCCTTGACGCCCACAGGCCATCTTTCGCGCCGCACCTTTGCGATCATTTCGCACCCGGACGCCGGCAAGACGACGCTCACCGAAAAGCTGCTGCTTTCCTCGGGCGCCATTCACCTGGCCGGTGAAGTGCAGGAGCGCGGCGAGCGGCGGCGCACGCGCTCGGACTGGATGGAAATCGAACAGAAGCGCGGGATTTCGATTACCTCGAGCGTCATGACCTTCGAGCATATGGGTTTGACGCTCAACCTGCTCGATACGCCCGGCCACGCGGACTTTTCCGAAGACACCTACCGCACGCTGACGGCGGTCGATTCGGCGATCATGGTGATCGATGCGGCCAAGGGCATCGAGGCGCAGACGCGCAAGCTCTTCGAGGTCTGCCGGCTGCGCGACATCCCCATCATCACCTTTGTCAACAAGATCGACCGGGAGGCGCGCGATACGCTCGAGATTCTGGACGAGATCATGGAAACGCTCGCGCTCGATACGGCACCCATGATGTGGCCGGTGGGCGCGGGGGTCGATTTTACGGGCCTGATCGACATCGAGGCCGGGCGGTTCGTTGCGCCCGACGGCACTGTCTCGGCCGACGCGCCGGGTGTCGATGCGCTGGCCGACCGTTTCTCCGGCTCACAGAACCTCGCGATCAAGGGCGCAATGGAGGGGCTCGAACTTGCCCGCGAATCGCTGCCGAAGTTCGATCACGCGGCCTATCTCGGCGGTCATATGACCCCCGTCTATTTCGGCTCGGCGCTGAAATCGGTGGGGGTGAGCCACCTGCTCGAGGCGGTGTGCCGCCTTGCCCCGCCGCCGCGGCCGCAGCCGGCCAGACCGGCGCCTGTCGATCCGGCGGGCGATAAATGCACGGGCTTCGTTTTCAAGGTGCAGGCCAATATGGACCCCAATCATCGCGACCGCGTGGCTTTTGTGCGGGTGGCTTCGGGCACGCTCAGACGCGGCATGCGGTTAAAGAATGTCCGTTCGGGCAAGGACCTCAAGGTCGCCAATCCGATGTTCTTTTTCGCCCGCGAGCGCGAATTGGCAGACGAGGCGCTGGCCGGGGACGTGGTGGGCATCCCCAATCACGGCACGCTTTCGGTGGGCGACACCCTGACCGAGGGGCCGGACGTCACCGTCACCGGCATTCCCAATTTTGCGCCCGAATTGTTGCGGCGCGTCCATCTTTCCGATGCGAGCAAGACCAAGCAGCTCGCCAAGGCGCTCAACGACCTGGCCGAGGAAGGTGTCGTTCAGGTCTTCAAGCCCTCGCTCGGCTCGGGCTATTATGTCGGGGCGGTCGGCCCGCTGCAGCTCGAGGTTCTGACCTCGCGCGCCCAGGCCGAATATGCCGTCCCGATCAGGATAGAGCCCGCGCAATATGTGACCGCGCGCTGGGTCAAGGTCGCCGATCCGGCGCAGTTTGAGAAATTCGCCGCGCTTCACCGGCTCAACATTGCCGAGGACCGCTATGGCGACCCGGTCTTTCTTGCTCCCAGCCAGTGGGAGATCGACCGCTGCGCCAAGGATTTTCCGGACCTTCAATTCATGGCGACAAAGGATCGCGGCGAGGCGGCTTAGAATGCAACCCGCAAGGGTCACCGGGTCAAGGTTCAAATCCCAGCATTGCTTCATCCCACCCCAGATCGTCCAGTTCGGCGGTCCGCAACCGGGCGTCTTCGGCAAGGACGAATTCATCGAGTTGCGGGGGCTTAACCGCCGTGCCCGAAAGCATGGCGTGGGCCTGGCCGCGATGATGGGTCTGGTGCTGGAAAAGATGGCTCAGAACGTCGTCGAGCCGCTCGGTCTGGATGCCGGATTCGCGGTGGATACGGACCGGGCCCGACAGCGCGGCGGGATCGAGGGTGCGGCACAAACCCAGGAGCTCGAGATCGCTTTTTCGCTGGGCCTCATAAAGACTCTCCGCATCCTGAAACGGTTCCTCATCGGCCCATGCCGCGGGCCCAAGCGTGCCGCCCTTGATGGCGTCGATATAGAACCAGTCCAGGATGAGGATATGGTTGAGCGTGGCCTTGAGAGATGGGAAAAAGCCGGTGCGCGGCGCGGTAAATTCGGAAGGCGGGAGCGACATGACGGCTTTGGCCAGCCGGTCGTTGGCCAGCGCGTTGCTGGCTGCCAGCTTGCCAAAGGTGCGAACCAGTCCTTCCATTACGCCCCCGCCATGTTGACGCGGTAGCTCAGCGCCTCTGCAATGTGAGGCTTTTTGACCGCGCTGCTGCCGGCCAGATCGGCAAGGGTGCGTGCCACCTTGAGCACCCTGTGATAGGCGCGGGCGGAAAGGGAAAAGGCCTCGGCGGCGCGCAGGAGCAGGGCCCGGCTTTCTGCATCCGGCTCGACCACCGCCTCGATGAGGCGCGAGGAGGCGCCCGCATTGGTGAAAACACCCTCGGCGCCGAGCGCCAGATACCGGTCGCGCTGGATGGCGCGCGCATTTCTCACCCGCTGGGCGACACTGGCGCTCGATTCCCCGCCATCCCCGCCGCTGCCGATCATGTCGGCAGCCGAGACTGCGGGCACGTCGATCCTGATGTCGATGCGGTCGAGAAAGGGTCCCGAGACCCGTCCCTGATAGTCGGCAGCGCATTTGTCGCCCCGGCGGCAGGTATGGCCGGGCGTGCCGGCCATGCCGCATTTGCACGGGTTCATGGCGGCGACCAATTGCACCCGGGAGGGATAGGTGACCTTGGCGTTGGCGCGGGCGATGACCGTCTCGCCGGTTTCGAGCGGCTGGCGCAGGCTGTCGAGCACCTGGGGCTGGAATTCGGGCAGTTCATCGAGAAACAGCACCCCGTTATGGGCGAGGGAAACCTCGCCTGGGCGGGCATTGTGCCCGCCGCCGACAAGCGCGGCCATGGAGGCGGAGTGATGGGGCGCGCGAAAGGGGCGGCGGTCCGAGAGCACCCCATTGCGCAGCGTGCCCGCGATCGAGGCGATCATCGAGACATCGAGCATTTCGCGCGGGTCGAGCGGGGGCAGGATCGATGGCAGGCGCTGGGCGAGCATGGACTTGCCCGCCCCGGGCGGGCCGACCATCAG
>CAYSBF010000020.1:0-33204 GCA_964429025.1 uncultured Pelagibacterium sp.
AGTCGTTTTCTGAATCCTTTTGGAATCTTTGACTCTTTTTCCCTTGACCGGGCGAATCGGGGTGTGATTCGCTCGGCCGTATGAGGCTCTTTCGCGAAGTCAAGCTCCGTGCACGCCAGGCAGCACCGCAGGTGCTGGCCGCCTGCATGGTCGCCTACTTTGCCTACCATGCGCTGCACGGCGACCGCGGCTTCTACGCCTGGATCATGCTGAAGCAGGAGAAGGCGCAGGTGGAGGCGACCGCCCGCGCGGTAGCCGGAGAGCGCGCGCGCCTGGAGCACCGCGTCGGCCTGCTGCGCAGCGAGCATCTCGATCCCGATCTCTTGGAAGAACGGGCCCAGGCCATCTTGAATTACGGGGCGGCGCACGACCATATCATCTTCCTGCCGCCCGAGCTGCGGCGCAACACGACCAGCCCCCGCCAATGATATGAGCGGCGCATAACAGCGCTGCTTAACTTATATCATGTTAAAACGAGTTTCTTTCTTTTAAATCAGTTCATTAACCAAGATTGCCAGCGTCACGGCTTTAAGCTAGACTGCCATGCAAAGAGGCGGCTGTGACCGCCTCGTTTCCTTTGCGTAAGAGGCTGGGAGACTCCCGATGGCAGAGAGCAAGGCTGGCACGCGCGCTGGCGGCAAACGCAAGGCCGCGGCCGCGCCGATCAAGGCCAGCGTCGAAGACCTGCAGAAATACTACCGCGACATGCTGCTCATCCGGCGCTTCGAGGAGAAGGCCGGCCAGATGTACGGCATGGGGCTGATCGGCGGGTTCTGCCATCTCTATATCGGGCAGGAAGCCGTGGTAACCGGGATCACCATGGCCTCCAAAAAGGGGGAAGACGCCCAGATCACCGGCTATCGCGATCACGGCCATATGCTCGTGATGGGCCTCGACCCCGACGGCGTGATGGCTGAACTGACCGGACGACAGGGTGGCCTGTCGAAAGGCAAGGGCGGCTCGATGCACATGTTCTCCAATGAGCACCGCTTTTACGGCGGCAACGGCATCGTTGGTGCACAGGTGTCGCTCGGTACCGGTCTTGCCTTCGCATCCAAATATCGCGGTGACGGCTCGGTTTCGATCACCTATTTCGGCGATGGCGCTGCCAACCAGGGGCAGGTCTACGAGAGCTTCAATATGGCCAAGCTCTGGAACCTCCCGGTCGTCTACATTATCGAGAACAACAAATATGCCATGGGCACGTCGCTGGAGCGTGCCGCCTCGACTACAGACCTCTCTCAGCGGGGGCTCAGCTTTGGCATCCCCGGGGAGCAGGTGGATGGAATGGATGTGCGCATGGTCTTTGAAGCGGCCAGGCGCGCCATTGATCACGCGCGGTCTGGGAAGGGTCCGTATATTCTCGAGATGCTGACCTACCGCTATCGCGGCCATTCCATGTCCGACCCGGCAAAGTACCGGTCCAAGGACGAAGTAACCGCGATGCGTACCGAGCGCGACCCCATCGAGCAGGTCCGCAAGCGCATTCTAGAATTGGGCTACGCAACCGAAGATGATCTCAAGGAGATCGAAAAGGACGTGCGGGCAATCGTTACCAAGGCTGCCGATTTTGCGACCAATGATGCCGAGCCGGATCCATCCGAGCTCTGGACCGACATTCTGCTGGAAGAATAAGCGCAGATACTTCCTGACGCTGCATTGCCGGCCGCCATGGCCGTTCGACTGACATAACCGGAGCGCTCCATGCCCGATATTCTGATGCCAGCCCTTTCTCCCACGATGGAAGAAGGCAAACTCGCCAAATGGCTCGTCAAGGAAGGCGACAAGGTTGGCCCCGGCGACGTGATCGCCGAGATCGAGACCGACAAGGCGACGATGGAAGTCGAAGCGGTTGACGAAGGCACAATCGGAAAGCTCCTCGTTGCCGAGGGCACCGAAGCGGTGAAGGTGAACACGCCGATCGCCCAGCTCATCGGCGAGGGCGAAGAGGCGCCGACAGGCGCTTCAGCTGCAAAGCAGGACACACCGAAGGAGAGCGAGCAGCCTGGGCCCGACGCAGCCGAGAGCGGCACGAGCCAGCCCACTGTGTCGTCCAAGCCCGATGCAACCCCCTCGGCACCGCAGTTCGCGCCCAGCAATGACCCTGACATTCCCGAAGGCGTGGAGATGGTCACCGTCACCGTCCGCGAAGCCTTGCGCGATGCGATGGCTGAGGAGATGCGCGCGGACAAGGACGTCTTTGTGATGGGCGAAGAGGTCGCTGAATACCAGGGTGCCTACAAGGTCACCCAAGGTCTTCTGCAGGAGTTCGGGCCCGAGCGCGTAATCGACACGCCAATCACCGAGCACGGCTTTGCCGGCCTTGGCGTCGGTGCGGCCTTTGCCGGCCTCAAGCCCATCGTCGAATTCATGACCTGGAACTTCGCCATGCAGGCGATCGACCAGATCATCAATTCGGCCGCCAAGCAGCTCTATATGTCAGGTGGGCAGGTTTCGGCCCCCATAGTGTTCCGCGGCCCCAACGGTGCTGCCGCACGCGTTGCTGCCCAGCACAGCCAGGATTTCTCGGCCTGGTATTCCCACGTCCCAGGCTTGATCGTGATCGCGCCCTATACTGCGGCGGACGCCAAGGGGCTCCTGAAGGCAGCGATCCGGTCCAGAAACCCGGTTGTTTTCCTTGAGAACGAAATCCTTTACGGCACCTCCGGCGAAGTGCCCAAGATGGACGATTTCGTGCTGCCCATCGGTAAGGCCCGCATCGCCCGGGAGGGCCGGGACGTCACCATCGTGTCCTTCTCGATGGGCATGCGCTACGCCACTCAGGCGACGGAGAAACTGGTTGCAGCAGGAGTCGATGTCGAACTCATCGATCTACGCACACTGCGTCCGATGGACATCGGTACGGTCGTCGAATCCGTCAAAAAGACCGGCCGGATCGTTACGGTCGAGGAAGGATGGCCGCAGGGCGGTATCGGGGCAGAAATTGCCGCGCAGCTCATGGAGCACGCCTTCGACTATCTCGACGCGCCGGTGACCCGCGTCACGGGCAAGGACGTGCCCATGCCTTACGCCGCAAATCTCGAAAAGCTGGCACTGCCGAGCGTCGACGAGGTCATCGCGGCGGTCAATGCCGTGACGTACCGCAGCTAGGGGAGGCGAGGATGCCTATCAACATCACAATGCCCGCCCTGTCGCCGACAATGGAAGAGGGCACGCTGGCCAAGTGGCACGTGAAGGAAGGCGACAGCGTCGCTGCGGGCGATGTCATAGCGGAAATCGAGACCGACAAGGCGACGATGGAAGTCGAGGCCGTTGACGAGGGAACAATCGGCAAAATCCTCGTGGCCGAAGGCTCCGAGAACGTGAAGGTCAACGAGGTGATCGCTGTTCTGCTCGAAGAGGGCGAGAGCGCAAGCGATATCAGTGACACAACACCGGCACCGGCACCGGCTCCGACTCCAAAACCGGATGAAGCAAAAGCAGAGGAAAAGGAGGCTCCTGCACCCACTCCCGCCAAGTCCGAAGCACCTCACGCTGCACAAAAGGCGGCCGGCGAGCGCGTCTTCGCGTCCCCACTTGCCCGGCGACTGGCCAAGGAAGCCGGTATCGAACTATCGACCATTTCCGGCACCGGCCCGAAAGGGCGCGTGGTCAAAGCGGACATAGAGAAGGCCAAGCAGAGCGGCGTGGCGCCGAAGCCCGCCTCCACCCCCGCTGCCGGCGCTGCGCTGGCCAAGGGGCTGGGCCGCGATCAGGTGGTGGCTCTATACGAAGAGGGCACCTACGACCTCGTGCCTGCCGACGGTATGCGCAAGACGGTCGCGGCGCGTCTGACCGAATCCAAGCAGACCGTTCCACATTTCTATCTCACAATCGACTGCCGTATCGACGCGCTCCTGAAAGCCCGCGAAGACATCAATGCTGCCGCGCCGAAGGACAAGGAAGGCAAGCCGGCCTATAAGCTCTCGGTCAATGACTTCGTCATGAAGGCGTGGGCACTGGCGCTTCAGCAGGTGCCGCAGGCCAACGCAACCTGGGCGGGTGATGCGATCCTCTATCACCACCGGTCAGATGTCGCCGTGGCGGTCGCGGTTCCGGGTGGGCTGTTCACCCCGGTCGTAAAATCCTGCGACACCAAAACCCTGCGCCAGATATCGGAAGAGGTCAAAGACCTTGCGACCCGGGCGCGGAACAAGAAGCTGGCGCCCCACGAGTACCAAGGCGGGTCCTCATCCGTATCCAATCTCGGCATGTATGGCATCAAGCACTTCGGCGCCGTAATCAACCCGCCTCACGGAACGATCCTCGCGGTCGGTGCCGGCGAGGAGCGCGTCTATGTCGAAAAGGGCGAGATCAAGACCGGCAACTTCATGACGGTCACGCTCTCCTGCGATCACCGTTCAGTGGACGGCGCGCTCGGGGCCGAACTTCTCGCTGCGTTCAAGAAGCTCATCGAAACGCCAGTCATGATGCTGGCTTGAGGGCGAAGCGATGAAAGCGATCCTCGCTTATGGCGATAGCCTGACCTATGGCGCTGATCCAGCCGGCGGCCGCCACGCATTCGAAGATCGCTGGCCGACGGCGCTGGAACGGGCGCTTGAGGGCGAGGCCAGGGTGATCGCCGAAGGCCTCGGTGGACGTACAACGGCCTATGATGACTGGTTGTCCAACGCCGACCGCAACGGCGCCCGCATCCTGCCGACCCTTCTGGCGAGCCATTCACCGCTCGACCTGGTCATCGTGATGCTCGGCACCAATGATCTGAAACCTGCGGTCTGCGGCTATGCGTCTGAAGCGGGCAGGGGCATGCGCCGCATTGTGCAGGTCATCAAGTCTCATTTCGCAGGTGAAGATCTGCCGGCGCCAAAGGTGCTGGTCGTTTCGCCCCCGCATATCGTCGACACCGACAATGAGATCATGATTTCGCACTTCGGCGGCATGGAGCACGCCAAGGCTCAATCGCTGGAATTCGCCCGGCACTATCGGCGGCATGCGCAGGAAATGGGCGCTACTTTCTTTGATGCGTCAAAAGTTGCCGCTGCCGACCCTCTGGACGGTGTCCATCTCGATGCGGCCAACACACGCGCAATCGGCGACGCGCTCGCGCCGGTCGTCAAGGAATTGCTGGAGCTTTGAGCTCCGAATAACGAGGTAAACCAATGGCGGATCAGTACGATATCATCGTGATCGGTGCCGGCCCGGGCGGCTATATCGCGGCCATCCGCGCATCCCAACTCGGCATGAAGGTTGCGATCGTCGAGCGTGAGCACATGGCTGGCATCTGCTCGAATTGGGGCTGCATCCCGACAAAGGCTCTGCTGCGTTCGGCCGAGATCTACGGACATATGAGCCACGCCAAGGACTACGGACTGAAGGCCGGAAGCCTGGACTTCGACATCGCCGAGATCGTCAAGCGCTCGCGGCAGATCGCCGGGCGCATGAACGACGGCTGCCAGTTCCTGATGAAAAAGAACAAGGTCGACATCATCTGGGGCGAGGCAACCATCACCAAGCCCGGAGAGGTCAAGGTCGAGGCGACGAGGAAGAAACCCGTCGAGCCGCAGCACCCCAAGCCGAAGGTGACGCTTGGAGAGGGAACCTACAAGGCCCGCAACATTATCGTTGCCACCGGCGCGCGTCCGCGTGTTCTGCCCGGCATCGAACCGGACGGAGAGAAGATCTGGACCTACTTCGAGGCCCTCAAGCCGGAAAAAATGCCGAAATCCGTGGCGGTCATGGGCTCCGGCGCTATTGGCATCGAATTCGCCTCGTTCTACCGCTCCATGGGTGCCGAGGTGACGGTAATAGAACTCCTGCCGCAGATCATGCCGGTTGAGGACGAGGAGATCGCAGGTCTGGCCCGCAAGCGCTTCGAGAAGCGGGGAATCCAGATCCTCACCGATGCCAAGGTCTCCAAGGTCGACAAGACCTCGCAGGGCGTCACCACTCATGTGGAACTGAAGGCGGGCGACAAAAAGGAAATCAGGGCCGACGTCTTGATCTCGGCAGTCGGTGTTCAGGCCAACTCGGAAAATCTCGGGCTCGAGAAGATCGGCGTAAAGATCGACCGCGGGATCATCGTTGTCGATGACCACGGCCGCACCAATGTCGAAGGCGTATGGGCAATCGGCGACGTTGCCGGTCCTCCCATGCTCGCGCACAAGGCCGAGCACGAGGCCGTCATCGCCGTCGAGACGATTGCCGGCAAGAAGGTGCACGGGCTCGACCGCAGCAAGATTCCCGGCTGCACCTATTGCGAGCCGCAGGTCGCAAGCGTGGGGTTGACCGAAGCGAAGGCCAAGGAACAGGGACGCGATATCCGCGTAGGACGCTTCCCCTTCATTGGCAACGGCAAGGCGATCGCGCTGGGCGAGCCGGATGGTTTGGTGAAGACGATCTTCGACAAGAAGACCGGTGAACTGCTGGGAGCCCACATGATCGGTGCGGAGGTGACCGAATTGATCCAGGGATTCGTGGTCGCAATGAATCTGGAGACCACCGAGGAAGAATTGATGCACACTATCTTCCCGCACCCCACGCTGTCCGAAACAATGAAAGAGAGTGTGCTTGACGCTTATGGGCAGGCGCTCAACATATAGGTCCAGGTGATCGACGCCTGACCAGGGTGCAATGGCCAACGCAACCTATGGTCACCATCGCAACTTTAGGATTTGTCATCAGACAACGGAGAGAAGCATGGAAGGTATAGGCTGGATCGGTTCAATCATCATCGGTGGCATCGCCGGGTGGATTGCCGAGAAGATCATGAAATCGGACCACTCCCTGATCCTGAACATCGTGCTCGGGATCGTCGGTGCAGTGGTTGCAAACGCCATCCTGATGTTCGTGTTCAACGCAACGCTTGGGGGATGGATCGGTCAGCTGATCGTCGCGGTGATCGGTGCGTGCATTCTCATCGGCATTGCGCGAGCCATCAGGGGCAGACGTTAGCCATTGCGCCCGGGCCGGCCGGTAGGTCGGCCCGGGACATCAGGAGGTTGGAATGGACGCAAAAGCGGTCCTCGTATTTCTGCTGGTCGGCTTGGTCGCGGGTTTCTTGGGCAGTATGATTGCCGGCGGCGGAGGGGGCCTCATCGCCTATTTGGTCGCAGGCATATTGGGATCATTCGTGGGCGGTTATCTGTTCTCGGCGTTAAAGATCGACCTCAGGATCGCAAACCCGATCGTTACGCAGATCGTGACATCCACGGTCGGAGCGATCATCGTTATCATCGTGGCTCGCATCATTACCTGACGCCGTGCAATGCGGCAGGTCTACGGTGTGCCGCAGGATGCACTTCTCACCCAAATGCGCTATAGCCAAAAGCGCCACGGAAACACCTAATGGTCACTCTTCTCGATACGGTCAGCCGGACCAAGGCCCGACATCCCGAAAAGGCCCACCGGCCCGACACCGACATGCTGCGCAAGCCCGAGTGGATTCGGGTAAAAGCGCCGGGGTCGCCGGTATACCGGGAGACCCAGGAGATCGTGCGCAAGCACGGGCTGGTAACGGTATGCGAAGAGGCTGGTTGTCCCAATATCGGGGAGTGCTGGTCCAAAAAGCACGCCACCTTTATGATCATGGGGGAAATCTGCACCCGGGCCTGTGCCTTCTGCAATGTGCGCACCGGTCTGCCGACCGCGCTGGACCCCAACGAGCCGGAAAACACGGCCAAGGCGGTCGAAAAGCTCGGGCTCGAGCATGTTGTCATCACCTCGGTGGATCGTGACGATCTGCCGGATGGCGGGGCACAACATTTTGCCGACGTCATCCATGCCATCCGCGCCCGCAACCCCAGGACCACAATTGAAATCCTGACACCGGACTTCCTGCGCAAGGAAGGCGCCCTGGAGATTGTGGTCGCGGCAAAGCCGGATGTCTTCAACCACAACCTCGAGACGGTGCCCTCCAAATATCTGACGGTCCGCCCCGGCGCGCGCTACTACCATTCCATCCGACTGTTGCAGCGCGTCAAGGAACTCGATCCCCAGATGTTCACCAAGTCGGGCATCATGGTCGGGCTTGGAGAAACCCGCAATGAAGTGCTTCAGTTGATGGACGACCTTCGCGTCGCCGACGTCGATTTCCTGACCATCGGGCAGTATCTGCAGCCCACGCGCAAGCACCACAAGGTCGAGAAATTCGTGACGCCCGAGGAGTTCAAGTCCTACGCGACGATTGCCAAGACCAAAGGCTTCCTTCTGGTCTCTTCGAGCCCGCTGACACGCTCCTCTCATCACGCGGGCGAGGACTTCGCCAGGCTGCGGGCAGCACGGCAGGCAAGGTTTGGCCTCGCCTGATGCAGTTGTCGTTTAAGCGCAAGGTGCCGCACAGCCCGGCACAGATGCTTGACCTGGTCGCAGACGTCGAGAGTTACCCACGCTTCGTCCCTAATTGCGAGCGCATGGATGTAAAACGCGACCCGATCTCGCCCGAGACCGAATTCGCCGCTCGCATGCACATCCGCTTCGGGCCTATCGCACAGGCCTACACGAGCCGCATCGAGGTGAACCGGGAGGCCATGACGCTCACCGCAAACGCGGTCGATGGGCCATTCAGCCACCTCAACAGTCTCTGGCGCTTTAAAGAGCAGGCGGACGGGACCCTGATCCAGTTCGACATCGACTTCCGCATCGCCAACCCGATCATACGGTCCGTGGCGGAACCGGCCTTCGCCGCAAAGCAGGAGGAAATCATCGATGCCTTCGTTGCGGAGGCCAACCGGCGCTATGGCGCATAGGCATCGAGGATCATCGTGAGCGCGACTCTGACGCTCTCCTGGCGAATCGTGTCGCGGCCCAAATCGCCAAAGCGTTCTTCCCTGTGTTCTGTGATTTCAGCGGTGGCGACAGCGAAATGAACGAGTCCAATCGGTTTAGCGTCCGAGCCACCACCGGGGCCGGCAATGCCGGTCACGGCAATGGCGAGGTCGACGCCGGCTGTTTTGCGCGCACCTTCCGCCATCGCACGAGCGACAGGTTCTGAAACCGCACCATGCTCTCGGATAAGTTGGGCGGGAACGCCAATCATCGCCGTCTTGGCCTCGTTGGCGTAGGTAACGAAACCGCCGTAGAGAACGGCAGACGATCCGGCCACGGAAGTGAGCGCTCCCGCGACGAGGCCACCAGTGCAGCTTTCCGCCGTCACCAGCATTTGCTTGGCCGCCAGCAATCGGTCATTGACCTTCCTTGCCAGCGCGAGCGTTTCGCTGTCGAGCATCTCGCTAGTCACCCCGGGGCATTTCGATAGTAGCGACCGCCTGTGCCGCGATGCCTTCTTCCCGGCCGGTAAAGCCCAGCCGCTCCGAGGTCGTCGCCTTGATGGCGACACGGCTGGTTGCAATGCCTGCAATCTCGGCAATCCGGGCGCGCATGGGGTCGACATACGGGCCGATTTTCGGTCGCTCGCAGATGATGGTGGCGTCCAGGTGCACGATCCGTCCCCCACGCGCGCAGACGAGATTTGCGGCGTGATCGAGAAAAACGCTGGAATCCACCCCCTTCCACTGCATGTCCGATGGTGGAAAGTGCTTCCCGATATCGCCCTCCGCCAGCGCACCATAGATTGCGTCCGATAGCGCATGCAGCACAACATCCGCGTCCGAATGCCCCTTGAGTTTGGCGGTGTGCGGGATCGCTATGTTGCCGAGGATGACCTGATCACCTTCCTCAAAGGCGTGCACGTCGTATCCAAGCCCCACCCGTGTTTCCATAGCCCTGTCTCCCTCGAGCATGCGCTCTGCGCGCGCGAAATCCTCCGGCAGCGTGATCTTGATATTGCGCGAACTGCCCTGGGCAAGCGCAACGCGCAGGTTTGCCCACTCCGCGATTGCCGCATCGTCAGTGAAGCTGTCGGACAGCTCGATCGCGCGCCGGTGCGCGGCGTAGATCGCATCGAACCGGAAACCTTGTGGCGTCTGTGCAGCAAAAAGCTGCGTCCGGTCTTCCGTGCCGCCAACGGTCTTCCCGTCGAGCGAGCGCTTGATGGTATCGGTCACAACCGTCACGGGCAGGGCGCCGTCGGCATCGTCGAGCGCCGCGATCACGTTCGCCACCACCTGCCGCTCGACGAATGGCCGTGCGCCGTCGTGGATGAGCACGATGTCTGGGGGAGACTCGCCTAGCGCTTCCAGCCCGGCCAGCGTCGAACTCTGTCGCGTGCTCCCGCCCGTTACTGGCTGCATGAGGCGTGGATGGCTCAGACCCATCGCCTCATATTGCTGACGATGGTCCTCACCGATCACGGGCAAGACGACATCAATCTCTTCCAGTTCAAGGAAAGCAGAAAGCGTACGAGCCAGTACCGGTTGGCCCCCGAGAAGGCGGAACTGCTTGGGCAAGCCCTCGCTTCCGCCCGCGCGTTCACCTTTGCCGCCCGCAACGACGACGACTGCAATCTTTGGACGATATGCCATACTCTTCCGGAAAACCTTGGGCGCCGGAGACGTTCCGGCGCATCATGGCGATACAACGCGCGCCATACATTTGCAAAGCTGCCGTGCCAAAGCGATTTGGAAAAGGTCAACCGGACTGACTTTAGCAAACTTATCCTCTCGCGGCCATTGCAACGGGACACAGATTGACTAATCTGTCGCCAAACTCATCAGCCTGTTCAGTTTTGAGGCATTCGATTTGTCGCAGTTTGCCTGCGGAATAAGCATCGACCGGGTAAATCTCCCGAACCGTGCATTTCTTGCACCCATGGCCGGGATCACCGACCGGCCCATGCGTGAGATTGCTGCGCGGTTCGGCGCTGGCATGGTCGTATCGGAAATGATCGCCAGCGAAGCCTTGACGACCGGTCAGCACGAAATGGTCCGCCGCACCGCTGCCAGCAGCGGGCTGCCCCACGTCGTGCAATTGGCTGGTTGCGAGGCTAAATGGCTGGTCAGGGGGGTCGAGATCGCCGAGGATGCCGGGGCCGACATGATCGACCTCAATCTCGGCTGTCCGTCAAAACGCGTAACCAACGGTTTTGCAGGTTCGGCGCTCATGCGCGTGCCTGATGTGGCGCTTCGGCTGATTGAAGCGACGGTCAGATCGACCAAACTCCCGGTAACGGTCAAGATGCGGCTCGGTTGGGACGATGATAGCCTCAACGCCCCGGATATCGCCAGAGCGGCAGAAAACGCTGGTGTGCGGATGGTGACCGTGCACGGCCGTACGCGCCAGCAATTCTATAAGGGCGAGGCCCGCTGGGAACCCGTTCGCGCGGTCAAGGAGGCGGTGTCGATCCCTGTGGTCGTCAACGGCGATATCACATGCCTGAATCGAGCCGAAAAGGCCTTGGCGGCCTCGGGTGCTGATGCGGTCATGATTGGGCGCGGGGCGCAAGGTCAACCCTGGCTCGTCGGACAGATCGGTGCAGCGCTGATTGGGCAGCCGGCCCAACCGGCACCGCAAGGTCAGGCTCTTCTGGCACTTGTGAGCGAACATTACGAAGCCATGCTCAGCGAGTATGGCACCGAGCTCGGCGTTCGCGTCGCCCGAAAGCATATCGGGTGGTATCTCGATGCCGTGGGCATAACGACAGGGGCCGAACGCAAGGCTTTGCTGACAAACGACGACCCATCGGCCGTGCTCGCTGCGCTGCCGGCGCTGTTACAGCGCTCGTGGAGCGAGGCAGCATGAGCGGTTCGGTTCAACTCGATTGGCATGGCGCAATATTGCAGGCGCTGCCCCAGCCCGTTCTCGTTTGCGGTGAAGATGGCGGCATTGTTTTCGCCAACTATGCAGCCGAGTCCTTTTTCCAGGCTTCCCAGAGCATCCTCACGCGTCAGAAGCTCTCGGACTTTATCGCCTTCGACTCCCCCATCATGAGCCTGATTGACAGCGTGCTGACCCGTCAGGCTCCGATGATCGAATACCGCGTCCAGATCGGCACCTCACGCCTCAGCGAGGACCGGATCGCAGACGTCTATGCAAGCCCCATTCCGGAAAAGGCAGGGCATGTCGCGCTGATCTTCCAGGAACGCACCATGGCCGACAAGATCGACCGGCAACTGGTCTCACGCGGAGCCGCGCGTTCGGTGACCGGGCTTGCCGCGATGTTGGCCCACGAGATCAAGAACCCGCTTTCGGGTATCCGGGGTGCATCCCAGCTTCTCGAACAATCCGCGACGGGCGATGATCGCGCCTTGGCGCGTCTGATCCGCGATGAGACCGATCGGATTGTGGACCTGGTCGACCGAATGGAAGTGTTCGGAGACGAACGTCCCGTTGAGCGCGCGCCGGTCAACATCCACGTCGTGCTCGAACGCGTAAAGCTGCTGGCGGCCAACGGCGTCGCCAAGGGTATCAGCTTTTCGGAAGAATATGATCCCAGCCTCCCCCCCGTCCTCGGAGATCGGGACCAGCTCATCCAGGTGTTCCTGAACCTCATAAAGAACGCCGCGGAAGCCCTTGAAAGAACATCGAAACCCGAGATCCGGATTTCGACGGCGTTCCGCCCCGGCATCCGCATTTCGCTCGCGGGGGTCTCGCAGCGCATTTCACTGCCGCTCGAAATCATCATCGAGGACAACGGCGCTGGCGTCCCGGCCGACATCCTGCCGTTCCTGTTCGATCCGTTCGTCACCACGAAGTTGTCCGGTTCGGGTCTCGGCTTGGCACTGGTTGCCAAGATCGTTGGCGATCATGGCGGTGTGATCGACTGTGAAAGCCGCCCCGGCCGTACTCGCTTCCGTATTCTGCTGCCAGTCGCGCGCGGCAAGCTCGCCTCTCCCGAGGAGAACGGCGATGCAAACACCGAAATGTCCCAACCGATAGCGTAGTCTGAACCATGTCAGGTCAAACCATTCTCCTTGCCGATGATGATGCCGCGATCCGCATGGTGCTCAACCAGGCTCTCTCGCGCGCGGGATATGAGGTGCGGCCCACGGGCAACATTTCGACCATGTGGAACTGGGTGACACGCGGGGAAGGGGACCTGTTGATCACCGACGTCTCAATGCCCGATGGCAACGCCTTTGACGTCATGCCCAAGATCAAGAAGATGCGGCCCGAACTGCCCATCGTCGTGATGAGCGCCCAGAACACGTTCATGACGGCAATCCGCGCATCCGAATTGGGCGCGTATGAGTACCTGCCCAAGCCATTCGACATTACCGAGGTGCTGGCGGTCGTCGGCCGCGCCCTGGCCGAAGTCCGGCGCCCCGTAAACGCCGATCGCCGCGCCGACGACGGCAGCGAGAACATGCCACTGGTTGGCCGGTCTGCGGCGATGCAGGACATATACCGCGCTCTTGCGCGGCTGATGCAGACCGATCTGACCGTAATGATCACCGGCGAGAGCGGCACTGGCAAGGAATTGGTCGCCAAGGCGCTCCATAACTTTGGCAAGCGCAAGAACGGACCGTTTGTTGCGATCAACATGGCTGCAATCCCGCGCGACCTGATCGAAGCCGAACTCTTTGGGCACGAGAAGGGGGCATTCACCGGCGCAACTTCACGCTCTTCGGGCCGTTTCGAGCAGGCCGAGGGCGGTACGCTATTCCTAGACGAGATTGGCGACATGCCCATGGACGCCCAGACGCGGCTTTTGCGCGTGCTGCAGGAGGGCGAATATACGATGGTCGGGGGCAGGACCCCGATCAAGACCGACGTGCGCATCGTCGCCGCCACACACCGCGATCTGAGCCAACTGATCCGCCAGGGTCTGTTCCGCGAGGACCTCTACTACCGTCTCAACGTCGTGCCGATCCGCTTGCCGCCCCTGCGTGAGCGCATCGACGATGTGCCGGACCTTGCAGCAAGCTTCTTGAAAGCCGCACAACGCGATGGCGAGCCCCTGAAGGTTCTCTCCACCGACGCGCTCAAGCTCATGCAGCAGTATCACTGGCCCGGCAATGTGCGTGAGCTCGAAAACCTCGTGCGGCGTCTCGCGGCTCTGTACGCCGACGAAACGATTTCGGCCGAGATCGTGCAGAACGAGCTCAACCTCGCGGACCGAGCCGGCTTTACGGCTAAGTCGGGAACGGCTGACGTTGCAACCGTGGTCGAAACGGAACTGGCGCAGCTCTTCCGCGAATATGAACCCAATCTTCCGCCGCCGGGCGTCTATCAGCGCATCCTCGACAAGGTGGAGGTGCCACTCATCTCGACCGTGCTGAATCTGTGCAGCGGCAACCAGATCAAAGCCGCCGAACTGCTCGGCCTCAATCGGAACACGCTACGCAAGAAAATCCGCAACCACGGAATTGAGATCGTCAAGCAGTCGCGCCAGTTGGGATAAAATCGCAAGAGGTGTGCGCGCTTCCATTTCTGGATCGGCCTTTAACCCGCTCCAGATCGGGCACTGTCACATTTCGGCAACAATTATCTTGAACCAAGGCGGAACTTGCGCCAGACTCGCTCCAATAGGGATCAGGGCTGGTTTAACCGGGCGATGGGGCTTGATAAGCCGTTGGAACGGACCACGTTTCGCGTTCCGAGCCGCACGGGCGGTATCTGATCTGGCTTCCGGAAGCGCCGTTAAAGGGAGCGAAACTGGCTGCACCAATGACGGATAATCCGCCCTTTGCCGGCGCCATGGCGCGTCCGCCTTCCGAACGGCCACTGTTTCAGAGTAACCGGCTGATCCGCACGATCGGCTTTTTCGTCGTGCTCGTCTCGGTCGTCGTTGCCTCAGCCTCGTTCCTGGTGATGAGCGGTGCGACCCAGATAGAGCCCAGTCCCACGGTCTGGACGTGGATCTGGATCGCCAATGCGGTGCTGATCCTTCTGGTTATCGCACTTGTTCTCACGGAACTGGTGATGCTGGTTCAGGGGCGCGTGAGAAAGCAGGCCGGCGCGCGCCTTCAAACCCGCATTGTCGGCCTTATCGCCGTCATTGCCGCCGGTCCCGCCTTCATTGTTGCCGTCGTCGCCACCATCGCTCTCAATCAGGGGCTGGATCAGTGGTTTTCGGAGCGCACGCGCTCAATGGTTGAAAGTTCGCGCCTCGTTGCTCGCTCCTACATGCTCGAGCACGCCCATGTCCTACGTGGTGACATCATCTGGATAGCCGAAGAACTCGAAGCATCTCGCGAGACTTACGTAACGGATCCGACCCGGTTTCAGCGCATCCTGACCGCCCTTGCGACGACTCGCTCGCTGCCGTTCACGTCGCTGGTGAACGCTGCCGGCGAGACGGTGATGCGCGCGCAGATCAACGTGCAGGGCCCGCTTCCGCGTGTCCCGGATGGCGTTTTGCCCTCAACCGGGGAGGGGACACCCACCCTGATATCGCCCGGCACGAGCAATCTGGTCGGCGCGGTCGTCAAGCTGCGTGGGTACACGGACCTGTTCCTTTTCGTTGCGCGGCCAGTCGATCCGGAGGTACTCGAATATGTGCGCCTGACAGACGAGAACATCACCGAGTACAGGCTTTATGACTCGAACCGTCTCGTCTTTCAGATCACCTTCACGCTGATGTATGTCGGCGTCGCCTTCGTCTTCCTGCTGGCGGCCCTCTGGATCGGCATTGCGCTGGCCAACGGTCTCGTCGACCCGATCCGCAACCTCATGATCGCGTCGAACCGCGTCTCGAGCGGTGATCTTGACGTGCAGCTTCCGGTGCCCGGCCGACGCGGCGACCTGCACGACCTTGCAGTTCGTTTCAACAAGATGACCCAGCAATTGCGTTCTCAGCGGGCCGCCCTCGTGGCCGCCAGCCGGACCAACGAGCAGAGGCGCCAATTTACCGAGGCGGTCGTAGAGGGCGTTTCAGCGGGCATTATAGGTCTCGACGCCTACGGGCGCATTACGCTCGTCAACTCGCGTGCCTGCGCAGCCTTGGGGCGCGACGAACTCGACCTCATGGATCAGGAGCTGGCGGAAGTCGCGCCGGCGCTGGCGCCGATCATGGAGCGCGCGCAATCAGCGCGCCGGGGTAGGGTGCAGGACCAGATCCAGCTTTCGACGGGCTTTGACCGCAGGACCTATCAGGTTCGCCTTACCCGCGAGGGCACGATCACGGAGTCCAAGGGTTTCGTCATCACGCTCGACGACATTACCGAGCTGGTCGCCGCGCAGCGCAACAGTGCCTGGGCAGACGTGGCCCGCCGGATCGCACACGAGATCAAGAACCCGCTGACGCCGATTCAACTCTCGGCTGAACGTCTCCGCAGGCGCTATGCGGGCAAGCTCGTCGATGATTTCGACGTGTTCGACAAATGCATTTCCACCATCGTTCGACAGGTGGGCGATATCGGTCGCATGGTTGACGAATTTTCATCCTTCGCGCGCATGCCGACGGCCGCGATCGCGAGAGCAGACCTCACCGATACGATCAGGCAGGCTGTGTTTCTTGAAAGTGTTCGTCTGCCTGAAGTCGGTATTCGCGCTGATTTGCCCGAGGAACCGATCTATGCCTGGTTCGACACGCGCTTGATCTCGCAGGCCCTAACGAACCTTATCAAGAATTCCGTTGAATCTATTGAATCCGTTGGCGTTAGTGAGATCGAGAATCCGGAAGTCGTCGTGACCGCCGAACAGGCGGGTGACGAGGTCGTCGTATCGATCAGCGACAACGGAAAGGGTTGGCCCGACGAGAACAGGCATCAACTGCTCGAGCCATACATGACGACGCGGGAAAAAGGCACCGGCCTCGGTCTTGCAATTGTCGCAAAAATCATAGAGCAGCATGGCGGCAGGATAGACTTGCGCGACGCCAAACCCGACGAGAACGGCCGCACCGGCGCCTGTTTCGCGTTCACGCTTCCGTTGCAGGAAAGTGCAACATCGCCCCGCATACCCGACACCGGAGCCGATTCAACCCGGCCCGAACATCCCGATGAAGAGGAGGCATCGCGCGTTTCAGCGATGGCAATCAAGTAAATGGCCCGTGACATACTGATCGTCGACGACGAGGAAGATATTCGCGAACTCATTGCCGGTATACTTGAAGACGAGGGTTACGAACCGCGGCAGGCAAGCGACGCAGACAGTGCACTTGACGAAATTGCCAAGCGGCGGCCCAACCTGGTGTTCCTCGACATATGGATGCAGGGTTCGCGCCTGGACGGGCTGCAATTGCTCGACTTGCTACAAGCGGACCACCCTGACCTGCCTGTCGTGATGATCTCGGGCCACGGCAACGTCGAAACGGCCGTTTCGGCAATTCGCCGCGGCGCCTATGACTACATCGAAAAGCCCTTCAAGATCGACCGGCTGTTGCTCATAACGCAGCGCGCCATCGAGGCGAGCAAGTTGCGTAGCGAGGTGGCAGACCTCAAGGAAAAGACGGGTGGGGACGAGTCCGAGATTGCGGGCGTCTCGCCAGCCATCGTTCAGGTTCGCTCGCTGATTGAAAAGTCAGCCGGCACACGCTCGCGTGTTTTCATTTCGGGCGGGGCCGGAACAGGTAAGGGGCTATGCGCGCGCCTGTTGCACTTCAAGAGCCCGCGCGCTCAGGGGCCCTTTGTCGAAATCAATGCATCCCTCTACGCACCTGACGAGATTCCCGTCGTGCTTTTCGGCCGGGAAATCCGAGACGCCTCGGGGCTTCGTATTGAAGTCGGCGCGTTGGAAAGAGCCCATGGCGGAACACTCTATCTCTCGGAAGTGACGAGCCTGCCGCCTGAAGCGCAAACAATCTTGTTGCGAGCTCTGGTGGAAAACAAGTTCACGCGCGTCGGTGGGGCAGGACCCGTGCCGGTTGATGTCCGCATCATCTCGTCAAGCTCGCAGAATGTGGCCGCCCTGATAGAGGAGGGGCTGTTCCGCTCTGATTTGTTCCACCGGCTGTCTGTCGTGCCTTTGCAGTTGACGCCGCTGCGGGAACGCCGCGAGGATATCCCCTCGCTGATTTCCGTATTCGTGGCTCAGCTTTCGCGCATGCATAACCTGCCACGCTTCCTGTTGGGTGAGGACGCGATTGCCGTGCTTCAGGGTCAAGACTGGCCTGGCAATGCCCGCCAGCTCCGCAACGCCATCGAGAGATTGCTAATTCTGGTGCGCGACCAGCGCCCGGAGAATGGAATTATCACGGCGGCAATGCTGCCACCCGATATCTCGGAAGTGCTTCCGACAATCGGTGATCCTGACTCTTCGGCGCACCTGATGAGCCTTCCGCTGCGTGAGGCACGCGAAGTCTTCGAGCGACAATACCTAATCGCGCAGATCGAACGGTTTGGTGGCAATATTTCAAAAACGGCCGAATTCGTGGGCATGGAGCGCAGTGCATTGCACCGCAAGATCAAATCGCTGGGCCTATAGGCAGGCCCAATGAGATGTGCAATAGTCGCGTTGCTGACACGCAATCGCGACACGGGGCAGGGCGGCATCCAAGCGTTGTGTCTGGACGCACCGATAGAAGGTCAGACGGTGGATCCGACCGTATTGCCCAACGTATAAAAGAGGCCGAGAAATGCCCAGTGAAAAGGTGCAGAACCTGCAGGATTCCTTTCTCAATCATGTCCGCAAGCAAAAGGTCCCCGTGACGATTTTCCTCGTCAATGGTGTCAAGTTGCAGGGCGTTATCACCTGGTTCGACAATTTCTGCCTGCTGCTGCGCCGGGACGCGCAGTCCCAGCTTGTCTACAAGCACGCGATTTCCACGATCATGCCGGGGGCGCCTATCCAGCTCTTTGATCCCGAGAACAGCGATTGATAGACCAAAATAATCGTGACTCCGAAGGACTTGTGGACCACCGCAAGTCACGCACGCGCACAATGCTCGTCACGCCAGACGTCCGTGGGCAACGCTATGCGCGAACTGCGGAAGCCCGGCATGCGGAATTCGTTGGGCTCGCCGCAGCCATTGACCTCGACCTCATCCATAGCGAGATCCTGCCGGTCCGTGAGATCAAGCCGGCGACCTATCTTGGTGGTGGGCAGGTCGAGAGCCTCGCTGAGCGCTCCAGGGCCGAGGACGTCGAGTTGCTGCTGGTCGATGCAGCCCTCTCGCCAATTCAGCAGCGAAATCTGGAGCGGGCGGTCGGGGTCAAGGTGCTCGACCGCACGGCGTTGATCTTGGAAATTTTCGGAGAACGTGCCGCGACACGGGAAGGTGTGCTGCAGGTCGAACTTGCGCACCTGAATTACCAGAAGGGACGCTTGGTCCGCTCATGGACGCACCTTGAGCGGCAGCGCGGCGGTGGCGGCTTTCTCGGCGGCCCGGGTGAAACGCAGATCGAATCCGACCGGCGCCAGATCCAGGAACGGATTCTTGTTCTGGAAAGGCGGCTGGAGAAGGTGCGCCGCACGCGCCAGCTCCAGCGCGGACCGCGGGAGTCGGTGCCGTTTCCGGTGGTGGCCCTGGTCGGCTACACGAACGCGGGCAAGTCGAGCCTCTTCAACGTCCTGACCGGTTCTGAGGTCATGGCAAAGGACCTTCTCTTCGCAACGCTTGACACGACCGTGCGAAAGACCACGCTGCCGCACGGCCGCGAAATCATCCTCTCGGACACTGTCGGTTTTATCTCCGATCTCCCCACCGATCTCGTCGCCGCTTTTCGTGGCACACTTGAAGAAGTGACGGACGCCCAGGTGATCCTGCATGTGCGCGACGTATCGAGCTCCGATCATCCGGCCCAGGCAGCAGATGTGTTGTCTGTCCTCGCCGATCTTGGCGTCACCGGCGAGACAACGCCGATCATCGAAGTCTGGAACAAGATTGACGCCCTGCCGGACGATGTGGAGGGCAGGGCGCTCACATCCATTCAACCGGTAGGCAAAGTTGCCGCAACGGTTGCCGTTTCCGCTGTGACTGGTCAGGGCATTCCAGAACTGCTCGAAGCGATCGAGAAGGTTCTTTCCCAAGATGCGCGCCGCTTCGCCGTCACCGTCCCGCATAGCGCCAGCGCCGACACCGGATGGCTCTACAATAATGCTGAAGTCATCGAGCGCGGCGAACCCAACGAAGACGGTACCCGCTACGTCGTGCGCATCCGGCCCCGTATGCGCTCCGAGTTCCTGACCCGCTTTGCTGGGCGGGTGGAGGGGCTAGACGGCTGACTTGTCGGCCGCTCTGATCTCGTTCCAGTAGCCGTCCAATCGCGCTAGCCCAGCTTCGCCGATTTCGATGCCATCTTCGCGGCAGCGCGCCTCGACATGCTCGAACCGTCTGACGAACTTGGCGTTGGCATCTCGCAGCGCCGCCTCGGCGTCAACGCCTGCGTGCCGCGCGAGATTGGCCACGGCAAATAACAAATCCCCGATCTCCTCGGCCTGTTGTTGTGCCGAACCGTCCTCAAGCGCGTCCTCGACTTCGTCCAGCTCTTCGCGGACCTTGGCGAGAACCGATTGTGTGTCCGGCCAGTCGAATCCGACGCGAGCGGCACGCTTTGTCAGTTTTCCAGCCCGCGCCAGCGCAGGAAGGCCAACCGGTACGTCATCGAGCAGGGACGGGGGCTTGTCCACCCCACGCCGCTCTGCCTTCCGCGCGCGCTCGGCGGCCTTAATGTTCTCCCAGCGCTTTTCGGTGCTGACTGCATTTCCCGGGTCGTCGTCACCAAAGACGTGAGGATGGCGTCGGATGAGCTTTTCGGTGACTGAATGGATTACGTCGCCGATATCAAATAGTCCGGCTTCAGACGCCATCTGTGCGTGATAGACCGGCTGCAGGATCAGATCGCCCAACTCGTCGCGCAAGTCCTCATAGTCCTCGCGTTCAATCGCGTCGGCCACCTCATAGGCTTCTTCGATTGTGTAGTGGCGGATCGTACGGAAATCCTGTTCGATATCCCACGGGCACCCGCTCACCGGATCTCGCAGCCGCGCCATGATTTCGAGAAGCGTGGAAAGATCACGGGAGGGCTGCATAGAACACCATCAGATTCGTTGAGCCGCGATCATAACGCGATGTGCAGAAGGGGAAAGACCCGGTGGCCGCAGCATCTCCGCCGGCACCTACGTCCAAGATTCGCATAATATATATTATGGAACTTTAGAACGAGCACGCCAGGCTGATATTGTGGTAGAAACCACGTCGCTCTGACGTTGGCTTGTATCGACATCGACGTCGTAACTGCAGAAGCCATGCGTCTTCAAATGATATCTCGCTTCGCCGATGGACCGAATCCGCGCTCAAGTTCTCGCCGTTCGATATCGGCCAAGGGTGCATGGAGCCAATCCAGAAGGTATCAAGGTGACTGAGCAGCTCGCGCAGTTGCCGCTCCCAGGTTTTCTCCTCGACGATACGCTCGACGATCAGGTCGTTGCCGGCTTCGGCGAAAGCTGCGATCGAACGGTGGAAGCCATCAAAGAACCTGTCGCGTTGATCGGACGCGTAGTAGCAGAACGGTTCTGGCAGCGCGGCGCGCAATGCATTCGCCAAGTTCGTTTTGCCCGAACTCGACGTGCCGTTCAGAATGATGATCCGGCCAATATTCATGCATCGCCGCCCGCGATGACGATCTCCATTCCGTCATAGGCAGGTTCGACGTGATCTGGCGTCTCGTTGTTGAGCACGTCGTAGTCGAGATCGATATGCAGATTGGTCAGCACGGCGCGCTTCGGTGCGTGTCGTGCAATCTGCGCCAACGCCTGTTCAAGGCTCAGATGGCTCGGGTGCGGTGTGTATCGGAGCGCATCGAGCACCCAGACATCGAGATCGCGAAGGGCCCAATAAGAGCTTTCCGGAATACCGGATAGATCGCACGAATAGGCAAAATCGCCGACTCGGAATCCGAGAGATGTAATGCCCCCGTGCTCCTGCTCGAACGCAGTCACGTCGATAGAACCGCCAGCCCCTGAAACCGTCACGCGTTCGCCGGCCGCGATGGAATTGGCATTGAGGATCGGTGGATACGGGCTGTTCTCGGGCGCCGAGAAGCAATAGCCGAACGCCTCCCGAAGCCGCAGTTCGGTGGAGACGCTCATATAGACATCGACGCGTCGGCCAGCGTTGAGCGCAGCAACGCGAAGATCATCGATTCCATGCGTATGATCGGCGTGCTCATGCGTATAGAAGACGCCATCAATCTCGGCGACACCGGCATCCAGTAGCTGGAGACGCAGATCGCAGCCGGTATCAATGAGGATATGCGTCTTGCCCGGCAAATCGGGCCGGTTCCCGGTGATCAGGAGCGAACAGCGGCTGCGGCGGTTTCTGGGATTGTCGGGGTTGCACGCCCCCCAGATATTGCCCACCCGCGGCACGCCACCGGATGATCCGCAACCCAGTATCCGCGCGACGATGCGTGTCGAAGGCAGCGTTTCCATCAGGCTGGCTTTGCCTTTGAGAATAAACGGAAAAAGTTATCCGTGGTCTCCTCTGCCACCTGTTCGAGCGCGATACCGCGCAACTGCGCAACCATTTCCGCCGTATGCCGCACAAATGCCGGCTCGTTGCTTTTGCCTCGATGCGGGACGGGAGCAAGATACGGAGCGTCGGTCTCCACCAGATACCGGTCCGGCGGCACATCGCGCGCCACATCCTGGATGTCTTGCGCGTTCTTGAAGGTGACGATCCCTGAGAACGAGATATGGCCGCCGAGCTCCAGCCCTCGCCGGGCCAGTTCCTTACCTGAAGAGAAACAGTGCAGAACGAACGGGAACGCCCCCTTCCCTGTCTCGTCCTCCAGAATGCCGATCATGTCGTCGTCAGCAGCACGCGCATGAATGACCAATGGAAGGCCGGTGATGCGGGATGCTGCGATGTGATTGCGGAAACCTTCAGCCTGCGCCTCACGGGGCGATGAATCGTAGTGAAAGTCGAGCCCAGCTTCTCCTATGGCGACGCACCTTTCGAATTCGGATAATTTTATTATCTCGTCTACAGTTACATCGAGTTCTTCATCTGCATTATGCGGGTGCGTACCGACCGAGCACCAGACATTCTGATGCCCTGCAGCAATAGCCTTGATGGTCTCGAACTTCCTGATCCGCGTCGAGATCGTCACGCAACCCTCGACGCCGTTCTCCCGCGCGCGATCGAGCACACCGTCGAGATCGCTCGACAGCGCGTCGAAGTCGAGGTGGCAATGGCTGTCAATCAGCATCAGGCTTCCGGCTCATCCTTTTCGACAAAGCGCGGGAAAACGCCCTGCGGTTCCGGCAGCGGTGTGCCCGCCACGAGACGACCGGCCGCACCCAAAGATGTAAAGTCTCGCGAACTCCCGTCCACGCCCAGCAGATCGAGCAGGCGCGATGCAGAATCCGGCATCACCGGCTGAACCAGGAGCGCCACCTGCCGCACAGCTTCGATCGTGACGTAGAGAACGGTTGCCATACGCGCCGGATCCGTCTTGCGCAGAGCCCAGGGTTCCTGGGAAGCAAAATAACGGTTGGTATCGGCGACAACCTGCCAGATCGTTTCCAGCATCCTGTGCATCGCAAAGTTTTCCATTGCACCGCGTGCACTCGCCAGCATAGCGTCAGCGGCAGTGAGGATGGAGTTGTCGTTTTCGGTGAACACACCAGGCTCAGGCACCCGGGCCTCGCAGTGCTTGTTGACCATGGACAGCGAACGCTGGGCGAGATTGCCCAGATCGTTGGCAAGGTCGGCATTGATACGGTTGACGATCGCCTCATGGCTGTAGGAGCCGTCCTGACCGAAGGACACCTCGCGCAGAAAGAAATACCGCACCGGATCAACGCCGTATTTCTCGACCATGCCGAAGGGATCGATGACGTTACCCACGGACTTGCTCATCTTCTCCCCGCGGTTGAAGAGAAAGCCGTGACCGAACACGCGCTTGGGAAGTTCGATCCCCGCAGACATGAGGAAAGCCGGCCAGTAGACTGCGTGAAAGCGGATAATGTCCTTGCCGATGATGTGGACGTCGGCCGGCCAGTACCGCCAGAGTGGATGGTTTTCGTCGGGGAAGCCGACCCCGGTAATGTAGTTCGTGAGCGCGTCGACCCACACATACATCACATGCCCTTCGTCGCCGGGCACCTTGATGCCCCAGTCGAAGGTGGTGCGCGAAACCGACAGGTCCTTGAGGCCACTCTTAACGAAGCTGACGACCTCGTTGCGGCGCTCTTCCGGACCGATGAAGTCCGGGTTCTGCTCGTAAAAGTCGAGCAGCTTCTGCTGGTAAGCTGAAAGCCGGAAAAAATAGCTGTCTTCTTCGATCCATTCGACCGGCGTGCCCTGCGGACCATACCTCACACCGTCCGCCCGGACTTCCGTCTCGTCCTCGGCGTAATAGGCTTCATCCCTGACAGAATACCAGCCCGAATACGTGTTCTTGTAGATGTCGCCGTTGCTCGATGCCGCCATACGCTGCCAGATCGCCTGCGACGCCTCGAAATGGCGCTGCTCCGTCGTGCGGATGAAATCGTCGTTCGAACAGTTAAGTGCCGCTACCATCTCCTTGAATCGCGCGGCGTTGCGGTCGGCCAGTTCGGAAACCGAAATTCCCTCCTTGCGCGCGGTCTGCAGCATCTTTTGGCCATGCTCGTCGGTCCCGGTGAGGAAATAGACGTCATAACCGTCGAGCCGCTTGAAGCGGGCAATCGCGTCGGTTGCCAGCGCCTCATATGCATGCCCGATATGGGGCACACCATTTGGATAGGAGATGGCGGTCGTGATGTAAAAAGTCGGGCGGCTCATGGGGCTCGATATCTGCCGGATCAGGCTGTGGCTGCGAATTTGCGCGTGTGGTCACGGATGAGGTCGAATACCGCGACCAGCGTCTGCCGCCGGTCGACGTTATAGATATCGGCGTCGGCGAACAGGGCGCTGGCCTTGTCCCACAGCGCGTTGGCCGAAGCAAGGCGGAAACGCCCCGAAGCCCCTGCCCTTGCTGCATTTTCCGCCTCGGCGGCCATCCAGTCACGAATGATGTCCTGGGCAAAGGAGAGTTCGGCGCCCTTGGAAGCCGCAAGGCTGTCCGCGATCGCCAGCTGCGCGCGGACGGGTTGCGTGTCCGGCGCTTCGAGCCAGGTGACGAGCGCATCGAGAATGTCACCTTCCTCTAGCATGAGAGTTTCGAACGCCCGCCGCGGACGCCCATTGGCGAGACGCACTGCGCGCTCGATGCTATCCGTGGCGATGTCCATTCTCACAGAGCGTATGACCGCCTGCACCTGATCGTCGGGAAGCGGCCGCAAGGCAAAACTCTGGCATCGCGAACGGATCGTCGGCAGCAATCCTCCCGGCCGGTGCGACAGAACGATGAAGAGTGTGTCCGCAGGCGGTTCTTCAAGAGTCTTCAGTAAAGCATTGGCAGAATTGACATTGCAGTCGTCGACGCTGTCGATGATCGCGATGCGGTAGCCTGCCCTGCCCCGTGTCCGCTGCAGCGCGTCGCGCGTCGCGCGCACATCCTCGACACGGATCGCGCTATAGAATTTGTCTGCCGCCGAAAGGTCACGCGAGCGGCGCAACACAAAGAGATTCGGATGCGCCATCGCGGCAACCTGCGCATCGACCCGCTCCGCCGTTTCATCAGAGGTCCAGGTTAGCAACTGGCGGGCAAGCGTGAAGGCGAAAGTCGCCTTGCCGATACCGCGCGGTCCGTGAACCATGATGGCGCTCGGTGGCCGCCCTGCATCAAGCGCGGCCATAATGCTGGCCAGCGCCTTCTCATGCCCCACAAGGGCCCGCGTTTCGGGCTGCGGGACACCCTCGATCGCATCAGCCTCGACGCGCTCGGAACTCACGTCGTTTCTTCCTCCGGCTCGAGCTCGGGAAAACGTTCGCGCACCACGCGCCAAATGTCGTCGGTGAGCGCGCTTTCGTCCTGATCGGCCGAGAGCACGACACACCGCTCAGGGTCGCTTTCGGCAATATCGAGGAAACCGGACCGCAGCCGCCGGTGAAAATCGAGGTCTTCCTTTTCGAAGCGGTCGGCCACCGCCGGCATTCCGTCCTCCAGCGCGCGCTGACGGACGCGCTCGAAGGCCATCTCGGGATCCATATCAAGAATGATCGTGAGATCCGGTATATGACCGTTAAGGGCCAGATTCTCCAGCGCGTCGATCAAACCTTCATCCACTCCGCCAGTAAGCCCCTGATAGACGCGTGTGGAATCGGCAAAACGGTCACAAATCACCCATTTCCCGTCGGCAAGCGCGGGAGCAATCAACTCATTGACGTGATCGAGGCGGGCAGCAGCAAAAAGTACCGCCTCGGCGCCAACGCCCCAGCTTTCAGGCTTTCCCTGCAAGATGAAGGACCGTACGGCCTCGGCCTTTGGCGTGCCTCCAGGTTCGCGGCTGCGGACGACTGGAATGCCCGCTTCGGACAGACGCGCGGCGAGGCGCTTGACTTGCGTGGACTTACCCACCCCTTCCCCGCCTTCGAAGGTAAGAAAACGGGCTGGAGATGTATCGATGCCGTTTGCCGCCATGCCGCTCGCCACTTCTGGAATCGCGCTAGAACCGCGACCGGTTCAGGGTGTACACCAAAGGTCGCGCGCTAAAAAGGCAGCCATCCAAGGGCTAGCTCCCAAAGCGCATCCGTTGCCTGCCGCACGATGCCGCCAGTCTCCACGTCCTGCACCGCGTAAAGCGGAACGCTCTGGATCAACTGCTCGTCACAATAGACGTTGAGGTGCGCAAGGTGATCGCCCGCTCGCACGGGGGGACGGATTGGAGCTCGATAACTGATGTTGCCGCGGAGGCATTCGCGATTGCCTTTCGGCAGGAAAATATCGACGCTGCTCTCCCCCACCAACCCGACTTGCGGGATCTCTCCCCCATAGACGCTTGCATGCCCGATAATGCTGCCGTCAGAGAAGGCCGGGATGCGCTCGAAGTTCGTCGCCCCCCATGTAATGAGGTTTCTTGCGGCTTCAGAACGCTGTCCGGCTGTCTCAAGACCGTGTACCACCCCGATCAGCCGCCGATCGCCCTCGGTGCTCGAGACGACGATCCCGTAGCCGGCTGATCGTGTGCTGCCTGTCTTGAGGCCATCAATGCCCACCTGCCCCAGAAGATCGTTTCGGTTCCGCTGGTAGATGCCGTTCCATTCGAAGCCTTCCAGCGAAAAGACCGGGTAATAGTCGGGATACTCGCGGATGATGTATCGCGCGAGATGCGCCAGATCGCGCGCCGTGGTATACATTTCGGGGTCCGGCAACCCGCTGGGATTGGTGAAACGGGAATTGGTAAGGCCGATCTGCTCGGCAAACTGGTTCATCATGCCGGCAAACGCGCTCTCATCACCGGCGATCCCCTCCGCAAGTGCGATCGTGGCATCGTTGCCCGACTGTATGATCGCCGAGCGCAGAAGGTCATCAACCCGCACTTCTGATCCCAGCTCAGCAAACATGGTTGAGCCGCCTGCCGGTGCACCGCCGGTGCGCCAGGCGTGCTCGGAAATCTCGATTGTGTCGTCGAGACTGAGCGAACCGCGCTCGACCAGATCGAGAGTCACGGCAACCGTCATCAGCTTCGCCATGCTGGCCGGTTCCATGCGCTCGTCCGCGTCGCGCTGATAGAGAATGGAGCCCGACCGGTAGTCGATCAGGATTGCGTACGGCGCGGTGGACTCGAAATCGGATTGAGCCGAGGCGAGGCTGGTCTGGCCAAGACTAAGCCCTAGCACCAACAGGCCTTGGATGCCGGCGCGCCAGATCGACCGAGCGCTGGATGAAATGGGTCTTATGGTCCTGCCCCTACGCCGTATTCGCGACCGGAGCCGCCAACTGCTCGTCTAATACAAAACAGTATCGGCCAAGCCAAGGGAACGGGCAAGTTCCTCAACGTCGGTGGCGTTCACACCTTCGCGAAGACGGGAAAGCGAGAGATGGACGATCGTCTGTTCGCCGCTGGTGACGGCGGCTTGATCGACAGCGCCGAGCAACGCGAACGATTCCGCAATTTCCGTTGCAGTCACAGTGTCGAACGCGCCGAGAAGGATATTGACAGACGTGCCCGTGGCCTCGGCGTCAGCATCGATGTCGAGCACGCCCGTCCCACCATAGGAGAGGATCTGGAAAGGAATGTCGGTTGGAACTGCCGGTGCGGCCGCCTCCACCGCCTCCAGAGCGGACGGCGCTACAGGCGTCTCGCTATAGGCAATCCGGGTATTGCTGTTGATCTCGTACGGTGTAAGCCGGTTGATCGACGCGACGAGAAACTGCGTATCGTCCCCCTCAAGAGGTGCCGGGCCCACATATTGCACCCGCACATTCGCCATGCCGTGATTGAGATAGCCCAGGACTTCGGCGGTACGGCGCGAAAGGTCGATAACGCGCCCCTTGGCAAACGGACCTCGGTCGTTGATGCGCACCAGCGCGGAATGGCCGTTGTCGAGATTGGTCACCCGAACGTAAGACGGCAGCGGCAGCGTGGGATGCGCGCCGGACAGATGGTTCATGTCGAAGATTTCGCCATTCGCCGTCAATCGCCCATGGAAGGCGGGGCCATACCAGGAGGCCTGCCCGGTGACATCGAGGTTGGGCTGCTCCTGCGGTACAAAGCGCTGCCCTGCGACGGTGTAGGGCTTCCCAACGTGGTAGCGTCCGCCACCTTTGGGGACGTTCCGCGAAGTCGTCACGCGGGGCGAAGCCTTGACGCCCATCTTGGACGCCGCGAAGTACTCGTTGCCAGCAAAGAGATCCAATCCGCCTCCGCACCCGGTAAGCGTCAAGGCAGCAATAGCCGACGCAAGCAGCGCTGGACCCGCTGAACGCCGGGTCTTCGGAAATGGTCGAGAGAACATACGCGGCACCTGATACGCAATACTTGGAGGGCAAGTGTCTCCCCTCGAAACACCACAGCTTTGTGTAGACTCTCTTAACGCGGCGTAAATTATTGCTTGGAGAGGCGACCTATGGCGGCGAGTTCGGCCCGTATTCGTCGTGCCAGATCGAGCGCACCCGGCGTGTCGCCGTGGAGACAAATCGAAGTGGCGTGGGACGTAAGGACGCTGCCACCGAGGGTGACGACTTCGCCCCGTATCGCCAACCGCAGGCACCGCTCCACGACCTGGTCCTCGTCATGAAGCACCGCGCCGTCCATGCTTCGTGGAGCGAGCATGCCGTCCGGCATATAGGCACGATCGGCATAGGCCTCAGCGATGGTCTCCATGCCAAGGGCTTCGGCCGCGCGATGCTGTGCGGAATTTTCAAGAACAAGCGCTGCCAGTTGAGGATACCGCGCATCGATTGCCGAAAAGATCGTACGGGCCAGTATCTCATCCTCGGCGGCCATGTTGGCCAGTGCGCCATGCAGTTTTACATAGGTAAGCGCCACGTTTTCTTCCGCTGCGATCGCAGCCAACGCGCTGATCTGCCCGACGACCTCTTCAGCAGCCACTTCGGGGGGCAGCGCCAATCGGCGGCGCCCGAAATGCTCTGGATCATTGAATCCCGGATGGGCCCCTACCCTCACCCGATTTGCCCGCGCGGCGCGCAGGGCAGTCCGCATTGTGTCGCGATCTCCGGCATGTCCACCACAGGCTATTGACGCGCTGGTCACAATTTGGAGCAAGGCTTCATCATTGCCCATGCCCTCACCAAGATCGGCATTGAGATCAAGCCGCCGCATCAAGACCGTCCTCCTAGCGCCGCGTGCGCCGTTTGGATGGTTACCGGCTGGAAGCGGACAAACCTGCTGGGACGAATTTGGACGAAACGGTCGAGATCAGCTGAAATAATCGTCGCAATGCGCGGATAACCTCCAGTCGGCTGGTGGTCGCGCAATAGAACGATTGGCGCGCCGTCTCCGAGGATCTGGATGTCACCGGGCACCACCGTATCCGATACCAGTGACAGCATTTGTGCATCTGCGAACACGCCAGCGATGTCCCTCAGCCGCGCGCCCATACGATCCATGCGCCCCGTGATCTGAAAGTCAGCATCGATGAAGGCCGCGCGCACCTCCTGAGGGAAAAGGTCGGCATGGATGCTCCAAACCACGCGAATGGGCTCCAGCAGCGCGTCTACCGTGACCGGCATTGGCGAAGGATGCGCGGCAGCCTCCTCTGAGGACAATAGAACCAGCGAGATTTCATCACCCTCCTTCAGCGCCCTGCCCTTGAAACCGCCCAGTCCTACCACGGCATTCGTTGAGCGGCTGCCCAGGACAGGAGGACAGTCCATCTGCCTGTCAAAGCGCATATACCCGAAATTGCCCCAGGGGCCAGTCGTTATATCGACAACGTCGCCATCGGATATCACATGCGCGCCAGGCCAGCCGCAATCCTTGCCGTTGATGCTCAACATGAAGCATCCGCCGGCAAAACCGGCCACGCATTCTGGTCCCTCGTAACGGAAGCAAACGCCCAATGAACTGAATTCCAGCGCCGCTCCGCACGCGCGATCTGTCAGCGCCTCGGCAATTCTGTATGCTCTTCGATCCAGCGCGCCAGATGCGCTGACACCGTGGATCAACTGGCCCGGCCGGCCTTCGTCCTGCACGGTCACCAGCGGCCCCGCGCGCAGAATGATGATCCGGCTCACGAAGCCGCCTCGAAGGAAACCAGGTCCCCCGCCCGCAGGCGGGTGGGTGGTGTGGCGTTGGCATCGAAATTGGAAAAGCCGGTTCGACCAATGACGTGCCAGCCCGTGGGGATGGCCGTCGACGTTATCGCGGTCTGGCCTGCGGCAAACAGCAAGCTTCCAGCCGGCACGCGCTCACGAACGGCATTTCGTCGCGGCAATCTCATCTCTTCGGGATGCAGCCCGCAATAGACAAAGCCGGGCGCAAAGCCCGTCGCCAGAACGCGCAGCGGCGTTTCGTTGTGGCGCGTGATGAAGGTCTCGACACTCATGCCGAGGGCATGCGCCGCTTCGTTGACATCCGGTCCATCCTCGCCGCCGAAACGGACAGGAACGGTATAAGCCGCGCCTCCAGCAGGCTCCGTTCCTGCACGAGACACGACAAGCCGAAGCTCGGCCGAAAGCTCGTTGTAGCCGACGCAAAGCGGATCATAGCGCAGGAGGACCGAGATAAGATTCGGAACCACCTCAACAACGCCAGGAAGGCGCGCTTGTTCAACGGCCCGCGAAACAGCGACAACTGCTGTTGTGACAGATTCATCTATCGCATCCGCGAAGCGTAAAAGCAGCGCCGCATCCCCCAACGGCATCAGCCTCGGCATCGGAAATGTCTGCGGCCCCTCCGGCACCCTCACCTCCTGTTTCCGTTTGGCGTAACGTCCGGCACTTGCAAAGACAAGCCAAACGCGAGACCATTCCCATACGTGCACCGTTGGGAGGCGGAAATGGGGAACATGCGGCTTGCGCTGATCGCCGCGGCATTGCTGGTCGCAATCGTTGCGCTGCTGACATTGGACCTCTCTGCGGCCGAGTTCGGCATCGTTATGCTTGGCGGTGCCGCGCTGGTCGCGGTGGTCATGTTCTTCCTCACCCGCCGCCGCTATCAGCGGATGACCGAGGCCGAAAAGGAAAAGCGCGACCCGCCCAGGCTCTAGGCGTAGCCTTGATGTTTCCGCAATTCCATGCGATTGTTTGGCAACGTTTGAAGGTTCTCGGAACTAACTGCCCGGCCGAGCCGGAAATTTGGTGATCCCTGAAATGCGAGCGTCCTCCTGAGCATGTTGCCCAGGAACAATCTGGTTTTGCCGACGCGCAGAACCCCGGAATAAGGGAAAAATCCAATGATTACCGGCACTGTTAAGTTCTTCAACACCACCAAGGGCTACGGCTTCATCTCGCCTGAGAATGACTCGCGCGACGCTTTCGTGCATATCTCGGCAGTCGAGCGCTCTGGCCTTTCGACCCTCAACGAAGGCCAGAAGGTGACATACGAGCTCGAAACTGGCCGTGATGGCAAGGTTTCCGCCACCAACCTAGCCCTCGTCGACTGATTGGACACTTCGGTGTCTGAATGTGAAGAAGGCGCCCCCCTTGGGGCGTCTTTTTTTGTTTGAACGGCGGGTGGTGCTTTAATTCAAATGCTCGCGTGGACGTTTGCCAGCGATTTCATATCCGTCCATTATCATCCCTTCCCATGAAAAATGACGCCGAAAATATCAACGTACCAGAGCAGGCAGTTTGCGGACAGGCGCACGCCGTGTTCGACATCCTCGCGCGCACCGGCAACCTCCCCACGGAACTGAGCCTCTCGATCGAGGAAATTCTTGAACGCGCCTGGGAAATTGCCTATCGCCGCCGCCGGGACGCGCATACCGCTTCGATCACCGACCTCGCCGCTTTCCGGGCGCTGCGGGAAAGGAATACTCCTTCCGATCAGACGCCGTCGCTCTGACGTCGGACGTACCCGTTGTAACCTTCCGTAACCGTGACTAGATTTGCCCTGTCCCACACACAGGGCAAGCGAGCATGGTATTTGAAATCGCCGACCCTTCTGCGCCTCGCATCAGCGTCGCTCTGGGTGGCGGCGCCGCCCGTGGCCTCTCCCACATCCCCTATATCGAAGCCATGGACGAACTGGGGCTTTACCCTTCGGCCATCGCCGGAACATCGATCGGAGCGTTGATCGGCGCGGGTTGGGCTGCGGGTATGACGGGCGCCGAATTGCGTAAATACGCGCTGGAGGTTCTGGGGAGTTTCCAACTCATCGCTGGAACCGTGTGGTCCGCCCACCGTCCCAGCCTGGTCGGTCTGCTCCAGAACGGGCTGAGCTTTCAGGTGGACGCCGAAAGCATAACCGAAGCCTATCTGCCTGAAGGCTTTCCGGAGGATTTCGACGAACTCAGGATCCCCTTCTGCACCATCGCGACGGACTACTATTCCTGGGAGCAGGTGGTCTTCGACAAGGGGCCGCTCAAGCGCGCCATCGCCGCGTCACTGGCCATCCCAGCGGCCTTCAAGCCTGTAGTTTTCGATGGCCACACCTATATCGATGGCGGGGTCGTCAATCCGGTACCGGTCGATCAGGTTCTCAACAAGGGCGACATTGTCATCGCCATCAATGTCAACGGCTCTCCGGAGGCACCTGAAACCGAGATCGTCCCCGGTCTCGTCGATACAGGCCTAGTCGCCACGCAGATCATGCTCGACACCATCATCAACGCCCAGCTCGAGAAATATCCGCCTGACATCTATGTGCAGGCATCGGTCAACCCCTTCGGCCTCCTTGAGTTCTGGCGCGTGAAGGAATTGATAGAGGTGGCCGAGGCCGACAAGGACCGCTTCAAGCGCGCGATCGAAGAGAAGCTCAACCAATTCGGACATGGACCGCGCCGCTCCACTGATTGAACCGCTTTCCCGCACAAAGTGCCGCCTGGTAAGCTCCTCGTTACGTTTCGCCCCTAGCTTCCCCCTGATTGCAAAAAGAATTGGGGGATCGCAATGCGAGCTTTTTCAAGAACCCTGGTGCTGGCCGCCGGGATGGGCTTGGGTATAACACCAATGGCCGTCCTGGGAGCAAATAGCGAGATTCCGGGGCGCCAGTATGCGGCAAAAATTGAAGGTCTGGATTGCCAGGTCA
>CAYSBF010000021.1:0-33092 GCA_964429025.1 uncultured Pelagibacterium sp.
CGTGGGAGAAGGTGGGCTTTCGCGAAGCGAAAGGTCGGATGAGGGGGCAGCGATGCTTCGACAAACCGCGAAATCACAACAGGACAGCCAATCGTCAATGTTCACCGGCATCATCACCGACATCGGCAAAATCCTCGATATCGAGGACCGCAATGACGGCCGCCGCATTCGCGTCGGCACGGTCTACGACCCGGCGACGATCGACCTCGGTGCCTCGATCATGTGTGAAGGCATCTGCCTCACCGTCACCGAAAAGGGCATGGACAACGCCACCAACTGGTTCGATGTCTTCGCCGCCCGCGAAACGCTCGACGTCACGAGGGTAGGGGATTGGCAGAAGGGTCGCCGCATCAATCTCGAACGGTCCCTCAAGGCTGGCGACGAGCTCGGAGGCCACATCGTATCGGGGCATGTCGATGGCCTCGCGACCATCCTCGAGCGCAAGGATATCGGCGACCAGACGACCTTCGTTCTCGAAGCGCCTGCCGAGCTTGCGCCCTTCATTGCCAAGAAGGGTTCCGTCGCCCTCAATGGCACCTCGCTCACCGTCAACTGGGTCGATGGCAACCGCTTCTCGGTTCACCTCATTCCCCATACCCTGACCGCGACCAATTGGCCGGACTACGGGGAAGGGGACACGGTAAACCTTGAAGTCGATCTCATGGCGCGCTATGCCGCGCGCCTGCTCGAGACGACCAACCTTTTCCGCAAGGACTGAAAATGGCCACCCACGGCGACGCCTTCTCCATCAAGCCCGGCTCGGCCAAGGGTCAGCATTACCTGATCGTGGAGGCGAGGTTCTACGGCGACATCGCGGATGCGCTGCTCGATGGCGCGACCGGCGCGTTGCAGGCGGCGGGCGCGACCTGGGAGGTCGTGACCGTCCCCGGCGCGCTCGAAATTCCTGCGGCCATCGCCATGGCGAGCGAGTTCAAGGGGCCGCGCTATGACGGTTATGTCGCGCTCGGATGCGTCATTCGCGGCGAAACCACCCATTATGAAATCGTCTCCAACGAGAGCGCCCGGGCGCTGATGGATCTTTCCGTCGCCGACGGCATTGCGCTGGGCAACGGCATCCTGACCGTCGAGAACGAGGAACAGGCCTGGGTGCGGGCCCGCAGGTCGGACCTCGACAAGGGCGGCGGCGCGGCTGTCGCGGCAATGGCCATGGTGGCCCTCAGAAAGACGCTGGAAGGCTGACCATGGCTGATACATCTCCCCCCAGACAGGCCAATCAGCGCAGCTCCGCCCGCCTTGCCGCCGTTCAGGCGCTCTATCAGATGGATATCGGCCAGCAGTCGCTCGAAGACACGCTGAGCCAGTTCGAGGCCTTCCGCCTCGGCCGTGAAGTTGAGGGCAAGCAGTACCTCCCGGCCGACGCCGACTATTTCCGGCATATCGTCCGGGGCGTCGTGCAAAACCAACTCAAGCTCGATCCTATCATCGACGCGACGCTGGCGAGCGGTTGGCCTATGACCCGAATAGACGCCACTCTCCGGGCGCTGCTGCGCGCGGCGGTGTTCGAACTCACCCAGCGCAAGGACATCCCCTTCAAGGTGGTGATCCGCGAATATGTCGACGTGGCGCTTGCCTTCTATGAGGACGAGGTGCCCGGCATGGTCAACGGCGTGCTCGATGCGGTGGCGCGCAAACATTCAGAAGGATACGACGGGACGGTGAAGGGCTGAGCATCAGGCATTCCGGTGCTTGCCGACTCAAACCCGAACTCCATCGCTTCCCAGGACAACGCCGGGGTCCGTGCTTCGACATCCGCAGTGGCGGAGACGATGGGTCCCGGCTTTTGCCGGGACAGCGAATGGAGAGTAAAGTGCCTCGCCAACGAACGAGTTGAAACCTGTCACCACAGGCTTGGAGCAGTGTAAGATCGCTTTGTTGAGCCCTTGCGGCGCCGCGAGTCGCATTGGTCACAAAAATTATATTTGAACGAATTGTACGGAATCCGTCCAAGTCGTTCAAGTTAGCGAGGAGCCTCTCTTATGAGCCACTACCGCAATATCGCTCTGCTCTCTGGGGCACAGGCCATCGCCGGTTCTGCGCAGGGCATGGTGATGGCGGTGGGTGCTCTGGCAGGCGCGACGCTGGCCATCGATCCGTCCTTTGCCACCGTCCCGACCACTGTGATGATTGTGGGCGTGGCGCTGATGGCGGGCCCGGCAGCCATCATCCTTCACAGGCTCGGGCGCACCAGGGGGTTTGTCCTGGGCGCTGCTATTGCCGCCACCGGGGGCTTGCTGGCAGCCTTCGGGCTTTATCTCCACAGCTTCCTGATCTTTTCGGGCGCGATGCTGCTCATTGGAGCAGCAGGGGCCTTCGGGCAGCAATACCGTTTTGCCGTGGCTGACAGCGTTCCTTCCGAGCTCAAGGCGCGCGCCGTGTCGTGGGTCATGTTCGGCGGCGTCCTCGCCGGATTCCTCGGCCCGCGCCTGGCCTCAATGACGGCCGGTACTGTCGCCGACGCGCCCTATACCGGGTCCTTCCTTGCCCTTGCCGGTGTATGCGGTGTCTCGATCGCGCTGTTGTCCTTCACCCGCCTGCCAAAGGGGGAGCCGAAGCGTCCTGCCAGCGAGACCGGCCGGCCGATAAGGGAGCTTATCCGCGAGCCCGACATCTTCGTCCCGATCCTGACCGGCATGGCGAGCTATTCGCTGATGACTTTCGTCATGGTCGCCGCCCCGCTCGCCATGGTCATCATCTGCGGTCACACGACCGGGGAGGCGGCAAACGCCATCCAGTGGCACATCGTGGCGATGTTCGCGCCGAGCTTCATCACCGGCTCGATCATCAACCGGATCGGCACGCATCTGACCGTGGGCATTGGTCTGGTGCTGATCCTGGGCAGCGCCTCGACAGCCCTTTCGGGCACCACCACGCTGCATTTCGACATCGGACTGGTCCTTCTGGGTGTCGGCTGGAATTTCGGCTTCATCGGCTCAACGGTCATGCTCACAAAGGCATACCGGCCCGAAGAGGGCGCCAAGGTTCAGGCGCTCAACGAACAGCTCGTGTTCGGCACCATGGCACTGGCCTCCATCGGCGCAGGCGTCCTGCTCCACACCATTGGCTGGGAAGCCATCAATGTCATGGTGATGCCGGTTGTTGCCGCAGCACTGATCCTGCTCGCATGGGCGGACCTGCGCCGCCGCCGGGCGCAGCGGGCAGTTACGACGCCGTAACCGACCCCAGCAGCGACTGAACGAAGGTGCGATCTTCGCCGAAGGACGGCGTGCGGCGCTGCTCGACGGCGAACACGCGGCCATCCTGCAGCGTATAGACAGCGCGGTCGACCACGCGATTGTTGCGATCGAAATAGACCGCCAGCACGGTACGGTCCTGAATGGTCGTCAGCCCGAAAGCCGTCTGGTTAACCTTGGTCTCGACATAGTACCAGGCCGTCTCATTGCCGAATGTGCTTGTCGTTTGGGGTGAACCGAGCACGACGCGCACGAGGTCTGCACTGACGCCCGGCCGGATCTGCTGCACGGCATCGGCGGGAATGGCATAGCCCTGCGTACGCGTTGCGATGAGCCCGGTGCCCGAGCAAGCCGAAAGGGTGAGGCCCATAGCCAGTGCCGCGGCAATTGGAGACAGGCGGACAAGGGCGGAACGCAGGGTCATGGAATTGACTTTCCTCTTGGCTCTCGACTATAGCCTCGCGACGCGGTGCCGGGGCGAGCGTGTTGTTTAGCTTTCCAAGGGCCGTTCTGGCAAGCGAGCAAACAAAATTGTCGTTTGCGGCATGCCCGGGTCAAAAGCCCGTCACGGCTTGTCCAGCCCGCGCCGATCCCTGTTGCAAGGCTCAGGAATGATCTTTTCCCTGTTTAGAAAATCGACCCTCTCCGAACCGGTTTACGCCGTCTACAATGCCATTGTGGCGCAATCCCGGCGCGAGATTTTCTATGCCCAGTGGGGCGTGCCCGACACACTTACGGGCCGCTTCGACATGATTTCCCTCCATGCCGCGCTCGTTTTCCGGCGCCTGCGGACCTCCGAGAAGACGACCAGGGACTTCGCCCAAAGCGTGTTCGACTGCTTCTTCCACGACATGGACCGCTCGCTGCGCGAGATGGGCGTGGGGGATTTGTCGGTGCCTAAGCGGATCGAGAAGATGGGCGCCCTCTTTTACGGCATGCTGTCCAATCTCTCAGCGGCGCTGGACGGCGGGGACCGCGGCGCTCTGGAAGGTGTCGTCTCGCGCAATTTCCATGAAGGCAAGGAACATCCCGCTCTTGCCGCTTTTGTCGATTACATCCTGCTCAACGAGGATTTGCTCTCGACCCAGCCGGTCGAGGACATCATGGCAGGCAAGGTGACATTCGGTGACCCAAAGTGACACGCCGTCCCGATGAACTGGACCTCGATGCGCGCGTGCGCGTCGACAAGATCCCCGCAGCCGGCCGGGTGGTCGAAATCGCGGCGGACGAGGACCAGCGCCAGCATCTTGCACAGCGCTTCCGCGTCGATGCCGTGCCGTCCTTCGGCGCAAGAGTCACCGCAACGCGCTTTCGCGGCGGCATACGTGCACAGGGTGAGGTGTGGGGCGAAGTGGTCCAGCCATGCGTCGTGACCGGGGAGCCCGTGAACCAGTCCATCCGCGAGACGGTGGACAGGGTCTACCTTCCCGGCCGCGACGAGGCATCCGAGCACAGCGCCGGCGCCGAAGTGTTCGTGAATCTTGAAGACGATGACTTTCCGGACTATTTCGAAGGTGAGGAGATCGATCTGTCGGATCTTGTGACGGAGGTCTTCGCGCTCGCGATCGATCTTTATCCCCGCATTCCGGGCGCGGAACTGCCCCCCGAAGGGGCAGGGGACGACCCCGCCGAACTCTCCCCTTTCGCCGCGTTGAAGGCCCTGAAAAAGGATTGAGAGCAGGGCGTAATCCGCTTGCGTGCGGGACATCCTTGGGTAAGGTGGCCCCGGGTGGGGCGCCCGCGCATAAAATTTGGGCAGACGAACAGGCAGACGATGAGTGGGACAATAACGATCTCCGTTGACGCCATGGGCGGAGATAACGCACCGCGCGCGCCGATCCACGGGGCCAAATTGCTGCTGCGCGAGCGGCCCAATGCGCGCTTCATTTTTCATGGCCGTCAGGACGTTATCGAGCCGCTCCTCAACGAGTTCCCGGAGCTCCGCCCCGTCTCTCAGATCCGGCACGCAGAGACCGTGATCACGATGGAGGAAAAGCCCAGCCAGGCTCTTCGCAAGGGCAAGGGCAATTCCTCGATGTGGGCCGCCATCCAGTCCGTCAAGGATGGTGAAGCGCAAGTCGCCATTTCCGGCGGCAACACCGGCGCGCTCATGGCCATGGCTACATTCTGCCTGCGGCCGATGGAAGGCATCTCCCGTCCTGCGATCGCGGCCATCTGGCCGACACTGCGCGCGGACATCATCGTGCTCGATGTCGGCGCGACCATCGGTGCGGACGCCGGGCAGCTTGTCGATTTTTCCATTCTCGGCGCAGCCCTGGCGCGAGCATTGTTCGACATGGAAAGTCCGACCGTCGGACTTCTCAATGTCGGCGTCGAGGAAGCCAAGGGCAATGAATGGGTCAAGGACGCCGCCAAGCTCCTGAGCGAGAAAAGCGGCGCCGGCTTTTCCTATCACGGCTTCGTCGAGGGTGATGACCTGGGCAAGGGCACTGTGGACGTCGTCGTGACGGAAGGATTTACGGGCAACATCGCCCTCAAGACCGCCGAAGGCACGGCGCGCCAGATCGGCACCTATTTGAGCAATGCGCTCAAGGCCAATTTCCTCTCCCGCCTCGGCGCTCTCCTGGCCTATCAGGGCCTGTCCGCAATCCGCAGCAAGATGGACCCGCGCACCGTCAATGGCGGCGTCTTTCTCGGCCTCAATGGCGTCGTAATCAAGAGTCATGGCGGCACGGACGAGATCGGCTACAAGAGCGCGCTGGGTCTTGCCTATGACATGGCCCGCAACGACCTGATCGAGAAGATCGGCGAGGGGCTGGCGCGCATGAAGCCGGGTGACTTCCCGGCGCAACAGGAACAATCGGAGGCACCGTCAGCGTGACCAAAATCCAGTCCGTCGTCCGCGGCGTGGGCGGCTACCTGCCCGAGCGCGTCATTACAAATGACGAACTCTCCAAAACCGTCGATACCTCCGATGAGTGGATCGTCCAGCGTACCGGCATCCGGCAGCGCCACGTCGCCGCCGAGGGAGAAATGACCTCGGACCTAGCGCTTCACGCTTCCCGGATCGCGCTGGAGAAGGCGGGTATGACACCGGCCGATATTGACCTCATCGTCTTTGCGACGACGACGCCGGATCGCACCTTTCCGGCGAGCGCGGCGCTGCTCCAGCACAAGCTAGGCATGACGCACGGCATGGCATTCGACATTCAGGCGGTCTGCTCGGGCTTCGTCTTTGCGGTCGCGACTGCCGACGGTTATCTCAAGAGCGGGATGGCCAAACGCGCCCTCGTCATCGGCGCCGAAACGGCCTCGCGCCTGCTCGACTGGAACGACCGCACCACCTGCGTTCTCTTTGGTGATGGGGCAGGGGCGATGATCCTCGAGGCCCAGGAGGTTCCCGACGACGCGCCGGAAAAGGGCGTGCTCGTTTCGAGCCTCCGCACGGATGGCTCGCACTGGGACAAGCTCTATGTCGATGGCGGGGTGTCCTCGACCCAGACGATCGGCCATCTGCGCATGGAGGGCAAGGAAGTCTTCAAGCACGCAGTCGGGATGATTTCGGACGTGATCGAGGACGTGCTCGACAAGACCGGGCGCACGACGGAAGACCTCGATTGGTTCGTGCCGCATCAGGCCAACAAGCGCATCATCGACGCGGCCGGCAAGAAACTCGGCATCCCCGATACAAAGACGATCGTGACGGTCGACCTGCACGCGAACACCTCTGCGGCTTCGGTCCCGCTCGCGCTTTGGGTGGCAGCAGGCGACGGGCGGATCAAGTCCGGCGACCTTGTAATGATCGAAGCAATGGGCGGCGGCTTTACCTGGGGCGCTGCGCTCATTCGCTGGTAGCCGTTGACCCGGCCCCCATTTCCTCGTTAAGTATTTGAAATGTGAGGTCGGTTCCATCCTGCGGGATGAGGGGAGAGCAATGTCCGGTAAGACCGTAACACGTGCCGATCTGGCCGAGGCCGTCTATCAGGCTGTGGGCCTGTCGCGAACCGAATCGGCGGAACTCGTCGAACGGGTTCTCCAGATCATTTCAGATGCGCTTTCGTCGGGAGACAACGTCAAGCTGTCCTCGTTTGGCTCGTTTCAGGTCCGTTCCAAAAACGAGCGAGTGGGCCGGAATCCCAAGACTGGCGAGGAAGTGCCCATCCTCCCGCGGCAGGTTCTTGTGTTCAAACCGTCCAACGTCTTGAAAACCAAGATCAACAAATCTATGGTTCGGTCCGCAAAATAAGGACTTTTCACTAACCGGGGCACTGCGTTGGACAAATCGCCAGACGCCTTCCGGACCATTTCCGAAGCGGCGGAAGAACTCGATCTACCTCAGCATGTGCTGCGTTTCTGGGAAACGCGGTTCTCCCAGATCAAGCCGCTCAAGCGCGGCGGCGGGCGGCGCTATTACCGCCCGGACGATGTTCAACTGCTCAAAGGCATCCGCCACCTGCTCTACGACCAGGGCTTCACCATCAAGGGCGTCCAGCGCATCCTCAAGGAGCAGGGCGCGCGTCATGTGGTCGCCATCGGCGAAACGGGGGCAGTTCACCCGGTAGCGCCGCAGCAGGACACCCAACCCGCCGCCAGCCACAATGGCGCGGACAGCATCGGCATCGTGGACGTTGAGGCCCAGGAGGCCCATCCGCACCCCGCGCCCGGCCTGAGTGACGAGCAGCGCGCGCGGCTGCAAAATGTCCTTCAGACGCTGGTCGAATGCCGGGACACGCTCACCCGGGTCCGGCAGGATTGAGCGCCGGCGCCAGCTTCGTCTGCGGCAATATTTAACATGAGATCAGCAGTCATATATCTGTTGACGCCTGCGTGATGCCGCATTAGGAAACCTGACTGTCACAGTTAGGTTAAGTTTGACTGGCTGTGACGTCCTTGCCATTCACATGATTGGACATCACAGTGAACGTCGTCAATTCAATCCGTATACCCGCGCTTTTGTCCGCCGCTGCCGTGTCGCTCGCCCTCACCGCTGGAGCCATGGCGCAGGACCTGACCGTTACGCACCCCCAGGGTGAAACCACGATCAATGGCGTGCCCGAGACGGTCTACGTCATCGACTGGGCAGCCTTCGACAACCTGACCGCCCTCGGCGTCGAAGTCGATGGCGTGCCCGGCTCCAACGTGCCCGGCTATCTCGCCGGCAGCGTTCCGGAAGGCGTGGCCAATGTTGGCTCGCTGTTTGAACCCGACGTCGAAGGGATCGCGGCAGCTCAACCCGATCTCGTCATCGTGGCGTCCCGTTCGGCAACGTCCTACCCGACGCTTTCGGAGATCGCGCCGACGATCGACATGACCATCAGCAATGTCGAAGGCATTGTCGACGGCGTGAAGTCTAACCTGACGACGCTGGGCGAAATCTTCCAGGTCGAGGATCGCGCCGCCGAGCTTATCGCCGAACTCGACGCCAAGGTCGAAGAAGCCAGGGCACTGGTTGCCGACAAGGGCACCGGGCTTGTGGTCGTAACCAATGCCGGCAGCATTGGCATCTACGGCCCCGACTCCCGCGTCGCCTGGGTCTATAACGAGCTCGGCATGCCCTCCGTGTTCGACAGCGTCGATGACAGCGACCACGGCGGTGATGCAATCTCCTTTGAGTACCTGCTCGAAACCAATCCCGACTGGCTGTTCGTCATCGATCGTGACGCCGGTGTTGGTAATGAGGGTGCAGCACGCCAGTTGCTCGACAACGAGCTGATCCACCAGACCACCTTCTGGCAGAACGATCAGATGATCTTCCTCGATCCGCAGGCCGCCTACATCACCATGCACGGCTATAACGGCCTGATGCTTATGCTCGACCAGGTGATCGAAGGCTTCAGCGCTTCCTGATCTGCTTTAGGGCGCCCGGTGGCACAGGCTGCCGGGCCCACTCCTCACACCTTACGGACTACGCACATTGCGGCTTCTGGCGCTCGGCATTCTCGTTACGGTCATTCTCGCGATCGTCAGCCTGTTCATCGGCGTCAGCGACGTGTCGCTGGCCACGTTGATGTCGCCCGACCCTGAGAACAGGGCCACGCAAGTTCTGCTCATCAGCCGTATTCCCCGCACTCTGGCAATCATCCTTGCGGGGTCTTCGCTCGCCATTTCCGGGCTGGTGATGCAGATGATTGTGCGCAACCGGTTTGTGGAGCCCTCGACTGCGGGCACCATGGAATCCGCATCGCTGGGCTTTCTGGTCGTGACGATATTCGCGCCGGCCTGGCCCCTGATGGGCAAGATGGTCGTGTCCGCCGGCTTTGCGCTTTTAGGCACTGCGCTTTTCCTTCGCATCCTCCGCTTCGTGCCGCTGCGCGATGTGCTGCTTGTGCCGCTGGTAGGCATAATGCTGGGTGGGGTCATTTCCGCCATCACCACCTTCTTCGGCTATAGGTTCAACCTGCTGCCCTCGCTGCTCGCGTGGGAAATGGGTGATTTCTCCGGCGTGCTCCGCGGGCGCTATGAGCTGCTCTGGATCGGCCTCGGCGGCACAATCCTCGCCTATATCGCAGCGGACCGGTTCACTGTGGCTGGCATGGGCCGCGACTTCACCACCAATCTGGGGCTGAACTACAAGGCGGTGATGACGCTTGGGCTGGTCATCGTCTCGATCGTCAGCGCCGTGGTTCTCGTTTCGGTGGGCTCGATCCCGTTCCTGGGACTGATTATTCCGAACGTTGTAAGCCTGATGATCGGCGACAACATGCGCAGGACTGTTCCCTGGGTGGCGATCTTCGGCGCCGCCTTCGTCCTGGCATGCGACATTCTGGGTCGCGTCATACGGTATCCCTACGAAATCCCGATCAGTGTCGTGGTCGGTGTCATCGGTTCCGGTGTCTTCCTCTATCTGCTCCTCAGAAGGCGGTACAATGCAGCTGCCTAACCTGCAGATGAGCCGTCCGGCGGTGGTCCTGACGATCCTGGCAGCCCTCGCGCTGGTCTCAATCGTGCTGTTCATGACACTGGACGTCAAAGGCAATTGGGGCTTCGTCTTCCAGTTCCGCGGTCGCAAGCTCCTCTCCCTGCTGCTCGTGGCCTTCTCAATCGCCGTCGCGACCGTGCTGTTCCAGACGGTCACCAACAACCGGATTCTGACCCCAGCCATCATGGGGTTCGACCAGCTCTATATTCTCGTCCAGACCGGCGTGGTCTTCTTCATCGGCACGCACATGCTGCTGGTGATGGACACGCATGTTGGCTTTTTCATCCAGCTCGTGCTGATGGTCGGATTCTCCTGGATCCTGTTCTACTGGCTGTTCCTCTCGGGCGAGCGGAGCCTGCACCTGCTCGTTCTGGTCGGGATCGTGTTCGGCATCTTTTTCCGCAGCCTGTCGAATTTCATGCAGCGCCTGCTCGACCCGAACGCCTTTCAGGTGCTTCAGGATACCCTGTTCGCGAGCTTCACCCGCGTCGATCCATCGCTGCTCGGGGTGTCGTTGGGCATTACGGCCGTCGTCACTCTCGTGCTATGGCATATCCGTCATACATTCGATGTGCTCACACTGGGCAAGGCCACGGCGATTAATCTGGGCGTCGACTACAAAAGGACGGTGGTTCTCATTCTCGTGACCGTGTCCGTTCTCGTCTCGGTCTCGACCGCTCTCGTCGGGCCGAGAACCTTCTTCGGCCTGTTGGTCGCTAGCCTTGCACACATGATGATCGGCAATAGCCGGCACAAATACATCTTGCCTGCTGCCGTATTGCTCGGGGTTATCTGCCTCATTGGCGGGCAGACGCTGTTCGAGCGGGTCTTCGCTTTCGATACCGCGCTCTCCATCATCATCGAGTTCCTCGGCGGACTCGTCTTCATTCTACTCGTAATTCGGGGAGCCGCCCGACGATGATAATCACCACCGGCGTCAAGAAATATTACGGAGAAACCGCTGTCGTCGACGGCGTATCGATCAACCTGCCGCAGGGCGGGATTACTTCGATCATCGGTCCCAACGGCGCAGGCAAATCGACGCTCCTCTCGATCATCAGCCGTCTGCTCGGCATGGATGCAGGCGCGGTGACGATCGACGGGCTGGACGTCACAACGACCCGCAGTGACGAACTCGCCCGCCGCCTGTCAATTCTTCGGCAGGACAACCACATGACCGCGCGGCTGACGGTGCACGACCTCGTCTCGTTCGGGCGTTATCCCTATTCGAAGGGCCGGCTGACCCTTGAGGACAAGGACCATATTGATCGCTCACTTGATTACCTGAACCTCACCGACCTTGCCGACCGCTTCCTCGACGAGCTTTCCGGCGGGCAGCGCCAGCGGGCCTTCGTGGCCATGGTGCTGTGTCAGGACACGGACTATGTGCTGCTCGACGAACCGCTCAACAATCTCGACATGAAGCACGCCATGGGCATGATGAAGCTCATGCAAAAGGCGTCGCGCGAGCTGGGCAAGACGGTGGTGCTCGTTCTGCACGACATCAATTTCGCCTCCTGGTATTCGGACTACATCGTCGCCATGCGCGACGGCAAAGTGGTGCGGCAGGGAACGACCGAGGAAATCATCAATCCCGAAGCGCTCAAGGCGATCTATGACATGGACATCAACGTCCACGAGATCGGTGGTCAGAGAGTGTCCTTGTTCTACGACTGACGATCGATGGACCCGGTCCGGAGATAGCGTTCGGCCAGTTCTGCCGTTCCCTGCGCGTAGGTGCCGTGGATGCTCTGGGCCAGTTCGGTCTCGGCGTGAGACCCGCTCCAGGCAAGCAACGCCATGCGCCGCAGCATGACCAGCGTATCGAGCATCGTCTCGTCTTCCTGCGAGAAAGCGCGGTGGCGTCGATAGCCTTCGAGCCAGGCCGCGCGCAGGGCAGGGACCGTGTCGCTGTCCTCAAAAAAGGAGATAGCTGCCGCGAAGTCGTAACCGAACCAGCAAAAGCCGCAATCGTCGAAGTCGATGATCCGGGTGACTCCATCCTCGACCAGCAGATTGGCGAGGCGCATGTCGGCGTGAATGAGCCCGAACCGGTCGCGCCCACGGCCATAGGCGAAGAGCTTCCTGCGCAGCTCCCCGTCGAGGTCATCGAGTTGCCTGCGGACGGGACCCTCGACCCCAGGGGCGTCCCGCCAATCCCCCCAGATCGCGTCCGGGTCCAGAATGGCCTCGGCGGTCCAGGTCTGGCGCTCGAATGGGGCAGGGGGCGTCCACCGCTCGACATGCGCATGACATTGTGCCGCGAGTGCCCCGAGCTGAACGAACACAGGCGAAAGATCGTCCTCCACCACCGGTTCGGCACCGGCTTCGAACTCGAAGACCACCATATGCCGGAAATCATCGGGGCCCTCGAAAGGTGACTGCTGTACATATTGGCCGTTGCGGCCCGGCACCGGCCGCGGCGTGAATAGCCCTGCGTCGCTGCGCAGCGCTCGCATCCAGGCGAGTTCGCTCTCGATCGCGAGCCTGGTGTGGTAGTTTGGCCGGTGAACGCGCAGGATAGAGCGGCCCCCGTCCTCCCGGTCGATCCGGAAGGTGTGGTTTTCAGAGAGATTGATGAGAACCGGCGTGCCGTCCTCGAGACCCTCCCAGAGCCTCAGAGCAGACCGCACCCCTTGCCAATCCGACATCGCCAAACCTCCCCCTTAGACCGGCAGTCCGCCGGTCCCTAACAGAGTCATGGCTTTGCGTCTTTGATTTTTCGCTACGAGCAGGCTTTGACAAAGCCCTTGGCCGCCTCCCGCGCGCCCTCCAGCGGATATTCCTCAGCGCCGTCCTCAACGAAGACCAGCAGGGTCCCTTGTGAGGTGAGAAGGTCGATCAATCGATCATCGAGCGGTGTGGTCCCCTCGAGAATGAAAAGATCGTCCATCTCGAGCCGTATTCCGGTGGTTTGGATGGGGACCTCGATATCCCCCGCCTGAAGGGTGACAGTGACCTCCACGCCGTCGCTGGCGTCGATCGGCTCATGCTCATAAGTGAATCCGGCGTCTGCCTCTCCGGCAGTGCATCGGAAGGCGATCGGAGCGAAGCTGGTCTCGGGCACGCCGTACACAAGACTCGCTTCCCCTTCATAGATAGCGTTGAACCAGCGCAGATCCTCCTGTGCATTCGCACCCGTCGTGGCGATTGCACCAATGACACCCAACCCGATCGAAAACGCAGTCAGTCGCATCACACTCTCCTCGTGCCGTAGCTGGGGAAGGATGCCATTCGGGCGGCAAGATGCAACTGAAATCATGGCATGAAAAAAGGGCGGCCGGAGGGCCGCCCTCCTTATGGTTGGAGCCGGATCAGGCAGCGTCGTCGACAACGATCGTGACGCTGTTATCCGTGCCGATGGTCACCGCAACAACGTCGTCCATCGTATAGCCTTCCGCTTCAAGAGCGGCCGAAATCTCGGTGTTGGCTTCCATTGCGGTACGCAGCTCTTCCATCGAGGTTTCGAGCGAGCTCAGCGCTTCATCGAGACCAGAAGCGTTCTCAGCCGCATTGCCGCGCAACTCCGACAGCGTCACGATCTGGATGTTGGCAGTCGCATCCAGACCCTCGATATCGGCCGCCGTTACGCTCGAAGTGCGCAACTCCGAGATGATCGAGCCGTAATTGATGCTGCCGTCGGCAGAAGCACCGGCATTCGCGTTGACATTGCCGGATGCGTTCGCACCGCCGGCATTGCTGTTGGCGTTAGCACCAGCATCACCGCCGACGCCAACACCCACGCCGCTATTGCCGGCGTTGACATTGACGTCGCCAGATGCGCCCGCACCTGCGCCGGCGTCACCCTGAGCGAGCACGGCAGTAGACGTTGAGGCGAGAAGAGCAGCAGCAGCAAAGAGCTTCGTAATGGTGTTCATTGGGTCCTCCTGTTTGACCATATGCCCCCGTGGCACAGGAATGCAGAAGGCCGGCTTTGGTTGCCGCCGAGCACGGTTCAAATATGGGAGAGCAAGCCGGGCCAATCCTGCCGGCAGGAAGCCCCGGAGGGCGGTGGTCGATATTGGCCCAGAAAAGCGAAAACCCCACGGGACCCGTGGGGTTTGAATGGTCGGAGCGGCCGGATTTGAACCGACGACCCTTTGTCCCCCAGACAAATGCGCTACCAGGCTGCGCTACGCCCCGACTGGGCTTTCACGTATATAATTGCGGCGCGGAGTTCAAGAGCGGATTTGGGGATAAATCCCGCATCGCCGCCAACTGGAACCCTCAGCGCCGAACGCCCGTTTTCCGATAGCGAAGGAAACGCGGGAGCTCGGATCGTGCCTATCATTTTTATACTTTTGCTTGCGCTGCTGATCGGAACCCTCGGCTTTTGGGACACGATTGGCGCAATATTGGGGGCATTCGCCCTGGTGGTCCTGTTCTGGATCCTGGTCGCGGTGACAGTCATCGTCGGGATCGTCTGGCTGTTCCGGAGGATGTCGTCCTGACGCCTCAGACCTGCAAGCGCCGCCGCTTCTGATCGGGTACGACTGCGTCGTAGCCCGCAGTGATGCCCCAGACCAGGCCAACCAGCAGGAACCAGTGCCGCCAGTGGTCCGTGTCGATGATACCGGCAAGGAGGAAGAGCGGCACCACTGTGGAGAAGACGGGGATCAGCAAAAGCCGGTTCGGCGAACGGCGCGCCAGAGCCGACATTCCGCGCCACAGGGTCATCCCCACAAGCACGAAATATGCAAAGGCGCCGCCCCACCCATAGGCGTGGATCACGTTGATATAGGTGTTGTGGGGGAGTTCGGTGATCCGGAGATAGGAAAACTCCAGAGGCCCCAGCCCCCAGGGATTGACGAGCGCGAGGTCGAGCGCATAGCCAATGCGCCCGAACCGGCCCGTTTCGCCCGTATCGTAGCTCTGTGTCAGCGAGAAACGATGGACGAACAGCTCGGAGACCGACTCTATGCTCAATAGGGCCATCAGCGCCGCCGCAAGCAGCATGACGCCGCCGAGCGCGAGCAACAGCATGCGCACCTTGTCCTGCGCGCGCGCCTCCAGGAAAAAGCACAGAAAGAAGACGAGCGCGGAGGACGCAGCCAGATGGCCCCAGGCCCCGCGCGAAAAGGAAACGAAGACGCCCACGAACAGCACGAGGTAAATCGCACCGCCTAAGAAGGCCTGCCTGGGCGTTCCCAGCAGCGCCCGCTGCAGCACGAACATGGCCGGGAGGATGAGGAAGGGCCCGAAGACGTTGGGGTCCTTGAAGAAGGCCTTGGCGCGGCCGTAGAGCAGGAAGATGCCTTCCCCCGGCAGAAGGCCGAGATAAGCGAGCGTCCCAACGATCGAAGCGATTAGGGCGGCGGCAATATACGCCTTGCCGATCAGGCGCATGTGATCGAGCGGGGACTGCGCCACGAAATTCGCGACGAAATAGCTCGTGATCATCAGGAAGATGGTGACGAGAGTGAAGAGCAGGGCGTCGGAGACGTCCAAGTACCGCACCTGGAACACAGCGATCAGTGCGAACGGAACGAACAGCAGCACAAGCGCCAGTAGGGGCAGCGTGTTGCGATGGAGCTTTAGCGCGCCAGCAAGCGCAACGCCGAATGCTGCGATGAACATCACCTCGTAGGGCGAGGGCTCGATCAGAACGAACGCGCCGGAGAATATCCACAACGCGACGAGCACTCTTAGCAGCGCCTGCATCCGGGCGGTGAAATAGGCCCGGCCAACGCTCGAGCGGCCGGGTGCGCCTGAGGCAATCGCCGTCAAAACGCGTTCTCGCGCTTGGTGACCAGCGAGACCGGGGTCATGACGAGGATGTAGAGATCGAGCAGGACCGACCAGTTCTCGATATAGTAGAGATCATGATCGACACGCTGCATGATCTTGTCGACTGTGTCGGTCTCGCCGCGCCACCCGTTGATCTGCGCCCAGCCCGTAATGCCGGGCTTCACCTTGTGGCGCGCGAAATACCCGTCAACAGCCTCATGATAGAGCGTATTGGCAGCCTTGGCTTCCAGCGCATGCGGACGCGGACCGACAACGGACAGTTCACCTCGGAGCACGTTGAAAAGCTGGGGGAGTTCATCGATGGAGGTCTTGCGGATGAAGCGCCCCACCGGTGTGACCCGCGGGTCGTCGCGGGTGACAAGCTTGGAGGCCTGGGCGTCCGACAAGTCGGTGTACATAGAGCGGAACTTGTAGATCTCTATCAGCTCGTTGTTGAAGCCGTGACGCTTCTGCTTGAAGAACACCGGCCCCTTGCTGGTCAGTTTGACCGCGATGGCCGTGCCGATCATGACCGGCGAGAGCAGGATCAGGGCGCCGATGGCGACGGTCTTGTCGAACACCCACTTGAAGACGAGGTTCCAGTCCGAAATCGGCCGGTCGGCCATGTCGAAGACGGGCAGATCGCCGACATAGGAATAGGTCTTGTCGGTGAAGCGCAGCTTGCTCATATGCGCCGAGAGCCGGATATCGACAGGCAGCACCCAGAGCTGGCGCAGCATTTCCAACACCCTCGCTTCCGCCGAGAGTGGCATGGAAACGATGACGAGATCGATCTTGGCCCGGCGCGAGAATTCAACGAGGTCCGCAACGCGGCCGAGCTTGCGCAGCCCCTTCACCTGATCCGGCGAGCGCTCACCGTCACGGTCGTCGAACAGGCCGACCAGTTCGATGTCGCCGCTGCCACTTTTGTTGATGGCATCGATCAGCGTTGCCGCGGCCTCGCCGCCACCCACGATCACCGTCCGGCGCTTGAGCCGCCCCGTCGCCGACCAATGCAATACGAGACCGCGCAGCGCCAGCCGGTAGGCGATCAAAGCCACGGCGCCGGACCCATACCAGGTAACGAGCCAGACACGGGAAACCTGATCGCTGGCCTTGAACAGGAAAAGGCCCACCATCAGTACGAAGAAGACCGCCGTCCAACCGCCAAGGACGCGCAGAAGCTGCTTGGCGACCGTGCGATAGGCCGGCATGCGGTGCGTGCGCGTGACATTGAAGGCAATGTTGGCGAGCAACACCGCACCCAGGATGAGCGGGATGTAGAACTCCGGTGTTGTGCCTTCGACATAGACAGCGAAAATGCCGAGGCCCAGCACGGCGAGAAGCGCAGCTTCGACTGCCTGTGCGAAGCCTGAAATGACCGTGTGTGAATAGCCGGTTTCGACCGGACGCGAAGCAATCGCCTCAGCCTCTGGCGTCAAGCCGCCTCTGGGCTTTTGCGCCTCGCCGTTGAGATGATCGATAACGGCCTGTTTGGGATCGACCCGGAACATCTGAAACGCGCACCTCTTCCCCACATTGTGCCCTGGTCGGCAAGAATGGGCCCAGAGGTGTGAAAACTCGGTGAAAGCGCTGCGGCTAAACCGTTCTACCTGCTGTGCAGAAGCGTCCGGTAAAGCTGCTCGATTTCCCCGGCCATGCGCTCGACGGAGAAATTCTGCGCGACATGATCGCGGCGGGTGGCGGCTTCGGCGGTCATGGGAGCGGGATCATCGAGCCACGACTGCATGGCTGCGCGCAGCGCATCTGCTGAGCCGGGCGCGATTAGGCTGTTGCGGGTAGGGCCGAAAATTTCGCCGATACCGCCGACATCCGTCGCTATCACCGGCCTGCCGGCTGCGGCGGCTTCAAGTACGACATAGGGCAGGGACTCCGCCCGCGACGGAACGACGACGCAGCGCGCGCGGGCAAACATCTCACGGGCGGGGCGAACGCCGGCCATCGTAACGCGCGCACCCAGATCGTGACTGGCAACAAGCGCCTCCATCTGCGCCTTGTCGGGCCCGTCTCCGGCAACGATCAGGGTTGCAGGGCGGTCGAGCCTGGCGAGCGCCTCGATGAGGAGATCGATGCCCTTGAGCAGGCGCAGTTCGCCGACAAACACGAAATCGGCCGCGTCTTCGGCGGTATCGATGCGCTCGAATTCCGAGGGCCGCACGCCATTATGGACAACGAGATTCCGGCACTTGGGCTCGGCGATCTTTTCCGAGAACACCCGTTGTCCATAGGCGCTTTCGAATACGATGGCGCCGGTCGCCCCAAGCAGGGCGCGCTCTATGGTCATGAACACCGCACCGGACGGGGTTCTGGCGTCGAAGTGAAGGACACCGCCATGCGGCGTATAGAGAGTGGAAACGTCGCGCTCCCCCAGGCCCGCAAGCCGCGCGCCGAAACCACCCTTCGCGCCATGGCCGTGAAGGATCGTGACATCCAGTTCGCGCGCCAGTCTCCGAATCCGCAGGGGTGTCCGCAGGTCATCGAGCCCCAAAACGCGCGGCATCGGCATCCGGTGAATGCCCAGCTTCGCAAAGGCGGCAAGAGATTGAAGCCGCGACTCGGTCTGTGTATCTCCAGCGAGGCTGTCGACCACCAGCCCTACCTCGTGGCCCATGCCTGCCAATGCCTCGGTGAGATCGGTGACGTGGCGGAAAAGTCCGCCCACCGGTGCGCGCATGACCTGCAGGATACGCATCGGCGTATCGGGCGCCATCACAGCCAGCGTTCGGAGATGACGATGGTATCGCCGGGCAGGATGGGGAAATCGAGCCCCACAGTGCCCTTGACCATGGCGTCGCCCTGGCGGCGGTAGAGGATGGCATTGTTGCGGTTGGCGGTTTCGGTATGCCCGCCCGCGGCACTGATCGCGGCACGGACCGTCATGCCGTAAATATAGCCGAACTGGCCGGAGTTCCGGACCGCTCCCTGGATGAAGAAGGGTCTGTATTCAGCAACTTCCACGGCGACGTTGGGGCTGCGCATGAAGCCATTGGCCAGCGCTCCGGTGATGTCGGCCGCAACCATGTCGGTCGTCTTGCCCCGCGCCTGCACCATGCCGATGAGCGGCAAAGAGATGGCGCCGGCGTCATCGATTCGATAGGTGTTGGAGAGATCGGGTTCGCCATAGACCGACACGCGCAGCACATCGCCGCTGTCGAGCGCATAGGGTCCGGTCTGTTCGACGAGATAAGTCGAGGGGCTGTGCGCGCAGGCGGCTGCCAGTAGCGGCAATAGCAGCAGAAACCATCTTGCAAGACGCATGGCACTTCCCGATCCGGTACGTGGATCAGAAGTCCCACGTTATGGTTAAAAATCTCCTTATCCAACGAGGATTTGGCGGGCTCCTTAACTGATTGCTTACCATACGGAGGCGATAAGTGACGCTCGAACAGAAGGCCCATTTTCCATGAGTATTGCGGCGCCCCCAGCCGATCAGCCGGATGCCAGCATAGACGTCGGAGTCATCGCGGGTGCGGTGATCGGGCGTTTGCCGCGTATCCTGTTCGTCACGCTGATCTTGTGCGCTGTCACCTACACCGTGCTCCTGTTCGTGCCACGGCTCTATGAGTCGACTGCAAGCATCCTTATCGAGCCGCGGGCCAATCCCTTTATCCGCGCCACCACCGATATCATCAGCCAGTCGGTCGTCGTTGATGAGGCGACGGTCGCGAGCCAGATCGAGCTCATCAAGTCGCGTGACACCATCGCTGCGGTCATTGAGGAAACCGGGTTGCGCGACGTCGCCGAATTCTCGGGTGGCGGCGGGCTGCTCTCGCTCATCGGAATGGGCAGTGCGCCCAGTGAGCAGAAGATCATTTCCGCAGTCAACGACCGGCTGACGGTGGCCCAGGAGCGCAACTCCCGCCTCGTCTCGATCGCCTTCCGCTCGGAGGACCCCGAACTCGCCGCCCGCGTCGCAAACGCCTTTGCCGCCGTCCATCTCAGCCGGCGCGCCGGCCAGCAGGTCTCCGACACTGTCGAGGCTACTGCCTGGCTCGAAGAGGAAATCGATCGCCTGCGCGAAAGCGTTGCGGCGGCCGAGCGCCGCGTTGCTGAATTCCGCGTCCAGAACGATCTGTTCATGGGCGCCAACAACACGAGCCTGATAGATCAGCAGCTTTCCAACTATGCGACGCAGATTACGGCGGCAGCCGAGCGGCGCAGCGCTGCGGAGACGCGCGCGCAGTTGATCCGCTCACTCCTCGAATCCGGGCAGTCGGTGAGCGGGGTGACCGAGGTGCAGGCCTCGCCTGTCGTCCAGCAGCTCAGCCAGGAAATGGCGCGCCTTCAGGGTGAGCGGGCGCAGCGCTCGGCTACATTGCTTTCCAACCACCCCACGATCCGCGCACTCGACGCTCAGATAGGGGAGATCAACAACCAGATTGCAGCCGAAGGGCGCCGCGTGGCCGAGGCTCTGGAACGTCAGGCGCAATTGGAAGCCGATCTCGAGCAATCGCTGCAGGATGAATTGGCGAGGGCCAAGATCACGGCGGGATCGGCAACCCGGGAAGGCGTCACCCTGGCCGAACTCGAGCGCGAGGCCACCGCGCAGCGCGACCTGCTCAACGCCTATCTCCTTCGCTTTTCGGAGGCCACGGCACGCTCTGACGCCAACTCCGCGCTTCCCGATGTTCGCATCGTGAGCCAAGCCGCGCCCGCTGTGGCGCCGGTCTCGCCCAAGACCATGCTGATCCTCGTCGCCCTGGGCTTCGTGTCGGTTACGTTGCAGGTCGGCGCGATTATTTTCCGTGAACTGCTGTCGGGACGCGCGCTGGTTGAGAAGGTGCCTGTCTCCGCGCCGCCGCGCGCTGAAGATGACGATGTCGCTCCGCCGGAACCAGGCGGCCCGGCCGAGCCAGCCGCGGAGGTTGATATCCCGGCGCCGGAGCCGATCCGCGTCACAACGCCCGCACCCTCCCGTACCGACATCGAAATGGAGTCACTCGCGGCAACCATCATGGGCGGCGCAACGCGGCGGGTTGTAATTGCCTCCACCGATTGCTGGAAAGAAAGCATGGCCTTTGCCGAACGGCTCAGCGCGCGGCTCATCGAGAATGGTCAGTCTGTTGCCGAGATCGACGCCGCCAGCCGCCAGCAGGGCATAGAGCTTGGCCTCACCGATCTTTGCGCCGAAGAGGCGGACTATGGCGACGTGGTACATCGTGGGGTCGAGGAGCGCTTTGCCTTTGTGCCATGGGGGCAGGGCGCATCACTGCAGCGGAACACCGAGCGAGCGGCAACGCTGGTCGATGCACTCGATGACATCTATGAGGCCGTCATCATCGTGACAGGCAAGGTGGGAATGACATCGGCCCTCCCGGTCTTCGCGGAGGCCGGGGGTGCTTGCGTCCTCATCGCCCCTGAAGGCGCTGCGGTGGAGGGCACGCGCAATGAAATCGAGGCGCTGGGCTTCTCGCCCGTGATGATGGTGACAAGCGAAACGGCCCGGTCCCAGGTCGCCTGAGCAGGAGGGGCACGTGTCGCGATACGGGGTATTCAAGACAGCATTCGAGGTGCTGTCGGCGCTCCATCTCCCGCCACTCATAAGGCGCTTCTCGGCATGTCGCGGGATCGTCTTCACGCTCCACCGTGTTCTGCCTGAACCACCGGCTCCCTTCGCGCCAAACGCGATCCTCCAGGTGACGCCAGGCTTCCTGGAGGACGTCATCGTCAAGGCGCGCGCAGCTGGATTCGATATCGTGCCGATGGACGAAGCGGTCACGCGCCTGCGCTCAGGGCAGGGGAGGCCATTCGTGGTCCTGACCTTCGACGACGCTTACCGCGACAATCTCATTCATGCCCTGCCAGTGCTGCGACGGCACAACGCGCCGTTCACGCTCTATGTGCCGACAGCGCTGGTGGATGGCGAGGGGGAGGTCTGGTGGCAGGCCCTCGAGGATATCGTTGCAGCCGACGCCACATCGCTCGAAGAGAAGCAGGCGAGATACGATCGGCTCTATTGGCATTACCGGCAAATCCCGGAGGTCCAACGCTTCGCGGAACTATCCGCGCTGGCCGCAGCGAGCGGACTGGACCTTCACGCACATTGCCGCGCGCTCATCATGAATTGGGACGAGCTTCAGACATTTGTGGACGAACAGCTCTGTACCATCGGCGCTCATACCGTTCACCACTACGAACTCTCAAAGCTCGCAGAGGACGAGGTTCGAGCGGAAATGATACGGTCTGCGGAAACCCTCCGGGAACGGACGGGCGCTCCCCCTCGTCATTTCTCTTATCCCATAGGAAGCAGGAGAGCGGCGGGCGAGCGGGAGTATCGCCTGGCGCGTGAGGCGGGATTCGAGACGGCGGTGACCACCATCCCCGGCGGCCTCTACGCCCATCACGCAAATGATTTCTACGCCCTGCCGCGCATTTCGCTCAACGGCAATTTCCAGGACCCGCGCTATATCGATGTTCTGCTGACCGGCGCGCTGTTCACGCAGATTGCCAAGCTGGACCGAGGCCCGGGCAGCTAGGCGTGGGCCCTAGGCGTCCGGTTTCGCCATCCACCGGATGATGATCCTTGCGGGAAAGATCCACGCCATTCCAAACCCCACGAAGAAGATCAGGTGCCAGATCGGCGAGGCGCCGACGAGGAACCATTCATAGAGCCACATGGCGATCGTCGCCCAGACGATGACCGAAAAGACGGTGAGCACGGTTCCGACGGCTTTGCGTTGACGCTGGTTCAATGGGGGTCTCTGCCTGCGGCGATTGGGGATATTGTATTTGAATGCCACCCTCGTTAGCAGATCGTTCAATCTCCCAAAACCCGGTATCGCCGTGACTGCCGTCGCTTCACTTCCCATTCAAGATCAGGATCGCATTCGTCCGGTCCGCATATGGCTTTATGTACTTGCCGCCATGGTGCTTCTCATGGTGCTGGTGGGCGGCGCGACGCGCTTGACGGAATCCGGCCTTTCCATCACCAGTTGGAAGCCGATATCGGGCATCATCCCTCCGCTTTCCGACGCCGACTGGCAGGCCGAGTTCGAAGCTTACCGGCAAATCCCGCAATATCAGCAGGAGTTCTCCGGCTGGATGGGCGCAGAGGAATTCAAGCTCATCTTCTGGTGGGAGTGGATTCACCGCTTTCTGGGCCGGATGCTGGGCTTTGCCTTTGCAATTCCCTTCGTGATCTTCATCGTCCAGAAGCGCATCCCGAAGTCGCTGGTCTGGCCACTTGCCGGGCTGTTCGTGCTCGGTGGATTCCAGGGCTTTCTCGGCTGGTGGATGGTCTCTTCCGGCCTCAGCGAATTGACCTCGGTGTCTCAATACCGTCTGGCAGCACACCTCTCGGCGGCCTGCGTGCTGTGGCTGGCGCTGATCTGGGTCGCCCGCAGCCTTGAGCCTCCTGTGCCGGGAACCGGACCATCCTCTGGATGGACGCTGGCGGTGTGGGGCCTGCTGGCCCTGCTTTTCCTGCAGATCGTGGCAGGAGCTTTCGTAGCGGGCCTCGATGCGGGCGCGTCTCATAACACTTGGCCGCTGATGAACGGGCAACTGATCCCGTCCGGAATGTTCGCCATGCAGCCTTTGTGGTCGAACCTGTTCGAGAACGTGATGACCGTGCAGTTCAACCACCGCAAGCTGGCCTATGTCATCACGGCCTATGTCGCTTTGATGTGGTGGTTCGGGCGCAAGTCGCCTGGTTTTGACGGTGTCAACGGCTGGACACCGCGCATCGTGATCATGACGCTTTTGCAGGTCGCGCTGGGCATCGCAACGCTCCTGACTGTGGTCAATATCCCGCTCGCGCTCGGCCACCAGGCGCTGGCGTTCATGCTGATCGGAATGGTGGCGGCCTATCTTGCTGATATCAAAAGGATTTCGTGACGGTATTATTATACCGTTAAGCTAACCGTTTGATATAATGCACGAAATTAAACGTGCTTGACGCCATTCCCGCTCGGCTGTAATACGCGCGGTGAAAAGGGTGTTTTGCATGAAACGTCCGATGGAAAGGCCGCCGGTGAACGGCGGCTTGTTCCGTTAAAGCTACTAAGGAACAAGAACATGAAGACCTACTCCGCCAAGACTGGCGAGATCGAGAAGAAGTGGGTTCTGATCGACGCCAAGGGCCTCGTGGTTGGCCGTCTCGCCGCGATCATCGCAACCCGTCTGCGCGGCAAGCACCTGCCGACCTTCACCCCGAACCAGGACATGGGCGACAACGTCATCGTCATCAATGCCGATAAGGTGAAGTTCACCGGCAAGAAGCTCGATGACAAGCGCTTCTACTGGCACACCGGCTATCCCGGTGGCATCAAGGACCGCACCATGCGCGAAATGCTCGAGGGCCGTTTCCCCGAGCGCGTCGTGGAGAACGCCGTGCGCCGCATGATGCCGGGCGGCCCGCTGACCCGCGCCCAGCTCAAGAACCTCCGCGTCTATGCCGGTTCCGAGCATCCCCATGAAGCCCAGCAGCCTGAAGTCCTCGATGTTGCTGCGCTCAACACCAAGAATGTGAGGGTGAAGTAATATGTCCGAGACCATCAACTCCCTCGAAGACCTCGGCACTGCCACCCAGACGGCCGTTTCCGACGCACCGGTCTACACCCAGAAGATCGATGCGCAGGGCCGTGCCTATGCCACCGGCAAGCGCAAGGACGCTGTCGCCCGCGTATGGGTCAAGCCTGGCTCGGGCAAGATCACCGTTAACGGCAAGGATTTCACCGCCTATTTCGCCCGCCCGGTGCTCCAGATGATTCTCCAGCAGCCGATCGTCGCTGCTGAGCGCGTTGACCAGTACGATGTCGTTGCCACCGTTGCCGGCGGCGGCCTGTCCGGTCAGGCCGGTGCGGTTCGTCACGGCATTTCGCAGGCTCTGACTCATTACGAGCCGGAACTGCGCGGCGTGCTCAAGAAGGGCGGCTTCCTCACCCGTGACAGCCGCGTGGTCGAGCGCAAGAAGTACGGCAAGGCGAAGGCCCGTCGTTCGTTCCAGTTCTCCAAGCGCTAAGCTTCGGCAGAAACAGCAGAATTTGGAAAAGGCCCGCTTCGGCGGGCCTTTTTTGTCGGCATCGGTCTAGGCAATTCGTCGTATTGGCCTATATAGGCTGCCACAGCCGGAGGGCGAACAGGAATGAATATCCACGTGGGAACCGCCGAGCCTGCGGTTTCGATTTCCAATCTCAGCAAGACCTACGACACCGGGTTCCAGGCGCTCAAGAATATCAGCCTCGACATCCGCAAGGGCGAGATCTTTGCGCTGCTGGGACCGAACGGGGCCGGCAAAACCACCCTCATCGGTACAGTTTGCGGCCTCGTCAATCCGACGGGCGGGCAGATTCTCGTCGGTGGGCACGACGTCGTCACCGAATTCCGCAAGACCCGCGCCATGATCGGCCTTGTGCCACAGGAGCTGACCGGCGACCGATTCGAGACGGTGTGGGATACGGTGGCCTTCACCCGCGGCCTGTTCGGCGAGCCGCGCACTGATGCAGTCATCGAAAAATTCCTCAGGGACCTCTCGCTCTGGGACAAGCGCAAGGAAAAGCTGATCGCCCTGTCTGGCGGGATGAAGCGCCGGGTGCTGATCGCCAAGGCGCTGAGCCACGAGCCGGCTATTCTCTTCCTCGATGAGCCGACCGCCGGCGTCGATGTCGAACTGCGCCGCGACATGTGGCGGGTGGTGCACGAGCTGCGGGAGAATGGCGTCACCATCATCCTCACCACTCACTATATCGAGGAAGCCGAGGAGATGGCCGATCGCATCGGCGTGATTTCCAATGGCGAGATCATCCTCGTCGAGGAAAAGACCGAGCTGATGACCAAGCTCGGCAAGAAGGATCTCACGATCCAGTTGCAGGAGCCGCTCGCCATGATGCCGGAGAGCCTTGCAAAGCTCGGCCTGCGGCTTGAGGCGGAGGGGACAGAGCTGGTTCACACCTATGACAGCCAGGCGGACCGCACCGGGATCGCGACCCTCATGGCGGCGGTCAACGCGGAAGGCCTTCGCGTCAAGGATTTGAGCACGTCCCAGAGTTCTCTAGAGGACATTTTCATCGGACTGCTGAGGGACCGGACATGAATCTCCACGCGATAAAAGCCATCTATACCTTTGAAATGGCGCGCTGGTGGCGGACTGTCCTGCAGTCCATCATCTCACCGGTCGTCTCGACTTCGCTCTATTTCGTCGTGTTCGGAGCGGCGATAGGCTCGCGCATCGAATCCGTCGACGGCGTGAGCTACGCGGCGTTCATCGTGCCGGGGCTCATCATGCTCTCGCTGCTCCAGCAGTCGATCTCGAACGCCTCCTTCGGCATCTATTTCCCCAAATTTGCCGGCACGATCTACGAAATCCTCTCCGCCCCCATCTCCCATGTGGAGACCGTCATCGCATTCGTCGGCGCGGCAGCGACCAAATCTGTCATCCTTGCCTTCATCATCCTTGCGACCGCAGCGTTGTTCGTCGATCTCCGCATTGAGCATCCCGTCTGGATGGTGGTCTTCCTGGTGCTGACCGCAGTCACCTTCTCGCTGATCGGGTTCATCATCGGCATTTGGGCGGACGGCTTTGAAAAGCTTCAGCTCTTTCCGCTTCTGATTGTTACGCCGCTCGCCTTCCTTGGCGGCACCTTCTATTCCATCACCATGCTGCCGCCGGTCTGGCAGACGATCTCGCTGATCAATCCTGTGGTGTATCTGGTGAGCGGATTCCGCTGGGCCTTCTATGGCACCTCGGACGTCCATATCGGCATCAGCCTCGGGATGACGCTGGTCTTCCTTGCCATCGCGCTGGTCATCATCGCCTGGATATTCCGCACCGGATACCGGCTCAGGACGTGATCTTCTCCCGCCAGCGCGAGGCGTAATCGGCCAGCGTGGGAACGGGGACATATTGCGCCGCCGTACCCTGCGGAGGGGCAGCCGACGTCATGTCGAGCAGCATGGCCGCGCCGATACTGGTTCCCGTGGTGCTGGCTGATACTTCGACCGCGCGGCCGGTAGCTGAGGCGAGCATCCGGCAATAGGCGGCATTGCGCGCGAATGGGCCCTCGACGATGACGGCGCCGTTCCCGCTGGTCATACCGAGGCTCTCTGCCGTCATCAGCGCAAGATAGAACGAGACGGCGGCAAACCTCTCATCGCCGGTCAGCGTTTCGGGCGGCACGGTCCAGGAGCATCGGCGGTCCGGGAACGGACCGCAGCCTCTGACCACGGACGGAAGCAGCATTGTATCGCTGTCCGCGACACGCGCTTGCGTCGCCTCATCGGCATTACCGGAGATGCTTTCCATCAGCATGGAGAACTCGCGGCCTCCCATAAACCGGGCCGACGGCACGGGACGCCCCAGCGCGTCGATATTGGCAAGGCAGTCCCGCGCCGGGTCGAGCCGGTCAAGGCTCGCGCCGGGCGAGGCGCTGATAACCCAGGTGCCGGTCGAAACAACCGAGAACGCGCCATTCCGCCTGACGATATGCGGCACGAGCGAGGCGTTGGAGTCGTGGATGCCGCAAAGAACTGTCACGTCCGATGCCAACCCCAGAGACTTCGCAATTTCCGGCATGACTGGCCCCAGCCGGTCGCCCGCGTTATGGAGAGGCGGAAATTTCGCTTGCCAGCCCTTGCCGGTGACGAGCGTTGACCATGTATTTCTGGAGAAATCCCACAGGTCGGTGTGGCAGCCGATCGACGTCAGCTCGCACGCAGCAACCCCTGTCAGACGGAACGCCCAATATTGCGGGTAGGTGAGAATCCAGCGGGCCCCAGCGAACTGCTCCGGAAAGGCGCGCGACTGATAATAGAGCTGCGCGCCAAGATTGAGCCCGGCCGGCAGGCGAGGAGTATAGGCAGTTTCAAAGCCGGGCCGCGCGGCATCGTATTCCGTCCTGAACAACTCCGGCGCATCGCTCTCATAGTCGAGCACCGGCAGCGCCAACGCTCCCGACCGATCGACGAGCGCCGCGCTTGCGCCGTGCGTCGTGATCGAGATGGCCGACAGCGGATGCAGGCGATTGAGCTCCGAGATTGCAGTCGCGAGGAACCGCCAGATGGCCGCAATGTCGAAGTGTGGGTAGGGCGGTCCTTCGATCACCCGATTGGGTAACGTCCGAACGGCCACTTCGCTCAGCTTGGCGCGATCGACGACGGCAAACTTGACGTTCGTCTTGCCGATATCGATGACGCCGACGAAACCCATTTCAGATGCGATCAGGCGACCGAGGACGCATCGCCCTTGGCGTCGTCCTTGGTCTCGGCAACGATCACCTTGATCTCGGCGTCCTCGAGCACCTGCCTGTCCTCGTCGCGGATGCCCTTGTCTGTAATGACAGTGTGAATGCGTTCGAGACGACAGAGAATGAGGCTCGAGCGCTGCCGGAATTTGGAGGAATCCGCCAGAACGATCAGCTCATCGGCCTGGTTCAGCAGCTTCTGTTCGGCCTGAATGAGCAGCGGGTCCGCCTCGGTCAACCCGTGCGGTCCGATGCCTTGCGCGCCCATGAACATGCGCCGCGCATAAAAGTGCTTGGTTACGTCGCTCTCGAAAGGCGAGAGAATGATGTTCTGCTCGCGATATATGGTGCCCCCGGGCACGATCACGCTGTTCTTGGAATGGGCCAGAAGATGGCTCGCAATCGGGAACGAGTTGGTGAACACTTGGCAGCGCCGGTTCACCAGATGGAACACCATCTGATACGTCGTCGTGCCGCCATTGATGATGATGGACTCTCCCTCGGCGCAGAGGTTCACCGCTTCGCGGGCGATGGCGCGCTTGAGGCCGACATTGATCGATTCATTGACCGAAAAGGGCCGCCCGACCAGACCGCCCTGGGTCGGCGGCGTGATCGCTTCGGCGCCGCCTCGCACGCGCCGCAACCGGCCCTGCACATGCAGCGCCGCGATGTCGCGGCGGATCGTTGCCTCGGAAGTGTCGGTCAGTTCCACCAATTCCTGCACAGTTGCCACGGGGCGCGACTGGACGGCCGACAGAATGACGCGGTGGCGTTCACGCTCATGCATTGGTGATCCTCCTCGACTTCGATTTCCTACCAACGCCGATCATTGTCAATCACAATGACCCGCAAATGTGCGCGTTTATGATCGTATCTGATTGACATGGTCGGCTGCGCGGGTGCACATGGAGCAGACGACAGGCTAGCCCTGCACGGGTCCTATGGGAGGTCAATAGATGTCAGCCGATACAGCGTCCTCACGCCTTGAAAACCTGTGGGATGACGCCAAAGCGGCGGGAATGAATGAGGCAGAAAGACTGGTCTACCGCTCGAATCTGCTGGGTTCCGACAAGCGCGTGACCAATTATGGCGGCGGCAATACGTCATCAAAGATCATCGAGAAGGACCCGTTGAGCGGCGAGGATGTCGAGGTTCTCTGGGTCAAGGGATCGGGAGGCGATGTCGGCTCGATCAGGCTCGATGGTTTTGCGACGCTCTACATGGACAAGCTGCGCGCGCTCAAGGGCCTCTACCGCGGTGTCGAGCATGAAGACGAGATGGTCGGCTACTTGCCGCATTGCACCTTCAATCTCAATCCCCGTGCAGCCTCCATCGACACCCCGCTCCATGCCTTCGTGCCGCGCCCCTTTGTAGATCACATGCACCCCGACGCCATTATCGCGATCGCGGCAAGCGCGGACAGTAAGACGCTGACCAAGGAGATATTCGGCGACGAGATCGGCTGGCTGCCCTGGAAGCGGCCCGGCTTCGAGTTCGGCCTGTGGCTGGAAAATTTCTGCCTCGAGAACCCCGACGCCAAGGGCGTCATCCTCGAAAGCCACGGCTTGTTCACCTGGGGCGACACGCCGAAATCCTGCTATGAAACAACCATCGCGACCATCAACAAGGCGATGGCCTGGCTCGAGCAGCGCACTTCAGGCAAGCCTGCCTTTGGCGGCGCTAAAGTGCGGGCATTGCCTCAAGCGGAGCGGCGTGCGATCGCGGCCCGCCTGATGCCTGTCATCCGCGGCATGATCTCGAAAGAGAGCCACAAGGTCGGCCATTTCGACGATAGCGCGACCGTGCTGGACTTTGTGAACGCCAATGCGCTCGAAACGCTCGCCCCGCTCGGCACGTCTTGCCCTGACCACTTCCTGCGCACCAAGATCGCGCCGCTGGTCGTGCCCTTTCACGGCGACATCGACGCGACGATTGCCGGGCTTGAAAAGGCAGTCGCCGACTACCGGGAGGGCTATGCCGCCTATTACGACCGCTGCAAGCACGACAACTCGCCCGCGATGCGCGACCCCAATGCGGTCGTCTATCTCGTGCCGGGCGTGGGCATGATGACCTTCGCCAAGGACAAGGCCACGGCCCGGATTTCGGCCGAGTTCTATATCAACGCCATCAATGTCATGCAGGGCGCCTCCGCCGTCTCGACCTATCGCGGGCTCGATGAGCAGGAAGCATTCGGTATCGAATACTGGCTGCTGGAAGAAGCAAAGCTCCAGCGCATGCCCAAGCCCAAATCGCTGGCCGGCAGGGTGGCACTGGTCACGGGCGGGGCAGGAGGCATCGGCAAGGCGACGGCCGTGCGCCTTCTGCAGGAAGGCGCTTGCGTCGTCCTCGCCGATATCGACGAGACCGCGCTGGCCGGTGCAACCGAAGAGCTGGGCAAGGCCTTCGGCAAGGATTTCGTGCGCGCGACCCGAACTGACGTGACCGACGAGCAGGCGGTGATTGCGAGCTTCGCGGATGCCGCGACGGAATTCGGTGGGCTCGACATTCTCGTCTCCAATGCCGGCCTTGCATCCTCGGCACCCATCGAGGAAACCACGCTCGCGCTCTGGAACAGGAATATGGATATTCTCGCCACGGGCTATTTCCTCGTCAGCCGCGAAGCGTTCAAACTGTTCCGCACCCAGAAGATCGGCGGCAATGTCGTTTTCGTCGCCTCCAAGAACGGCCTCGCGGCTTCGCCCAACGCCTCGGCCTATTGCACGGCCAAGGCCGCCGAAATTCATCTGGCGCGCTGCCTGGCGCTCGAAGGCGCGGGCGAGCAGATAAGGGTCAATGTCGTCAATCCGGACGCCGTGCTGCGTGGATCCAAGATCTGGACCGGCGAGTGGAAGGAACAGCGCGCTGCGGCTTATAACATGGCCACCGACGATCTGGAGGAGCATTATCGCCAGCGTTCGATGCTCAAGCGCTCGGTGCTGCCCGAGGACATCGCCGAGGCGATCTATTTCTTTGCTTCGGACATGTCGGCGAAATCAACGGGCAACATCATCAACGTCGACGCGGGCAACGCGCAGAGCTTTACGCGCTAGGGGAGGGGAGGATGACTGACGCCGGGACCATTGCGTCCGAAAACGCCAAAGCCGAGAGGAGCTTGGGCGCCGATTTTGAATCGCTTGGCGAACAACTCGACCGGCGCGGCATCGATATCGAAAAGGTTGTCGAGAAAGTCTCGCGCTACGGCGTGGCGATACCCTCCTGGGGCGTAGGAACCGGCGGCACGCGTTTTGCCCGTTTCCCCGGACCCGGTGAACCGCGGGACATTTTCGACAAGCTCGAGGACTGCGCCGTCATTCACCGATTGACCGGCGCCACGCCCACCGTATCGCTCCACATCCCGTGGGACAAGGCAGACCCCAAGGCGCTGCGCGAGAAGGCGGAGGACCTCGGCCTCGGCTTCGACGCCATGAACTCCAACACCTTCTCGGACGCGCCAGGGCAGGCACTCTCATATAAATATGGCTCACTGAGCCATGCCGACGCGGCTACCCGCAGGCAGGCTATCGAGCACAACATCGAGTGCATCGAGATCGGCAGGGCCATCGGTTCCAAGGCGCTGACGGTTTGGATCGGAGACGGGTCGAACTTTCCCGGCCAGACCAATTTCACCACGCAGTTCGAGCGCTATCTTGAATCGATGCGTGAAGTCGTCAAAGCCCTGCCCGCCGATTGGCGCATCTTCACCGAACACAAGATGTACGAGCCGGCCTTCTATTCGACCGTGGTTCAGGATTGGGGCACCAACTACCTGATCGCGCAGGAGCTCGGGCCGCAGGCATACTGCCTCGTCGATCTGGGTCACCACGCACCGAACGTCAATATCGAGATGATCGTCGCCCGGCTTATCCAGTTCGGAAAGCTTGGCGGCTTCCATTTCAACGATTCCAAATACGGAGACGACGACCTCGACACTGGCTCGATCGACCCGTTCCGGCTATTCCTCGTGTTCAACGAACTGGTCGATGCCGAGACACGCGGCGCGGAAGGCTTCGATCCCGCTCACATGCTCGACCAGAGCCACAACGTCACTGACCCCATCGAAAGCCTGATGCAAAGCGCCATGGAGGTGCAGCGGGCCTATACACAGGCGCTTCTGGTGGATCGGGAGGCGCTTCGGGGCTATCAGGATGCGAACGACACGATGATGGCCGCCCAGACGCTCAAGAAGGCCTTCCGCACCGACGTCGAGCCTATCCTTGCGGAGGCACGCAGGCGCAAGGGCGCTGCGATCGATCCCTTAGCCGCCTATCGCGCCTCGGGCTATCGGGCTAAGGTCGCCAAGGAACGCCCGACCGTGTCTGGGGGATCGGGCGGTATCGTCTGACCGGAGGAATTTATGCGTAAAGCACTGATCGCTTGGGGCGGCTGGGACGGCCATGAGCCGGAGCAGGGCGCGGCAATTATCCGCGATTTTCTAACCGAGGATGGGTTCGATGTGGCGGTCGAGCAGGGGACCGAACCCTTCGCTGACGCCGGCCTGGGCCGCTTCGACCTGATCGTGCCGATCCTCACCATGACGACGATCGAGAAAGATGAGCTGAAGAACCTTACCGCGGCTGTTCGCAACGGGACGGGGCTCGGCGGCTATCACGGCGGCATGGGCGATGCTTTCCGCCAGGAGCCCGAATACCAGTTCATGTGCGGCGGCCAATGGGTCGCACATCCCGGCGACATCATCGACTACCATGTGGATGTCGTGGCGCCGAAAGACCCGATCATGGAGGGTATCTCACGTTTCCCGTACCGATCGGAGCAATATTACATGCATGTCGACCCCTCCAATGAAGTGCTTGCGACGACCACCTTCACCGGCGAGCACGCCTGGTGGATCGATGGTGTCACCATGCCCGTCGTCTGGAAGCGCCGCTATGGCGAGGGCAGGGTGTTCTTCTCATCGCTCGGCCATGTGGCGAGCGAGTTCGCTGTGCCGGAGATGAAGACGATCCTGCGGCGCGGGCTGAACTGGGCTGCGCGGACTAAAGCGGCTGATAGCTGAAGCTCAGAAAATCCGCCGGCTGCGCCTTGCCGTTGAGGTCTTGCGCCGCCATGCCGATG
>CAYSBF010000022.1:0-8363 GCA_964429025.1 uncultured Pelagibacterium sp.
AGAATGGCGAGACCCGCCGCCATCACGACCGAAATCTCGCCCAGCGTATCAATGGCGCGGTAATCGACGAGGATGACGTTGACGATGTTGCGGCCATGGGCAATCGGCGTGCTGGTCGCCTGGAACAGCTCGGTCAGCGAAAGATCGAGATCGACCTGAAGCACCGCAATCAGCATCACCGCAAAGCCTGAGGCAACTGCAACGGCGATAGCCCCGTCGCGGACGGCATCTTCGATCTCCCGGTGATCCTTGGCGTCCAGATGCAGCTTGGTCATCACCAGAGCAAGGATCACGACCGACAGGGTCTCCACCATGAACTGGGTGAAGGCGAGGTCGGGCGCGCCAAAAAGCAGGAAGATCAACGCCACGGCGAAGCCCTGGACGCCAAGCGCCACGATGGCGACCAGCCGCACCCGCGCAAACAGAACTGCAAGGAGCCCGACGATGGCGATCAGGATCGCGCCCCACTCATAAAAGGCGAGCGTGGGGAAATCGGGCATGGGCGGCAGCGTGTTCGTGATGAGCATCGGCAGATAGAGCACGAGCGCGAGCAGGACGAACAGCACCATGAGATAGATCTCGAGCTTGCCGTGATGCAGCGTACGGGTGACCGCGTCCGCGCCGCGGATGAGCCCGGAAATCACGGCATCGAAGCCGTTGTCGAAGGTCCAGCCGATGGTATTGCCCGCGCGCCGCAGCGCCAGGCGCACGGCGTCGGCCTTCCAGATCAGCAGCCCGCCGATGACCCAGGTCGCAATCGAGGCCCAGACGGCGGGATTGGTGAGGTCGAATGCCAGATGGATGTGCGCGTCCACGGCATTGTTATAGATCGAGCCGCCGACCGGGTTCAGAACGGAGGTGTTGATCCAGTCGGTGAAAAGACCCGCGATGAGCCCGAGCACCGCGAGCACGATCGGCCCTGCGTAGAGTGCCAACGTACCTTCATGCGGCGCGTGGGGCGTGGGCTTGAGCGGACCGAGGAAGGGCTTGAACGCGATGAGGACGCCCACAGTCATCATGAGCGCATTGCCGATGATGAGCACGGCAAGAAAGAGCAGGTCAGGCCAGGTGCCCTGCGTCATCGCCAGATACATCTCCTCCTTGGCAAGAAAGCCGATGGCAATGGGGAACCCCGCCATGGAGATGGCAGCGAGGATTGCCGCAAGAAAGGTCACCGGCATGTGCTCGCGCAGTCCGCCAAGGGCGGTGATGTCGCGCGTGCCCGCGCCGTGGTCGATCGTGCCTGCAATCATGAAGAGCGCGCCCTTGAACAGCGAGTGGGCGCAAAGGTAAAGCACCGCGCCAAGAATCGCCTCCTTGGTGCCAAAGCCAATCAGCATCACCAGCAGGCCAAGCGAGCCGAGCGTCGTATAGGCGAGCATCTGCTTGAGATCGATCTGGCGCACGGCCAGGGCCGCGCCGAGCAACAGCGTCACTCCGCCAAAGATCGTCAGAATCCAGAACCATTGATCGGTGCCGCCCAAAATCGGGTTCATGCGCGCAAGCAGATAGACACCGGCCTTCACCATGGTCGCCGAATGGAGATAGGCCGAAACGGGCGTCGGCGCTTCCATCGCGTTGGGCAGCCAGAAATGAAGCGGGAACTGCGCGGACTTTGCAAAGGCTCCCGCCACGACCAGCAGCATGATGGGAAGATAGAAGGAATGCTGCTGGACAAGTCCGGCCGTCGAGAGAAGCGCGGTCAGCGAGTTCTGCCCCGTGATGACGGTCAGCGCGATGAGACCGGCCAGAAGCACCAATCCCCCGCCGCCGGTCACGACCAGCGCCTGAAAGGCGGCACGGCGCGCAGCCTGCCGGGAATGGTCGAACCCGATCAACAGGAACGAGGTGATCGAGGTCAGCTCCCAGAATACAAAGAGCGTGAAGACGTTATCGGCCAGCACGAGCCCAAGCATCGAGCCCATGAACATAAGGATGTAGGAAAAGAACCGCCCCTGATGCGGGTGACCGGCAAGATATCCGCCGGAATAGATGACGATGAAGGTGCCGATGCCCGAGATCAGCAGCCCGAAGACGAGGCTGAGCCCGTCAATAAAGAACGAGAAGCTGATCCCGTAGGCCGGGATCCAGCTCAACCCGGCGCGGAGGATTGTGTTCTCGGACACCGGACCGATGAAGCCCAGGAGCAAGACGAAGATCGAGGCGGGGATGATGGCCAGGACCCAGCCGGCAAGCGGACCCGTGAACCGCTTGATCCAAGGCGCGATAACGGCCGCAAGGAACGGCGCGATCGAAATCAGCGCGATGGAGACGTCGATGCTGGGACGCAAATTTTCCCCCGGAGCTTGATGTTACCGCCTGCGGCGCCTGGCCGGACTTCAGAATCAGGCGGCAAGATTAGCGTTCTGGTCCCCAAGCTCAACCAAAACCGGTCGACTGCCCCCCGGGAACCGACGTTGACCCGCCGAGTTGTGAACACCATATCGAGGCGAAATGCTATAGATAGTGCATTCAACAGGCGAGGCGCACCCAAAATGGCCGAAATGAAGTCCGTTTCCAACAATGAATGGCGCGATAAATTGACGCCTGAACAGTTCCACGTCACACGCGAACACGGCACCGAGCGCGCCTTCTCGCACCCCTACAACACCGAGAAGCGCGAGGGCATTTACTACTGTGTGTGCTGCGGCGCGCCCCTCTTTACCTCCGATGCCAAGTATGATTCCGGCTCTGGCTGGCCAAGCTTCTTCCAGCCCGTATCCGAGGACGCCATCGTCGAGATCGACGATCGCAGCCATTTCATGCGCCGCACCGAAATCCGCTGCGCCAATTGCGACGCGCATCTCGGCCACGTCTTTCCCGACGGCCCCGCGCCGACGGGCCTGCGCTATTGTACGAACGGGCTATCGCTGAATTTCGAGGCGAAGGAGTAAGGCACCGCGGCTAGTTCGCCCAGTTCTCAGACTGTAGTTTCTGGACGCGTGAGAACTCGCGGAGATTGTTCGTGACCAACACGCACGTGGCGGCTATGGCGTGCCCCGCGATCATCATGTCGTTGCCGCCGATTGGGGTGCCTTTTGCCGCCAGTTCCTGCTTGATCCGCGTCGCGGCCACCGCTGCGGCAGCATCCCAGGGCATGATGGAAGAAAGGCGGGCGACAAAGCTCTCGACAAGTTGTGCATGACGGGGCGAGGCATTGCGGCCGACCGTGCCAAGCAGCATCTCGTAATAAGTGATGACCGAAATCACGATCGTGTGCTGGTCTTGGACCGCCTCCTGCAATCGTTCCAATACCGGCGCCGGACGTTCGCGCATGATATAGGAACAGATGTTAGTGTCGAGCATGTAGGTGACGGGCATCAGAACTCATCTTCACTGCCGAACGAAAATCTTCCCTCTTCAACCAGTTCCGGCCGGTCACGCAGGAAATCGGCGTCAGCAGGATGTTCGTTTCTCAACGACACCCAGTCCGGACGAACCGGACGCAGCACGATTGCGTCGCCCTTCCGTTCGATGGACAGTTCGGTTACCCCTTCAAACTCGAAGTCCTTGGGAAGCCGAATTGCCTGATTTCGATTATTGCGAAAGATCGATACGGTGCGTGCCATGACGGCCTCCTTTATGACGCAAATGTAGACATATGCACTGCATATGTCAACCTGTCCTCCCTCATGACGTCGAGTATGAACCAATGACTTCAATGCCGCCTCGCGCGGAACAGCGCGCCCATTCCGATACCCGTCACGGCATAACCCGCCAGGACCCATATCACTGGCTGCGGGCCGACAATTGGCGGGACGTGATGGCCGATCCTTCGGTTTTGCCGCAGGACATCCGGGATTATCTCGAGGCGGAAAATGCCTGGTATGAGAGCCAGTTCGGCGAACCGACCAAAGCGCTGCAGGAGGCGATCTACAAGGAAATAAGGGGCCGCATCAAGGAGGATGACAGCTCGGTTCCGGCGCCCGATGGTCCGTTTGCATATTACTCGCGGACCCGGGAGGGGGACCAGTACGCCCTTGTTTGCCGGGCTCCGCGAGAGGGCGGTGCGGAGAGTGTTCTGCTCGATTGCAATGCCGAGGCGGGGGATGGCTATTTCGGGTTCGGCGGGGCGGAGCATTCGCCATGCCACACCATGATCGCCTGGGCGGCCGACCGGAACGGATCGGAATACTACACCATCCACATTCGCGATATCGACACTGGCAAGGATCGGGACGAGCGGATCGAGAAGGCCGGGAGCGGGGCGACGTGGATGAACGATTCACAGTCGTTCTATTATGTCGAGTTGGACGAGAACCACCGGCCTTTCAGGGTGCGCAGGCATGTGCTTGGCACGGCACAGGCCGATGACGAGATCGTTTACGAGGAGCAGGACCCGGGCTTTTTCGTCAGCGTGGGGCAGACGCAGTCGCGCCGCTTCATCACGATTTCGGCCCATGACCATCAGACATCGGAAATCTGGCTGGTCGATGCAGACGAAGGCGGGGAGCCGGTGTGCGTCGAGCCGCGCCATGAGAACACCGAATACTCGATCGAGGAACGGCATGGCACGCTCTATATCCTCACCAATGACAATGAAGCCGAGGATTTCAAGATTGTCACCGCGCCGCTTGCCGATCCGGGGCAGGAGAACTGGACCGACCTTGTGCCGCATCAAAGCGGCACGCTGATCCTCGACATCGAGCTGCTGGCCAACCATCTCATCCGGCTCGAGCGCAGGGACGGGCTTCCCCGCATCGTGGTGCGCGATCTCAGGACGCATACCGAGGAAACCATCGCCTTCCCCGAAGAAGCCTATGCGCTGGGGCTGATGGGCGGCTACGAGTTCGATACTGCCACCATCCGGTTCACCTATTCCTCGCCCACCACACCCGCGCAGGTGTTCGACATGGACCTCGAGACCGGCGATCGGGTATTGCGCAAGCAGCAGGAAGTGCCTTCGGGCCACGATCCTGCGCAATACGAGACGCGGCGGCTATTCGCCCGCGCGCCCGACGGCGAAGAGGTACCCGTCACCCTGCTCTACCGCAAGGGGCTGACGCTCGATGGTTCCGCTCCCGCCCTGCTCTATGGCTATGGCTCCTATGGCCACGCCATTCCGGCGGGTTTTTCGGTGTCCAACCTCTCGCTGGTCGATCGCGGCTTCGTTTATGCCATCGCCCATATAAGGGGCGGCATGGACAAGGGCTATCGCTGGTACAAGCACGGCCGCGCCGAGCACAAGGTGAACACCTTCACCGACTTCATCGCGGCCGCCGAAATGCTGATCGAAAAGGGATATTCCTCGAAGGGCCGGATCATTGCCGAGGGCGGCTCGGCGGGTGGCATGCTAATGGGCGCTGTCGCCAATTTGCGTCCCGACCTCTGGGGCGGTGTGATAGCCATTGTGCCATTCGTCGATGTGCTCAACACCATGCTCGACGACACGCTGCCGCTCACCCCACCCGAATGGCCCGAATGGGGCAATCCGATCGAGTCGGCCGAGGCGTACGAACGCATCGCCTCCTATTCGCCCTATAACAATGTCGAAGCGAAAGATTACCCGCCCATCCTGGCCCTCGCGGGGCTGACGGACCCGCGCGTCACCTATTGGGAACCGGCCAAATGGGTGGCAAAGCTGCGCGCGACCAAGACGGATGCCAACCCGCTGTACCTGCGCACCAATATGGGGGCCGGGCATGGCGGGGCGTCGGGGCGGTTCGAGCGGATCAAGGAAACGGCGATTACCTACGCGTTTGCGCTCAGTTGCGCGGGGCTGGCTTAGAGGCCACCGGCACTCAGGCGGCGGTGGTCAATGTGAAATCCACATGCACCGCATCATAGGGGAAGATCACGCGCCCGCTTTCGGTGCGGTCGAGGATGCCGGCCTTGAGCAGGGCCGATATATCCGCATGGACCGCCTTCACGTCGCGCCCGACGCGACGGGCCGCTTCCCTTATGGTCATTTCCCCCTGCCCCGTCATGGCCTGCAGAATTTCCCAACGCTTGGCCGTCAGGACCTTCCACAACAGGTCAACCGATGCAAAGGAGATAAACGCGCCCGCCTTCTCTCCGCGAAATGCCGCCGCCGTACGCCGCTGGACGTCGTCCATGGAGTCGACGCCGATGGTCACGACTTTCATCACCTCTTGATCCATCGCTCCACATCCTTCCAGAAATCAGCCTGCAACGTCACCAAATCGACAAAGCGGTAGGGAACTTCCTGTTCCCCCAAATGCTTATGATCCCCCTTGCCGCGCTCATTGTCATAGCGCAACACGCAGGTGTCGTCCGAGATCAAGGCCAGGCTGTATTTGAAATTGTGGCCGCTGCCCGGCACCGGTTGAGAAACGCGCCAGACGACAATCTCGACAAATTCCGTCTCCGAGACGACGTGCCGACCACGGTGCAGCAATCCCGCCTGGCTCATGTTGGACTATATACCAACAGGCACTACTGTTGTCAATTGCTCCAACAAAATATGGCTCAGGCCGCGTCGTCCTGCAGCGCTCGCACAGGCGGCTGCTCGTGCTGCATGGCTTTCCAGAGATCGTAATTGGCCTGGAGGGCGATCCATGCGCGCGCAGTGCTGACGCCAGCCTTTTCCAACCGAATGGCGAGATCGGCGCTGATGCCGGCCTTGCCGTTGAGAACGCGGGACAGCGCCACGCGCGACATGGCCAAGCGCTTTGCGGCTTCGGTGACAGAGAGGCCGAGGGGCTCGACAACGGTTTCCTTGAGGACTTCCCCGGGATGGGGATGGTTGTGCATCAGCATCTGGTACTCGATCCGGTTCGAATGAAACGCTTCGAGGCCCTTGTGGCGAAAGCTCATGATCATCGCCGAACTGTATACCGCAACGATATAGTTTGTAAGGGAACCGAAATTCCCCACCCGCGTCTACTTGTCGACGCTCGGTGGCAACGGTATATTAAAAGAACTCGCTTGGTAAATTTACCAGGTGGACGAGACAACGATCATCAAGGAGGCCTTGAAAATGAGCTTTTCCCTTCCCGAACTGCCCTATGCCTATGACGCGCTCGCCCCGTACATGTCGGCTGAAACGCTCGAGTTCCACCACGACAAGCACCATCAGGCTTACGTGACGAATGGCAACAAGCTGCTGGAGGGTTCGGGGCTCGAAGGCAGGAGCCTCGAAGAGATCGTCAAGGAGAGCCATGGCAAGAATCAGGGCCTCTTCAACAATGCCGGCCAGCACTACAACCACATCCATTTCTGGAAGTGGATGAAGCCCAATGGCGGTGGCAAGTCCCTGCCGGGCAAGCTTCAGCAGGCGATTGATTCCGACCTCGGCGGCTTTGACAAGTTCCGCGAGGATTTCCTTGCCGCCGGCGGCGGCCAGTTCGGCTCGGGCTGGGCCTGGCTTGCCTTCAAGGACGGCAAGCTGGAAGTCACCAAGACCCCCAATGGCGAGAATCCGCTGGTTCATGGCGGCGTGCCGCTGCTCGGCGTCGATGTGTGGGAGCACTCCTATTACATCGACTACCGCAATGCGCGCCCGAAATACCTCGAAGCCTGGTTCGATAATCTGGTGAACTGGGACTATGTGGCCGAGCTATACGAGGCCGCATCCTAATCCGGCCCGTACAGGGTTTTCTTTTCTGCGCCCCGCTTGTCCACAGGCGGGGCGCCCTGCATTTAACCTTAATCAAGGCCACCGCTTCTTTCAGGCAACCGCCGTGTTAGGTAAGCTTTTATTAAGCACACCGACTCGCGGAGAGAACGCGGCTTGAATACGCCCGCACCGACCATTGCCGTCCTTTCGACCAGCCCGGCGCTGGCCTCCATTCTCGGGGCAACGCTGCGGCAGGGGCGCGATTGGCGCGTGCGAGAATTCGGCGACGCCCGTTCGGTTCTCGCCTATATGCGCATCGCGCCCGTTGCCATTCTCGTCACCGACTATCGTCTCGAGAACGAGACGGCAGCGGACATGGCGCTCGCGCTGAGGTCGGATCCGCTGGTCGTTTCGCGTCATGTGCAGATCATCGCGCTGAGCCGACACGTCAACCTCGCCATGCGTCAGCGCTGCGTGCAGGCGGGCATTGACGAGGTGATCATGAAGCCGATGAGCCCGCTCTACCTCGAGGAGCGGATTGCGGCGCGGCTGAAAGCGGTCCCGCGCGACCATATCTCCTGCGGCCCTGCCTATGCGGGACCTGAGCGCAGAGGACGGGTTGTGCTGGACGATGACCGCCCGATCCCGGTCGAGCGCCGGGGCGATGGAACCAATGTGGTTTCGTTCCTCGCCCACAAGGCGGTGCGGGATAATGAAGAGCGGGTTTGAGCTGGGCTCAGGGCATTCACTCCCTCTCGCTTGGGAGAGAGGTGATCCGTGCAAAGCGGCCCCTACTCCACGATCCGTGCCAGCCGGTTCCAGAGATCCTCGAAACTGTCCGATA
>CAYSBF010000022.1:8463-32911 GCA_964429025.1 uncultured Pelagibacterium sp.
CCCTACTCCACGATCCGTGCCAGCCGGTTCCAGAGATCCTCGAAACTGTCCGATACCTGCACGAGATGGTCGACGCCGCCCAATCCGACCGCAGCAATATCAGTAAGAAAGCCGCGGACGACTTCAAAGGCCGACTGGCGGTTGAGCAGGCCTACGGGTTTGCCGCTTTCCGAGCCGCCGGCATCGGTCCAGGCGTTGTAGAGGGCGGAAACGGCACCCAGGCCGCCCGGCAGGGCCACCAGCGCCTGCCCCAGCTCGGCCGCGCGGGCGCCGGCTGCGCGGATATCGTCAGCCCTTTCGACCGTGACGCCCCTCGGCACGTTCAACATCGCCTCTCCAGCCGTGCAGACCGTAACCTTGCCGCCATGGGCAAGCGCGGAATCGACAAGGGCGCGGGGCCATTCGCCATTGCAGGCAATGCAGACAAGGTGGACCTTCTTGCGCGCCACCGCCTCTCCGACATGCCGGTATTGCGCCTGATGCGGGGTCACACCGCAATCGGCGAAGACGGTGACTGAAGACAATCCGGCCATTGTCGCTGTTACCGCCTTGCCTTGAAGATGCCCATGAGATTGCGGACGACCGCGTTCCCCGCTTCGCGCGCAACCGTACGTGCGAACTGGTTGAGTGCGGCCTCGGCCGGTGTCTGGCGCGTGGACCGGCGGCGCGGAGCCGAATCCTTCTCGCGCTCCTTGCGCGCGGCCTCCTCAATCTTCCTGATTTCAGCCTCGCGGGCGGCAAGCTCGGCCTCGCGCGCCGCTTCCTGTGCCCGGCGGTCGAGAATTTCGTAGGCCGACTCCCGGTCATAGACCTCGTCATATTTTCCGGCAACGGGACTGGCCACCATCACGGTTCGTCGCTCGTCGGGAGAAAGCGGACCCATGCGCGATGATGGCGGGCGGATCAGTGTCCGGCCGACGATGGAGGGCGCACCCTTCTCTTCCAGGACCGAGACAAGGGCCTCACCGGTTCCAAGCTGCGTGATCACCTCCTCGGTCGAAAAGTCCGGGTTGGGCCGGAAACTGTCGGCGGCGGCGCGAACGGCGCGCTGTTCCTTGGGGGTATAGGCGCGCAGAGCGTGCTGAATGCGGTTGCCGAGCTGGGCGAGGACCGGTTCGGGAATATCCATCGGGTTCTGCGTCACGAAGTAGACGCCGACGCCCTTGGAACGCACGAGCTTGACCACCTGCTCGATCTTGTCGAGCAGGGCCTTGGGCGCCTCATCGAACAGCAAATGCGCTTCCTCGAAGAAAAAGACGAGCTTTGGCTTGTCCGGATTGCCGACCTCGGGAAGCTGCTCGAAGAGTTCCGACAGCATCCAGAGCAGGAAGATGGCGTAAAGGCGCGGCGCGCGCATGAGCTCATCGGCGGCCAGGACAGAGATATAGCCCCTGCCCTGCGGGTCGACGCGCATGAGGTCGGAAATCTCGAGCGCACGCTCGCCAAAGAAGTTCTCGCCGCCCTGCTGCTCGACGACCAGCAACGCCCGCTGGATGGCGCCGACCGTTGCGGTCGTGATGTTGCCATAGCGCGCCGACAGCTCGACGCGGTTGTCGGCCACATGGGTCAGCAGCGCGCGCAAATCCTTGAAATCGAGCAGCAGCAGGCCTTCATCGTCGGCATATTTGAAGGCGGCGTTGAGGACACCTTCCTGCGTGGCGTTAAGCTCGAGAATGCGCGAGAGGAGCAGCGGACCCATCTCCGAAACCGTTGTCCGCACCGGATGGCCCTGGCGTCCGAACAGGTCCCAGAAGATGGTGGGGAAGCCCCCGAAGGTGTAGTCGGAAAAGCCGATCTTTTCGGCGCGCGCAGCCAGAAAGTCCTGCGGCTCGCCTGCCGAAGCCAGGCCCGCGACGTCGCCCTTGATGTCGGCGCAGAAGACCGGAACCCCTGCCCGCGAAAAGCCCTCGGCCAATATCTGCAGTGTCACGGTCTTGCCGGTACCGGTCGCGCCGGTGATCAGGCCGTGGCGATTGCCATAGTTGAGAGCGAGATATTCGGGGCGGGTGCTGGTGCCGAGATAGACGGCGTTATCGACTAGCATCGGCGACCTTTCTCATCCGATTCAGAGCGGGCCATCAATCTATAGCGGTCCGGCTCGCCCATGGGCAAGCCAGCCGGTTTACCACGAGAGGCAAGTTTGCTGGCGCCGTGGCAGCAAATCCATAAACTGGACCCAAAAGGATGGGGGCCCATGATCCACGACCGACGCCGGTTCATCGCATCGCTTTCGCTCGCCGGGCTGGGCAGCAGCGTCGCCATGTCCTCTGCGCTCGCCCAGAGCGCACAGGACGACCGGCGGGCGGGGCTGGCGCCCGATGCCGGCCATGACCAGACCGCCGCGATCCAGGCGGCAATTGACAGTGCCGCCAATGGGTGGCTCGACCTGCCTGCGGGCCGCTATCTCACCGGAACGCTCCGCCTGCCCGGCAATTTCCGCCTCTCGGGCGTGCCGGGCGGAACCATGCTTTTGCAATCGGGCAGCGGGCCGGTGCTGCTGATCGACAACGCCGGGAATGTCGCGGTCGAGGGGCTGTCGATCGACGGCAATGGGGCGTCGGGCGACATGTGGCATGGCGGGCTCGTGCATGTCGCGGGCTCCCAAAACGTCACCCTGCGCGACTGCACCATCACAAACACGCAACTCAACGGCGTTTCGGTGATGCACAGTTCGGGGCGGATCGAGGGCTGCGATATCTCCCAGAGCGACCTCACCGGACTGTTCGTCTATGACAGCGATGGCGTTCTGGCCCAGGCCAACCGGATCCATGACTGCGCCAATGGCGGCATCCGCATCTGGCGGGGCGAGAACGGCCCGGACGGGTCAATCGTCACCAATAACCGTATCTGGAACATCGACTGGACCGGGGGCGGGAACGGGCAGAACGGGAACGGCATCAACATTTTCCGCGCCGACGGCGTCATCGTCGCCGACAACTACATCACCGACTGCGCCTTTTCCGCCATCCGGCTGAACTCGACCAACAACACCCAGGTGCGGGGCAATACGTGCCTCAACAGCGGCGAGGTGGCGATCTTTTCCGAGTTCACCTTTTCGGGGTCCGTCATCTCCAGCAACATCGTCGACAACGCTGCGGCCGGCATCTCGATGACCAATTTCAACGAGGATGGGCGGCTGGCAACCTGCACCGGCAATATCGTGCGCAACATCACCCCGTCCTCCGCCGTCAATCCCGACACAGTGCCCTATGGCATTGCGGCAGAAGCCGACGCGATCGTCACGGGAAATGCCGTCGACAACGTTCCCGGCGTCGGCATACTCGCCGGATGGGGCCCCTATCTGCGCGACGTGACGATCACCGGCAATCTGGTGCGCAGTTGCGAGGTGGGGATTTCGGCGAGCGTTGCGGATGGAGCGGGAGCCGCCGTCATTTCCGGCAACACGATCTCGGCCAGCGGCGCCCACGCCATGGTCGCCAGCCGCTGGTGGGACATCGCAACGACCGATCTGGCGGCGGAGGCGGAGCGATTTCCGCAGCTGAAGGTGCGGGATAACACGGTTTTGTAGCCCGAACGCTCCCGTCCTTCTTCGCTTCCCCACACTCCTTCGCTTCCCCGGCCTCGAGCCGGGTCCATCTCACCACCCGCACGCGTGGCGGCAATGGGTCCCGGGTCAAGCCCGGGACAGCGAGATGGGGGAGGCGCGGCTCTACACCGTCACATAAGCCTCTTCCGTCGCCTCCAGCACGCCAACCTCGACCCCCCGCCAATTGGTCATCGGCTTTTGCGCGTAGCGCCGCAACACGGACAGCGCTTCCTTGTCGGGCTTGCTGATGCCCTGGAGAATGGCGGCGATCATTGCGGTTGCGGCAGGGAGGCTGCCGTCGTCGCATTTGAGCGCGAAGCCGAGGCCGGTGTCGCGGAGCGCGCCGCAGAAGACGCCGTCGGCGCCGTTTTTGACCATCAGCCGGCCCTTGAACGCGGCCATGGCGTCAGTGTCGAATGTATCGGTTCCGGCGATCAGATGCGGGTGAGATATTGCGGCGTCGAAAAGGCGTCGGGCTGCGGCGGCCATGCCGGGCGAAAGCTGCTCCCCTGTCGCCATACGGGCAAAACCCCGGGCAAAGCTTCTGAGCGGAGCGGCCCAGGTGGGGATGGAACAGCCATCGGTGCCACAGCGATCCTCGGTCAACTCATCCCCGATGACGGCCTGGACCGCTTTGCGGACGCGAATCTGTACCTCGTGCCCGCGCTCCACATAGCCCCCGGTGTCGATGCCGAGCGCGCGGGCCACAGCGAGCATGCCGGCGTGTTTGCCTGAGCAGTTGTTGTGAATGGCACTCGGCTTTTCGCCAGCCACTTCAAGCGCCTTTCGCGCTACGCGATTGGAAGGCGGGTGTGCGCCGCATTCGAGATCGTCGACGGTAAGGCCCGCAGCCGCCAGCATCGATTGCGCAACGGCGACATGGGCCTCCTCGCCGTGGTGGGAGGCGCAGGCAAGACTCAGCGCCTCGTCATCCAGATCGAATTTTTCGACGGCGCCGGTTTCGAACATCGGCAGCGCCTGCATGGCCTTGATGGCGGAACGCGGGAAGATCGGGCGTTCGATGTCGCCCATCGCAATTTCGACATTGCCCTGGGCATCGCAAAGGCAGAATGCGCCGCGATGGCGATTTTCCACCCAGTTGCCGCGTACAGATTGCGCAAGAACAGGATTGGCGTTCGTCATTCAAACTCCCCGCACGAGATATCCCTGGTGGACAGCAGGGCGTGCGGAAAGTCAACCGCCGCGCATTATATCCCCGATGGTGTGAGGTAGCGGGCGCTGACCCAGCCTCGGGTGCCTGAGCGCTCGACGGCGCACCAGCCGGTATCGCTGTCGGCGCCGACGCAGTTTTCGACCCATACATAGGCGTTGCGGGCGATAACGCCGACACGTTCGGCCTTGGCGTCGGGCGCAGCAAAGACGGTGAGCACACGATCCGCAGGGACGCCTGTTACCTGTGCGACCGCATCGACGCGAAACCATGACGCCTGTACCTGCGGCGAAAACACACCCATTGCAGCAAGCGCAACGAGACCGCCGATGAGTGCAGGAATTGTGAGTTTGGACGCCAGACCCATGTTTCTCCCCCGGAAACCGCGCGAAAAAGCGCCTTTCGCTGTAGAGAACTAGCGCTATGGGCTTGAACCGGCGCTGATTTGAACGTTCATCGACTGTTCATCGTTTAGCCGGCGAGGCTAGGGTCAGGACCCAGGCTCATAATGGCGGGAGGAGGCACGGCAACAATGACCGCGACGCGCTTGCTGGTATTGGCGTTCGTGCGCGCGCACGGCCACGCCCACGGATATCTGGTCGGCCAGGACCTTCTGGCCTGGGACGCCGACAAATGGGCGAACACTAAGACAGGCTCGATCTATCACGCGCTCCGGCAGTTGACCAAGGAAGGCATGCTCGAGGCCCAGGCGCTGCCCGGCGACCAGGGCTCGCCGGCCCGCACCGACTACGCCATTACGCCCAGCGGCGAGAAGGAATTCATGCGGCTCATGGAACTGGCGCTCACCGAGCCCGATCCACGGCCAGACATGCTGTGCGCGGGGCTTGTGCTCATGTCCGCCCTGCCCCGGGCACGGGTCGTCGAACTGCTTCGCCGCCGACTCGAAAAGCTCGAACGGCAACGTGCTGCGGTCGGCAAGGCCAATGCCAGCGCGGAATGGTCCGGCGAACATGCCCTGCCGCCGCATGTCGAAGCCATTCTCAGCTTCTGGACGCACACTGCAGAGTCGAACCGGGCATGGCTCGCAGATCTGGTCGCGCGGATCGAGGGCGGCGCCTTTGTCTTTGCCGATGAAGCACCGTTGGCATTCGGCACACCCGGCTCGACCGTCTCACGCCATCGCGGTTGAGCTCCGCTCAGCGGAGCGATTCCAGGTTGACCCTCGTCAGCATGGAAGCGCGTGGCCTGGCGGCACCGGATGGCGAGTGGTGCTAATCCTTTAGTTGCGCTCGCCGGGCGGGATTTGCCCTTGGCGGCTCCGAAGGACAGAGTCGATCACCGCCGTGGCCCGCACGCGGCAGGCATCCTCGCCTTCAGCCCTGCTCGCCTGCACACGTGTTGCAAGCTTGGCCGGGGTCAGCGGCGGCCAGACCTTTATCTGCCAGGTCTTGTCGAAAAGGGTGCGGACGCGATATCCGCGATACTCGAATTCAGGCATTCCCAACCTCCCGCCTTGGGTGATGCTGCTGTGCGGCCTTGATGGCCGTCTGGGCACACACTGTGGCTTCAACGCGCGGCCATATAATGACGGGATTGCGGCAAGGTTCCATGGCGCGCGCTTCTTTACTTCCCGGCGCATCCCTGTAAGGTCCGGCGGCACGACATTCGACGGGATATTGGGGATGCCTTCCGACCTTGCCGACGCGCTGCAAACCGATGAAACCACCAATATCATCGGCTACCGCCTCCGCCGTGCGCAGCTCGCCGTTTTCCAGAAATTCAACAGCGAGTTCGAGGCTCTGGGGCTGCGGCCGGCGGAATACAGCGTGCTCGTGCTCATCGACAACAATCCGGGCCGCAAGCAGACCGAGATCGCGGAAGTTCTCGGCATCAAGCGGGCCAATTTCGTGACCCTCATCAACCGGCTCGAAGAGCGCGGCCTTACCGAGCGGCGGGTCGCGGCCGGAAACCGGCGCGCCAATGCCCTGCATCTCACGCCTGCCGGGGTGCGCTTTCTGCGACAAGCTCGTGCGAGGCAGGCGGAGTTCGAAGCGGACTGCGTCGATAAGCTGGGCGGGCCGGAGGCGCGCGACATGCTCATTTCTCTGCTCGACAGACTCGGGCGCTAACGCCTGCATTCCGGGCAATGCGGGCATGCATGGCGCTCGCTGGCGCATGAAAAATATGCTTGCCTTCCGTGCCTCTGTGTGTGTTATGTTCCATAACAAAGATCAGGTGATCGGTGCCCGCGACTTCCAGCCGAAGGCGAAAGATGTCGGGCGTCGATGTATGAATTGTCAAAATCTTTGCTCAATTCATGCATCGTTCGGGGGAACGGCCCGCCTCTGCCCTGTAACCGGGCGGAGGCAGCCGGGGCCGCAGACCGATCGCCAGGGAGGAAACAGTGTTCGAAGACAGTTCGCCCTTGGGGCGCGCCGTTATCCTGCTCGCCAAACTGATGGCCCTCGCCGGTGGCGCCGTGCTTCTGGCGCTCGTGGCGCTGATTGTCGTCAGCGTTACCGGCCGCGCGTTCATCTGGGCAGGGTTGAAGCCTGTTTTCGGTGATTATGAGCTCGTCGAGATGGGGGTCGGCTTTGCGATCTTTTCCTTCCTGCCCTGGGCGCATCTGACGCGGTCCCACGCCATCGTGACGCTCTTTACCGACCGTTTCGGCGACGCAGCCAATCGCGTCATCCTGGTCATAACGGACATCATGATGCTGGCCGCAGCGTCCTTTGTGGCCTGGCGGCTCTACTATGGGATGCTCGACAAGTTCGCTTACCGCGAGACGACGCTTCTTTTGCGCATACCGCTTGGCTGGGGGTATCTGGCTGGATTCATCGGCGCGACCGTATTCGCGATCATAGCCGTCTATGTGCTGGGCCGTAGCCTCAGCGCGCTTATCAAGGGCCGGAACGAACCGATCCATCAGGGTGCCCATCTATGAGCAATATCGCCATCGGGCTCCTGGGCTTTCCCGTCATGCTGGTGCTGATCTTCCTGCGCGTGCCCATCGGGCTCGCCATGCTCGGGGTCGGCATCGGAGGCACTTATCTCATCACGGGCAATGTCAACGCGCTGCTCGCCCAGTACAAGAGCCTCACCTACGGGACCTTTGCCAGCTATTCCTTCTCGGTGGTGCCACTGTTCCTCTTGATGGGACAGTTCGCGACGATTTCAGGCATGTCGGCGGCGCTTTTCAAGGCAGCGGCGGCGTGGCTCGGCCACCGCAAGGGGGGGGTCGCCATGGCGGCTGTCGGGGCGTGCGCGGGGTTCGGCGCGATCTGCGGCTCCTCGCTGGCGACTGCGGCGACCATGGGCCATGTGGCCCTGCCCGAGATGCGCAAATATGGCTATTCGGGCGCATTGGCGACCGGCACGGTTGCCGCCGGCGGAACGCTGGGCATTCTCATTCCGCCTTCGGTGATCCTCGTTATCTTTGCGGTGCTGACCGAACAGAACATTGCCAAGCTGTTCATGGCGGCGTTCATTCCCGGCATTCTCGCGGCGATCGGCTATATCATTGTCATCGCCATCTATGTGCGGATGCAGCCTGATGCCGCCGGCACGCGCGAGCGCGTGCCCTATCGCGAGCGCTTCATCGAGCTGGCGCGGGTCTGACCGGTGCTGGCTGTGTTCCTGATCGTCATCGGCGGCATCTATACCGGGGTCTTCACCCCGACCGAAGCTGCGGCCATCGGTGCAGCGGGCACCTTCATCATCGCGTTGGCCTCGCGCACGCTGACGGGCAGCAATATTGCCGATGCGCTCCTCGGGACGGCCGCCTCGACGGCCATGATCTTCCTCATCGTGCTCGGTGCGGCCGCGCTCAATGGCTTTCTTGCCGTATCCCAGCTTCCCCAGTTCATGGCGAACTGGGTGACGGCGCAGGGCTTCAACCCATGGCTGGTGCTGATCTTCTTGCTGATCTTCTACCTGCTGCTGGGCTGCGTCATGGACTCGCTGTCGATGATCCTTTTGACGGTGCCGATCGTCTTTCCGATGATGACGGCGCTCGACTTCGGCCTGCCGCCCGACGAGTTCGCCATCTGGTTCGGCATTCTGGTTCTGATCGTCGTGGAAGTTGGCCTGATCACGCCGCCGGTCGGGATGAACCTGTTCATCATAAATTCGATGGCCAAGGACACGCGCCTTTCGGAGACCTTCCGGGGAACGCTTCCCTTCGTTGCCAGCGACGTCATTCGCACCCTGATCCTCGTGGCCTTTCCGGGCATCACGCTGGCCATGGTGTGGTGGCTCTATTGAGAGCTCTTTACGGCTTCGGACAATCTCGTCCGGGGCTAAACGACTGCATGCATAGGCATGCAAACCAGGGAGAGGAAACATGAAACTAGGCAAACTGATCGCAGCGACGTCCATCGCCGTTGTCATGAGTGCCGGCAGCGCGCTGGCACAGGAGGTCACCCTCCGCATCCACCAGATGCTGCCGGGACAGGCCCTTATTCCGGCCGAGGTCATCGTGCCTTGGGCCGACAAGATCATGGAAGAGTCCGACGGCCGCATCAATGTCGAGGTCTATCACGCCATGCAGCTCGGCGGCACGCCGCAGAGCCTTTACGACCAGGCCGCGGACGGCGTGGTCGATATCGTCTGGACCATCATGGGCTATTCGCCCGGCCGCTTCCCGAAGTCCGAAGCCTTCGAGCTTCCCTTCCTCATGACCAATGGCGAGGAAACTTCGGCAGCGTTCTACAATTATGTGATGGAGCATGCCGCTGACGAATATCAGGGCGTCCAGATCCTCGCATTGCACACCCACGGGCCCGGCCTGTTCCACACCAAGGACCCGGTCAACACGCTCGAGGACATCCAGGGCATGAAGATCCGCGGCGGGTCGCGTCTCGTCTCGAACCTTCTGGCCAATCTCGGTGCCGAACCGGTCGGCATGCCCGTGCCGCAGACCACCGAGGCGCTCTCGCGCGGCGTGATCGACGGCACGACGGTTCCCTGGGAAGTGACGCCCTCGCTGCGCATTTCCGAACTCGTGACCAACCACACCGGCTTTACGAGCGATAACGGCCTTTACACCCAGACCTTCGGCTTCCTGATGAACCGGGGCAGCTATGAAGGCCTGCCCGAAGACCTCCGCGCCATTATCGACGCCAATTCGGGCCTGGAGCTTTCGATGGAGTTCGGACGCGCCATGGACCGCGGCGACGAGATGGGGCTGCAGATTGCTCAGGATGCCGGCAACACCATCGTGACGCTGGACGAGGCCGAAACCGCCCGCTGGCGCGAAGCCGCCCAGTCGACCATCGAGCAGTGGTTCGAGGAAATGGATGCCATCGGCGTCGATGGCGAGGCGCTTTACCAAGCGGCCCAGGCGGCCATGGAAGACGCGCGCAATTAAGGGACAGGCCATTGGCCTTGCGGAAAGGGCGCCCGTTGCGGCGCCCTTTTTCGTGGCTTTCGCAACATGCGGCGCGGCAGTAACATCCTTGCCGCCGATAGCCGCGCCAGAGATGTGAAAAAAATCTCCGACCCCCTGTCGGATGTCGCGCGTCCCGTTCGTCAAATGGACAGGATGCACTGGAGGACCGGAGAAATGGTCAGGAACTATGGCTGGGTGATCGTTACCGCGGGCGCGCTGATCACCTGCGTGGCAATGGGCGCGATGTTCGCGCTGCCCGTCTATCTTCAACCCATCGCCGATGACACCGGCTGGACACGCGCAGGGATATCCGGCGCGATGACGGTCGGCTTCATCGTCATGGGCGTGGCCGGCTTTGGCTGGGGCACGCTGACGGACCGCATCGGCGCCCGGCCGGTGGTGATGACGGCGTCGGTGTTTCTCGGGCTGGGGCTGCTGATCGCGAGCCGCACGGACAATCTGTTCGTCTTCCAGATTGCCTATGGCGGTCTCGTCGGCGCGGCAGGCGGGGCATTCTTTGCCCCGATCATGGCAGCGACGATCTCCTGGTTCGACAAGCATCGCAGCCTTGCGGTGTCGCTGGTCTCGGTCGGCGCGGGCGTGGCGCCGATGGTCATCACGCCCTTTGCCGCCGTGCTCATCGAAACCTTCGGCTGGCGCGATGCGATGATGATGACTGCGATTGCGGCGAGCGTGCTCGTTCTACCCGCGGGTCTCCTCATCCGTCGAGCGCCACAGGCCCTGGCCGAAGCGACGCCGCAGACGGGCGTGGATGTCGCGCCGCAATCTCCGCAGCCGGCCAGCGCGTTTGCGGCGCTGCGCACACCGCAATTCATGATCCTTGCGGGCACGTTCTTTCTGTGCTGCGCCGCCCATTCAGGTCCCATCTTCCACACGGTCAGCTATGCCATGCTGTGCGGGATACCGGCCCTGGCTGCGGCGAGCATCTATAGCGTCGAGGGGTTGGCGGGGCTTTTCGGACGCGTGCTGTTCGGCGTTGCCGCCGACCGGCTTGGCGTCAAGAAGGTCATCATCGGCGGGCTCGCGCTGCAGGCGATCGGCATCTATCTTTATATCTATGTCACCGAGCTCACCGGCTTTTATTCGCTCGCGGTGCTGCTCGGCCTCGCCTATGGCGGCGTGATGCCGCTTTATGCGGTGTTGGCGCGGGATTTATTCGGTCCGCATGTGATGGGAACGGTGTTGGGCGGCGCAACCATGGTGTCGAGTATCGGCATGGCGTTCGGTCCGGTCGGCGGAGGCTGGCTCTACGACAATTTCGGGAGCTACCACTGGCTCTATATGGCCTCGGCAGCCGTCGGCCTTGCCGCCGCCGCGATGGCGCTCGCCTTCCCGCCGCCGAAGGGCGATGTGGACAAGCCGATGGGGGTTGCGCAGGCGGCGTAGGCGGGGGGATTGCCGAGGCATCGCAGGCCCTCATCGGACCTTTCGATATCGCGAAAGCCCACCTTCTCCCACGAGGGGAGAAGGGTAAGAGGGGATGCCTCGGCACTTGAGCTCCTTTCTCCCCTCGCGGGAGAAGGGCCGGGGATGAGGAGGCTGCGATGCGAACCAGGCGCACCGGCTGCTGCGTTACAGCGATACCGTCAGCCCACCGTCGACATAAAGCGTGTGGCCATTGACGAAGCTTGCGGCATCGGAGGCGAGGAAGACGACGGCGCCCTTGAGTTCGTCGACCTCGCCCCAGCGTCCGGCCGGGGTGCGATTTTCGAGCCAGGCGGTGAAATCCGGGTTCTCGATCAGCGCCTTGTTGAGCGGGGTCTTGAAATAGCCCGGTGCGATGGCGTTGATCTGGAGGCCCTTGCGCGCCCAATCAGTCGCCATGCCGCGCGTGAGATTTCTGACCGCGCCCTTGGTGGCGGTGTAGGGGGCGATGCCGGACCGCGCCATTTCGGACTGCACCGAGGCGATGTTGATGATCCGCCCGGCCCCGCGTTCGATCATGTGCCGGGCCACCGCCTGCGCCACATAGAACACCGAGGAGATGTTGGTGCGCAGCAGTTCCTCCCAGCGATCATGCGGGAAATCCTCGAGCGGGGCGCGGAACTGCATCCCGGCGTTGTTGACGAGGATGTCGATGGGCCCCTGCTCCTGCTCGATCTCCATCACCGCGCGCTCGACACTTTCGGCGTCGGTAACATCGAACGCCATGGGCGTCGCCTCGAAGCCCCGTCCCCTGAGGGCCGCGACGGCTGCGTCCAGTTTCCCGACATCGCGCCCGTTGAGCACCAGGCGCGCCCCGTGCTCGCCCAGCGCCTCGGCCAGCGCGTAGCCGATGCCCTGGCTCGAGCCGGTGATGAGGGCCCGGCGTCCGGTGAGATCGAAAAGCGTTGTGGTCATTGTCCTCCCCAGGGTTAGCTCCGGAATCCGCGCTTGCTTCCTTCACCTCTCCCTTGGGGGAGAGGGAGCAGCATGAGCGCGCCAAACTTCTCGCGCCCTCAGTGATTATCCCGCGGCAAGCCCTTGGTTCGCGCGATGCGCTGGTATTTGACGGCGGGCTTGAGGACAGCGCCATTGCCGAGCTGGTCGACCATCGAGCGCTGGATTTCCTGCCATGGTGTCTGGTGCTCGGGATAGGCGTAGCCGCCATTGGCTTCCAGCTCAGCCCGGCGCCGTGTCAGTTCCTCGTCGGAAACCAGCATATTGGCGGTCCCGGCCTTGAGGTCGATGCGCACGCGGTCGCCGGTCCTGAGCAGCGCCAGCCCGCCACCTGCCGCCGCTTCGGGAGAGGCATTGAGAATGGAGGGGGAGCCCGAGGTGCCCGACTGGCGCCCGTCTCCGATGCAGGGGAGCGAATGGACGCCCTCCTTGATGAGGTAGTCAGGTGGACGCATGTTCACCACCTCCGCCGCGCCTGGATAGCCGATGGGACCGGCCCCGCGCATGAAAAGGAGGGTATATTCATCGATGCCGAGGGCAGGATCGTCGATCCGGTCGTGGTAGTCCTCGGGACCGTCGAACACCACCGCCCTGCCCTCAAAGGCTTCGGGATCGGCGGGGTTCGAGAGATAACGCTCGCGGAACTCGGGGCTGATGACCGAGGTCTTCATGATCGCATTGTCGAAAAGGTTGCCCTTGAGCACCAGGAAACCGGCCTGCGGCTGCAATGGCTTTTCGAACGGGCGGATGACCTCGGGGTCCTCGATGGGTGTATTGCGGCAGTTCTCGCCGATCGTCTTGCCGTTGACGGTCGGGGCGCTCTCGCGGATCAGCCCGTGCTTCATCAGTTCGTTGACGACCGCCGGAACGCCGCCGGCGCGATAGTAGTCCTCGCCGAGATATTCGCCCGCCGGCTGGAGATTGACGAGCAGCGGCACATCATGGCCGTAGGTCTGCCAATCGTCGATCGAAAGCTCGACCCCGACATGGCGGGCGATGGCGTTGATATGGACGGGGGCGTTGGTGGAGCCGCCGATCGCGGAATTGACGACAATGGCGTTGAGGAAGCTGTCCTTGGTCATGATGTCGGAGGGCTTTATGTCCTCATGCACCATCTCGACAATGCGCTTGCCCGTGCGCCAGGCCATGGCCGCGCGGTCCTTATGCGGCGCAGGGATCGCCGCCGAGCCGGGCAATTGCATGCCCAGGGCTTCGGCGAGCGAATTCATCGTGGTCGCCGTCCCCATGGTGTTGCAATAGCCGACCGAGGGGGCAGACGAGGCGACCAGTTCGATGAACTTCTCATAGCCGATCTCCCCTGCGGCCATCATCTCGCGGGCCTTCCAGATGATGGTGCCAGAGCCGGTACGCTTGCCATTGTACCATCCGTTGAGCATGGGACCGACCGAAAGCGCGATGGCGGGAATGTCGACGGTCGCGGCGCCCATGAGCATGGCTGGCGTGGTCTTGTCGCAGCCGATGGTGAGCACGACGCCGTCGAGCGGATAGCCGTAGAGCACTTCGACCAGCCCAAGATAGGCGAGGTTGCGGTCGAGCCCTGCGGTCGGGCGTTTGCCCGTCTCCTGGATCGGGTGGACGGGGAATTCGAAGGCGATGCCGCCTGCCTCGCGGATGCCTTCGCGCACACGCTGGGCCAGCACCATGTGATGACGGTTGCAGGGGGAAAGATCCGAGCCGGTCTGGGCGATGCCGATGATCGGCTTGCCCGATTGCAGTTCCTCGCGGGTGATCCCGTAATTCATGTAGCGCTCGAGATAGAGCGCGGTCATGTCCGTGTTCTCGGGATTGTCGAACCAGGCGCGCGAGCGCAGCTTTTTCATGTGTTTTCTCCAAAACCGCTGGCGGGCGCAGGTGCGGTGGCAGCGCGCCTGGACCGCGTATCGCGGACATAAATGATGAGACCGGACAGGATGATGATGGCAGCGCCGAGCAGCATGAGCAGACGCGGCAGGTCGCCGAAGAACAACCAGCCCAGGATGATCGCCCAGGGCAGCAGCGTATACTGGAACGGCGCAACGATCGCCGCGTCGGCGAGCTTGACGGCCCGGTTGACGCAGATATGGGCGACCATGGCGACGACACCGAGCGTGCCGAGCAGTACGAAATCGGGTGCGGTCGGTGTCACCCAGTTGAACGGCGCGAGCACCATTCCTGCCGCCAGCGCACCTAGAAGCTGGAAAAGGACGAGCGTCTTGTCGGGCGTGCCGCGCAGGGTGCGCCCGGTGATGACCATCAGTGCGAAGGCGAAGGTGCCGATGATGGCGACGGCGATCGCCATTGGCTCGACCTCGCCCGATGGAGTCAGGGCGACCAGCACGCCGATAAAGCCGAGACCGATGGCGGCCCAGCGCACCGGCCCGACTTTTTCCTTCAAGAGGAAGGGCGAGAGCGCGGCGACATAGATCGGGGCCGCCAGCCAATAGGTCATGACGTCGGCGAGCGGCAGATAGATGACGGCCCAATAAAAGCAGAAGACCTCGGCGGTTGAAAAGACGACGCGGGCAAATTGCAGCCAGGGCCGTTCCACGCTCATGAGCGGCTTGATGCCCGCCTTCCAGAGAAAGGGCAGCAGGATCACCAAGGCCACTGCCGAACGGATGAGCAGCACCTGCCCCACCGAATAGGTGGCGACGAGCCATTTGCCCATCGCATCGTTGAGGGAAAAGAGGAACATGCCGAGCAGCATGACGAGCACGCCCATGCGCACCGGCGTAAGGGCGGAACCGGCAGTGCTGGCCTTGAAGGAGCTCATCTGACTTCTCCTCCGGCGTCCGACCGCCGGTGGATCGCGTCGGGGCGGTCAAAGAGTCCGGGCAGCAATTCGGTCCCGATGCCTGGCGTATTCGAGAGGCTGATCTGCCCCTTCTCGATTTTAGGCAGCGTGGTCACCAGTTCGGTGTACCAGCCGGTATAAAAGGCGCGCACGGACTCCTGGATCAGCGTGTTCCGCGCATGGAGCGAGAACTGGCAGGAGGCCATGAAGACGACCGGGCCGGTGCAATCATGCGGAGCCACGGGAATATGATGGGCCTCGGCCATGGCAGCGATCTTGCGCGCTTCGGACAGCCCGCCGCACCAAGAGAGGTCCAGCATGGCGACACCTGCAACACCTGTTGCGAGGTAGTCGCGGAAGGCGTGGGGATAGGCCAGCGTCTCGGAGGCGCAGATCATGGCGTTTGAATGCGGCGCATAGGCCTTGAGGGTTTCGAGGCTGTCCATGCGCACCGGGTCTTCGTGCCAGTAGGTGTCGAAGGGCTGGAGGGCACGGGCGATGCGTTGGGCAGCGGGAAGCTGCCAGAGCGAGTGGAACTCGACCATGATGTCCATCTTGTCGCCCACCGCCTTGCGGATGCGCTCGAAGGGCGCAAGCGCGATCTTCAGTTCCTCAGCGCTGATGTCGAGCCCGTGCGTACGCTCGGCCGCTATGTCGAACGGCCAGATCTTCATGCCGGTAATGCCGTCCTCGAGCAGGGAATGGGCCAGCTCGTCAGCGCGGTTGAGGAAGGCGTCGAGGTCCTCGTAGGGGCCAGGTGCCGCCTCGCCCAGCCCCCAGTTTTCGACCGCTTGCGCGCGCGCGTCGCGGACATAGCGATAGCCGGCGCAGGTGTTGTAGGTGCGGATCGTTTCGCGGGACTTGCCGCCGAGCGCGACCGAGACGGGGACGCCGAGCGCCTTGCCAAAGATATCCCAGAGCGCGATGTCGATTGCGGAATTGCCGCGCGTCTCGACCCCTGCCCCGCGCCAGCCGAGATAGCCGATGAGATCGCGGTTGATCGCCTCGATCTGGAGGGGCTCGCGGCCAATGAGCTTGGGCGCCACTGTTTCGTGGACATAGGCTTCCACGGCAGCGGCGCCCATGAAGGTCTCCCCAAGTCCAGTAATGCCCTCGTCAGTGCGGACGAGAACCCAGATGATGTTGGGAAATTCGCCAAGCCTCAATGTCTCGACGCCGGTAATTTTCATGGTCCGACCCAGGTGGAGACAAAAATCGAGCGGGGCCGGGAGGATCGGCCCCGCTCGCGCGCAAAGGAGATTTTACTGTGCGCGCAGCTCTTCGAGCGCCGCCAGCATGCGGTCGACCGTTTCGCGGCCGATCGTGTCTGCGTGGCGCTCATAGACGCCCTGTACCGCCTCGCGGATTTCGGCAAGACCGTCCTCGGGCACTTCGTTGGCCTGCATCCCGGCTTCCGTTATGCGCTCGAGCGACTGGTTGGAAAGCTCGCGGCTCGCCGCACGCTGAACGTCACGACCCTCGACCGCGCAGTCGACCAGAATCTGCTGCTCTTCTTCCGAATAGGTGTCCCAGATCGGTTTTGAGAACAGGACCATGAAGGGCGTATAGGCGTGGCGGGTGGCCGAGACGTATTCCTGGACCTCATAGAACTGCGAGGTATCGATCGTCACATAGGGGTTTTCCTGGGCATCGATCGCGCCGGTTTCGAGGGCGGTGAACACCTCGCCGAATGCCATCGGCAGGGCATTGGCGCCCAGCGTCTGGAAGGTATCGAGGAAGATGTTGTTCTGCATCACGCGAACCCGCATGCCCTGGAAGTCTTCAAGGCTTTCGATGGGCCGCAAATTGTTGGTGAGGTTGCGGAAGCCGTTTTCCCAGAAGGCAAGGTTGACGAGGTTGGCCTCGGGCATCAGGCCGGAGATATACTCGCCGAACTCGCCATCGAGGATGGCGTCGGCCTCCTGCTCATTGGCGAACAGGAACGGTAGGTCGAACACGCCCAACGCCGGAACGATCGAAACGATCGGCGAGGACGAGGTGATGACCATTTCCTGGGTGCCCGAGCGCAGGGCCTGGGTGGCCTGAAGGTCGTCGCCCAGAGCCGAGCTCCAGAACGCGTTGAGCGTCCAGGCCCCGTCGGTGCGCTCGTCCATGCAGGCGCGCATGGCTTCCACGCCCCTGCCCACCGGGTGCTCCTCGGCGACGCCGTTCGATACGCGGATGGTGCGCTGGGAAATCTGCGCGCTGGCCGGCAGCGCAATGCTGGCCACCAGCGTTGCAGCGAGGCCTGCTGCAAAGACTGACTTGAGTTTCATCTGATACTCCTCCTTGTTGAAGTCTGGTTGTTGTTGACAGTTTCGTTCCACCTCACCGCAGCCATGCCAGGGGCACGGTGACGAGTTCCGGGAACAGGACGAGCAGGACCAGCACCACGACCTGGGCCAGAAGGAAGGGCATAACCCCTCCGATCACGCGGCCCATGGGCACGCGGGCCACCCCGCTCACCACGTTGAGAACGACACCTACCGGCGGGGTCAGAAGCCCGATGCAGGTTGTCATGACGAAGACGACGCCGAAATAGACCGGGTCGATACCCGCCTGGCGCACGATCGGCATCAGCACGGGCGAAAGGATCAGGATGGTCGGCGCAAGGTCGAGCACCGTGCCGATCACCAGCAACAGAGCAACGATCACCAAAAGCAGGAGCTTGGGGTTGTCGATCAGGGGCTGGACGATCGTGCCGAGCTGGGCCGGGATATTGGCGCTGGTGATCAGCCAGGAGGTGACGAGCGCCGCCGAGACGAGAAACAGGACGACCGCCGTCATCTTGGCGGCGCGCAGCAGCACGCCATAGAGATCGGTGATCTTGAGCTCGCGATAGATGACCATGCCGACAAAAAGCGCATAGACCGCCGCAACGACGGCCGCCTCGGTGGGGGTAAAGACGCCGAACCGGATGCCGCCCAGGATGATGACGGGCATGAGCAGCGCCCAGCCGGCCTTGAGCGTCGCATCGAGGCGCTGCTTGGCCGACTGCTTGGGGAGGGTTTCGACCTTCTCCTTGCGGGCAACGAAAAGCCACATGACGACGAGCGAGATCGCCATCATCAGGCCGGGCACGATACCGCCGAGGAACAAGCCCGTGATCGAGACGTTGGCCGCGACGCCGAAGATGATGAAGGCGATCGAGGGCGGAATGACCGGCGCGATGACGCCGCCGGCGGCCATCAGCCCTGCCGCACGCGGAAGATGATAGCCGGCGCGGGCCATCATGGGGATGAGAATGGCCGCCAGTGCCGCCGAGTCAGCCGCCGCCGACCCCGAAAGCGAGGCCATGATGACCGCAGCGATAATCGCAACGATGCCGAGACCTCCCCGGACGTGGCCGACGCAGGCGATGGCGAAATTGACGATGCGCTTGGAGAGCCCGCCCGCATTCATCAACTCCCCTGCCAGCAGGAAGAAGGGGATGGCGAGCAGCGTGAAGGTGTTCGCTCCGGTGATCATCTGCTGGGAGACGATCTGGGTGTTGAACATCCCCATGAATGTCATGAGGATGATGCCGGTGAACATCAGCGCGAAGGCGACGGGAACGCCCAGCGCGAGCGTACCGAAAAGCGAGGCGAGGAAGACGCCGATGACCATCAGGGGCGCTCCTTACCCTGCTCGGCGTCCGGCCAATCCGCGAACTCCCCGGCAAAACGCGCGATTTCCTCTTCCGTCACCCGCCCCGTCAGGATGCGCACGATGCGGATGGCGGCGATGATGGCAATGCCGCCGCCGCTGACATAGCCGATGCCATAGACCCAGATCATCGACATGTTGATAACCGCGGCCTTCATGGACGCGTTGATCGGGTGCTGCACCCAGGTGCCGTGGACGAAGACCAGGGCGCAGACGAGGATGATTATATTGGCGATGAGCATGCAGATGACGCGCCCGCGCCGCCCGAACAGGCGCACAAGCGTTTCCACCCCGACATGCGAATTCTCGTAAAAGGTGATGACCGCGCCGATGAAAGTCAGCCACACGAAGAAATAGCGCGACATTTCCTCGGACCAGGTGATGCCGCTGTTGAAGCCGTAGCGCAGCACGACGTTCAGGAACACCATCAGCGCCATGCCCGCCATGAGCAGCACAAGCGCCAACTCGACCAGCTTGAAGGCGGCGTTGGTCAGCTTCGTCATCGGGACCCGCCCCGGCATGGGCGCGCTGATGCGTTTGCCACGTTCGATATCCTCCCGACAGGCGCGTGTCTTGTCCTAGGGCGGCACGCTTTCCTCTAACCCGCGGACCGTCGCGATCCTCGCCGCGCGCGGCTCCCGGTCTGGACAAAGGCTTAAATGATAGCGTATGTCATTGTCAACGACCGGCTGCGGAAAAACAGGCGGACCGGAGGGAGGATTGAACAAAAAATATAGACAATACAAAGCCGTAACGCTCAAGGACGTTGCTGCTGCTGCTGATGTAAGCGTTATCACCGTTTCGCGCGCCCTGCGCACGCCCGACATTGTCTCGGACAAGGTTCGGGCGCGGATTCAGCAGGCCGTGGACGCACTCGGCTATGCGCCGAACCAGGCGGCGCGCGCGCTCGCCTCGGCCACGACGTCGATCATCGGCGTCATCATCCCCTCGATAACCAATCTCGTCTTTTCGGATGTGCTGCGCGGCGTCTATGACGCCGTGGAGGGCAGCAACTATCAGGTCCAGCTCGGCAACACGCGCTATAACAGCCGCAAGGAGGAAGAGCTGATCCGGGTCTTCGCCTCCCAGCGCCCCGCCGGTCTCATCGTCTCGGGCATAGACCAGAGCGAGGCGGCGCGGGCCATGCTCGAGAGTCTCGGCTGCCCAATCGTGCAGATCATGGATATCGGCCCGGACCCGATCGACATGATGATCGGCTTTGACCACCGTGATGGCGGGCGGGCTGCGGCACGGCATCTGATCGAGAACGGCTACCGACGGATCGGCTTTATCGGCGCCCGCATGGACCCGCGCGCCCAGCGGCGCCTCGAGGGGTACATGCAGGTGTTGCAGGAAGCGGGTCTTTACGACGACTCGCTGGTGCTTACGACGCCGCAGCCATCGTCGGTCACCATGGGCAGTCGCATGCTGTCGGATTTTCTGGGGCTGGTGCCGGATGCCGATGCGGTGTTCTGCAACAATGACGACATGGCGCTGGGCGCCCTGTTCGAATGCCAGCGGCGGGGCATCCGCGTGCCCGGCCAGTTCGGCATCATGGGCTACAACGACCTCGAATACGCCGCCTCCAGCACGCCCTCCATCTCCTCGATCCGCACCTTCCGCTACGATATGGGCCACCACGCGGTCGAAAAGGTGATTGCCGCCGCGAAAGGCGAGCGCGCCGACCCCGCCGTCACCGACACGGGGTTCGCGCTCAAGGCCCGCCAGAGCACCGACCGCAAATCCGTCATCAATGCAACAAGCGAGGTCGCCTGAATGAACGTCCTTATCATCGGCGCAGGCGGCATGGTCGGCCGCAAGCTCACGGCATCGCTGCTCAGGGACGGCGCGCTGGGCGGGCGCGGGATCGAGCGCATGGACCTTGTGGATGTGGTTGCGCCCGATGTGCCCCAGGGAGCCGGCATCACGATCAATTGCCGCGCCGCCGACATCTCCGATCCGGCGACCGCGCCGGCGCTCATCGCAGATCGCCCCGACATCATCTTTCACCTTGCCGCCATCGTCTCGGGAGAGGCCGAACTCGATTTCGAGAAGGGCTATGCCATCAATCTCGACGGCACGCGCCATCTCTTCGAGGCGATAAGGCTGGCGGGGAAGGAGGCGTCCTATTGCCCGCGCGTCGTCTTCACCTCGTCGATCGCCGTGTTCGGCGCCCCCTTCCCCGACAAGATCGGGGACGAGTTCTTCTCCACCCCGCGCACCAGCTATGGCACGCAGAAAGCCATGTGCGAATTGCTGCTCTCGGATTATTCGCGGCGCGGGTTCTTTGACGGGATCGGCATCCGCCTCCCCACCATCTGCATCCGCCCCGGCGCACCCAACAAAGCCGCCTCGGGCTTCTTCTCCTCGATCCTGCGCGAGCCGCTTGCGGGCAAGGAGGCCGTTTTGCCGGTTGATGAGAGCGCGCGGCACTGGCATGCGAGCCCGCGTGCCGCGGTCAATTTCCTGCGCCACGCGGGGGAAATCGACACCTCACTGCTCGGCGCGCGGCGCAACCTCAACATGCCAGGCCTCTCGGCCACGGTGGGCGAGCAGATCGAGGCGCTGCGGCGCGTTGCGGGCGAGAAGACCATAAAGCTCATCCGGCGCGAACGCGACCCGATGATTGCTGAAATGGTGGATGGCTGGGCCAAGGATTTCGATGCGGCGCGCGCGACATCACTTGGATTTAAAGCCGAGACTTCGTTCGACGAAATCATCCGCATCCATATCGAGGATGAACTGGGCGGGGAGCTGCCGCGATGACGGGCAATGTCGCTATCGTCACGGGCGGGGGCACGGGAGTAGGCAAGGCCATCGCCAGGGCGCTGACTGCCGAAGGCTATCGCGTGGCATTGCTGGGGCGCAGGCAGGACGTGCTGGAGGCGGCTGCGCGGGAATTCGATCCGTCCGGTGAGTCGACGATGACCATTGGCGTCGACATCGGGCAGGCCGACGCCGTGCAACGGAGCTTTGATGCGGTTGTCGGCCGTTGGGGCCGGCTCGACCTTCTGGTCAACAATGCCGGAATGAACGCGCCCTCGGTTCCGCTCGAGGATGTGCCGGAGGCGGCCTGGGATCAGATCGTTGCCGTCAACCTCTCGGGCGCGTTCTTTTGCACACAGGCGGCATTCCGCCAGTTCAAGGCGCAATCGCCGCAGGGCGGGCGGATCATCAACAATGGCTCGATCTCGGCCACAACGCCACGCCCGCAATCGGCGCCCTATGCGGCCACCAAACACGCGATCACCGGGCTCACCAAGGCGTCCTCGCTCGATGGCCGCGCCTTCAACATCGCCGTCGGCCAGATCGATATCGGCAATGCGACATCCGACATGACGCAAAACATGTCCAAGGGCGTGCTGCAGGCCGATGGCCGGCTCGCGCCAGAGCCGACCATAGACGTCGAACACGTCGCCCGCGCCGTCATCTATATGGCCAGCCTGCCGCCCGATGCGAATGTGTTGACCATGACCGTCATGGCCAACCAGATGCCGTTTGTGGGCCGGGGGTAGCGGAAACACGATCGCGGCCGCATCGCCGAAGGTATGCGCGCCGATTTCTCCCGCGTCAAACTGGCGGAGGGCCTGCCGGTCATCATGGTCATCTGGCGCGAGGGGAAACGGATCGGCTAGGATCGCCGTGTCACCGATTCAAAGCGCGAGGCTCCATGCCCTACGTCAACATCAAGATCACCCGCGAGGGCGCGACTGCAGAGCAGAAGGCGAGGCTCATCAAGGGCGTCACCGATCTTCTGGTCGACGTGCTCGACAAGAACCCGGCGACGACCGTTGTGGTGATTGATGAAGTCGATCTCGACAACTGGGGCATCGGCGGGGTTCCAGTGGTGGAGCATCGGAAGAAGTCAGCACGGTCCGGCTCAGGGTCTTGATATGAGGAAGCCGAAGTAATACCTTCGTTTAAGATCGGTATTACATGAGGTCCATCGTCGTCACCACGGTGACATCCAAGGGTCAGGTGACAATTCCCAAGCCCGTGCGCGATCTGTTGGGCATCAAGCCGGGCAGCAAGGTCGATTTCCTTCATGCAGAGGTTCGCAGCATCGTGCTTGCACTCGTGGCGACCAGAGACCGGAGAACCGGTTCAGGGTTCTTAGAGGTCATCCCGGCAAGGGTCTCAATACAGACGCGATCATGGCTCTGACCCGCAACGATCCGTGACGTTGGTCGACACAAACGTACTGCTCGACCTTGTGACAGATGATCCGGTTTGGGGTGATTGGTCGATCGCACAGCTGGAAGCTGCGAGCCTTCTCGGCCCGCTTTACATAAGCGAAATCGTCTATGCCGAGCTTTCCGTTCGTAATGAACGGATCGAAGACCTTGTGCACTTCATCACCGAGGCAAGGCTAGAGGTCATTCCCACACCGCGCGCGGCGCTGTTCCTCGCCGGCAAGGTCTTCGCGCGATACCGAAGCACAGGAGGACGACGGACAGGTGTCTTGCCCGGCTTCTTCATCGGTGCACATGCCGCAGTTTCGGAACTGCCCTTGCTTACGCGCGACGTCGGCAGATACCGGACCGACTTCCCGACGCTCAAGCTGATCGTTCCTGGGCCGTGACGCTAGAGCGCCTGTTTTGATACAATCAAAACAGGCGCTCTATGTTCTTGATTTATCGCATTTCGCTGGCGCGGCCCTTCGGGTCCGAACCGCAAAAGTGGTAGCCACTTTTGCTGGAAATGCTCCTAGCGTATTTCTCCACAAATTCCTGGGCCGAGAGCGCCCGCATGTCGGGAAGCGTTTCGCCGAGCTTTTCGTGGCTCCAGTCCCACCATTTGAGGGCGATCAGCTTTTCAGCCAGCGCCTCGGGGTGGCGGCGCCTGATGAATTGGGCGGGCAGGCCGGCAACGATCATGTAGGACTGAAAATCTTTCGTCACCACGGCCGAGGAACCGACAACCGCACCATGTTCACGCCGGGTCATGATGACCGCGCCGTGGCCGATCCAGACGTCGTCGCCGATGGTGACGTGCTGTTCGCGACGCCATTCGAAGAACTCTTTGTCATCACGGAGGTCGAAGCCATATTGCCGCGAGCGGTCGGTGTAGTGGTGCTGGCTGGCGCGCCAGGTGGCGTGGTTGCCCGCGTTGATGCGCACAAAGGCGGCAATCGAGCAGGATATACCCACCGTGACGTAGATGATCGAGCCGTCATGGACGATGTGGCGGCGTGGGCATGATCTTCATCGAGCGGGTCCGGGCGAATTATTTCGACCAGGTGACCGTCGCGGTGATCAACGTCCTGATCTGCGTCTTCACGATCGATTGGGTTTCAAGGAAGATCCGTGAACGCTACATTGGCGAGCAGAGTCACTAGCAACGGTCGGAATCGGCGGAAACACCAGGACCTTCCTTCGCTGCCCGGGGGCTCGACCCGGGGTCAGGCTGCCACAGGCGCGTGAGGTAACATGTACCCCTGCTCAAGGCCGGGGCAGCTAAGGAGGATAAAGGGATTCCCATGCCTGCCGGGGCATCCGTCGCCAAAGTCAATGTTCTGTCACACAAATCGCCTAGTGG
>CAYSBF010000023.1:0-15315 GCA_964429025.1 uncultured Pelagibacterium sp.
GGTGACCTACCATGTAGACGGTCTCGTCATTGAGCGCGACACGCGCCAGATCATGGCGGCGGGCGAGATCAGCGATATCAGGGGAGGGCCTCAGGCCCTTGCCTTTGACAGCCACGTCAATACCGGCGTCAGAGGCGGTGAAAGCAACATCACAGGAGCCGAAAATGCGCGCAAAATCGCGTACGACTTCCGGCGCCCCGGCGAGGGCGGGCACGAGGATCGGGCAGCGGTCTACGAAATGAATATCATGGCTGCGCAGGCCCATGAACCCCGCGCCGTCCCGCGTTGCGTGCAACGTCACGCGCCGCCGCCCGGCCCCATGAGCAATGACGGGGGGCGCCACCTCCGCCGAAACGCGAGCGCGTTCGAGCGCAGAGGCGACAAGGTCGCGCTTGAATTGGCCATAGGCGGCTGCCTTCATGTGCTGGAGCTGGCACCCGCCGCAGGCACCATAGTGGGCGCAAATTGGTTGGGCGCGGTCGGGCGAAGGTTCGTTGATGTCGAGCAGCCTGCCACGATTGCCGGTGATTTCGGCCGTCACGGTCTCGCCAGCCAGGGTCAGGGGGATGTAGACCGCCTCCTCACCGGCGCGGCCAATGCCTTCGCCCCGGTGGCCGAGGGCGGAGATCGAGAGGGTTCTTGTTTCGCTCATGCCGTTCTTGCAAGGTAGGCGTCGACCTCGTAGCGCTCGGGGATCGAGGGTTGTGCGCCAGGCTTGAGGCACGCAAGACCCCCGGCGATGGCGGCGCGTGACAGGGCTGCCTCAAGGTCGATGCCCTCGGATAGACCGACGGCCAGAAAGCCGACGAATGTGTCGCCCGCCCCAACGGTATCAACCGGGGTAATGCTGATCGCCGGGACCTCGACCGCTCCGCTTCCGGTGGCAGCGATTGCACCCTCGCCACCGAACGTTGCAACGACAGTGTTGCCGAACCGCCCGGCAAGCCAACTCACGGCACTTTCCCGATCGAGCCTGGGCGCATCGAGCATTGCGAGCACACCTCTGAGTTCGGTCTCATTGACCACCAGGACGTCGGTGACCTCAAGCAGCTCAGACGGGAAGCTCATAAAGGGGGCGAGATTGAGCATGGTATTCGCGCCGCGGCTCTTAGCGAAGCGGGCAGCGGCGAGAATGCCGTCAAGCGGGGTTTCGAGCTGCAAGAGCAGCCAGTCATCCGGTTCAAGCCCGGACCGTTCGAGGGCGGTGCAGCTCAGCCGCGAATTTGCCCCCGGCAGGACGGTGATCATGTTCTCGCCGGCGTCATCGACGATAATGAGTGCGGTGCCAGTGTGCCGGTCCATGCGGCGCACAAAGGAAAGGTCCATCTCGGCCTCGCTCAGAAGTGCCAGCGCCCGCGCCGCGAAGTCATCATGTCCGACACATCCCACCATGCGCACTTCGCCTCCCGCGCGGCAAGCCGCCAGCGCCTGGTTGGCGCCCTTGCCGCCCGGTGCGAATTCGAGCGTCGTTCCCATGACGGTTTCGCCTGGCCGCATAAGCGTGGGGGCATGGCCGATGACATCGATATTGATGGACCCATAGACCACGATCATCGCACCACTGCTCCAATTGCCGTTTTCCGACTTGTGCCAGAGAGCGCTGCGGAGGTTCAACGGAAATCGGATCAGATGCCGGCAGCGAGTGTCAACGCCAGACGGGCCTCATCATATTCAGGCCGGAGCCCGGAGGTCCTTGTGTGACTGATGCCGGCACGACCTGTAATCCCGGCCGCCAGCTCGGCTTGGGCCGATATCTCGGCCCCGAACTGGCTCTTGTGCTCGACATCGAAACCGATCGAACGGGTTGCCGACGCGAAAATCGCCGCTTCAATTCGCAGGCTTTGGGTTGCGGCATAGCCGATACCGGTCCGCCCCTCGATGGTCCAGTCGGCATAGCCATCGGCGGGCGTCTCGAAATCGAAGCTCGTGCGAAAGCCGGCGCCGAAGTCAAAGCCGCCCCCGAGCCCGAGCGTCAGTTGCGAGCCGGCATAGGGCAGGATCGTCCTGTCGAGGCCTTGCGCCTCTCCCCAAAGCAGGTCTGCCCCCGCTTCAAGGGAAAAGGATGCGCGGAGCCCGATTGCGGCTTCAAGCCCGGCGGCAAGCCGGAGGGCCCGCGCCGGAAGGCGATTGAAAAACAGCTGGTCGTCATTGGAGATCGACTGGATGAGGCCCTGGACGAGCCCGGTGAGCGCGAAGTTCTGGTTGAGCGCGTGAGAAATGCGCAGCTGGCCGCTCAATGTACGTGTATCCGCCCGCGTGCGGATGGGCAGGAGGGGCGCGGTAAACCCTGTTTCACCATGCACAAGCCCGGCATAGGTGATCCCGGCAATCACGAGCGTATCGCCGAATCTGGATTCGGTTTCGACACCGATACTGCCGCGAAAATAGGGTGTCTTTGCGCCGACGGTATCGGAGCCCAGCGTCAGTGCCTGCCCTTCGTCATGATAGGCAAGCGAGAGGGTGGAGCGCGCAAGTGTCTCTGGAGAGATGCGCCATTGGCCACCAAGCTCGGCGCCAATCTGGCGGTCGTTTTCCTGCCAGAGCCGCTGATAGCGAGATTCCGTGAGGGTAAAGGTGCCACGCAGGGCGAAGCCGCCATTGTCATGGACAAAGCTGCCACTGTGACTGTGCTCAAGGACAATGTCGCCCGTTCCGTCTGCAGCACCCTCAGCGTTCGAGGTCCATCCGAGCGTCGCCTTGGAGGAAAGGGAAAGCGCCTCGGCAGCGGCTGGACCCGGGACGAGAAGCATGGCGGCTGTGAACACTCTAAGCAACATCACCTATAAGCTCCCCAAACCGTCTTTCACCGCCGCCATGGCCTGCTGGCGCCAGTCTGAAGATTTCAGGGTGAACAAAGGTCAAGGAGCATGCTGCGTAGTCCTACCGAGATCGGACTGGCCCTTCGGCGCTATCGGATCGCCGCAAGGCTCAATCAGGCCGATATCGCGCATTCGCTGGGGGTATCGCAAAGCCGGGTGTCGCGCTGGGAGAGCGGGCAGGAGATGCCGAGGGCGCTCAATCTCGAATTGCTGACGGCTCTGGTCTGGGGACGGAGCGATCCCGTCCTCGATGCGCTGGTCCACCAGGTCAGGGAATCGATGTCTCCGCTGGTTCTGGTCGATGCCCGTCTCGACATCCTCGCGGCCAGCCGCTTCCTGCGCCTTTCGGGCGGGCCGCTCGGCCAATTCGGCGCCGTTCTCGACAGGCACTGGAACCCCGGGATCGATTCTTTGGCCCGGCAGTTCCGGGCCCTCGCGGGCGAGGGGGCGGTCGCCGTGCGCATCGTCCTGCCATTCACGCATGAGGACGAGCGCTGGATGTGCAGCGCCCGGCTTACCTATTGCCCGATCGGGCCGAGGCTCTATGGGATGGGCGAGATGAGCTTTGCGCGCGAGAAAGGCGCAGAGGAAGCGGTTGCCCGCGTTGCACCGATCCGGCGCGAAACAGTCGCCACATGACCGCGCGGAGCGCTCGAGGCGCCCCGCGCGGCCGGCTGCCCATTTGAGGGGCAACCTCGCTCCCGGCTCGGGGGTTACCAGGAGCGAGAGTTGAAGGAGCGGTTATAGAAGTTGCTTCCCCACTGGTTGCCAACGGCGTTGCCGGTGCCGACCACATTGCCGGTACCAACGATGTTCCCGCGGCCCGAAACGATCGTTCCGGAATTGCCGGGAATGACGGCGTGGCCCGAACCGGTGGTATTGGTCGAGGAATTGCCGGCATAGGCGGACGAGCCAAGACCGATCCCCGAAAGCAGGTTCGAGCCATTGAGGATTCCGCCATTGAGCACCGAGACGTGACCGGTCTGGACGCTCAGTAGATTGTTGGCGATCCCGAGCAGCCCGCTATTGCCCGAATTGAGCAACTGGGCATGTGCGGGGCCGGCAAACGCCAGCGCCGCTGCGGCCGAGAGTGCGAGAAGTTTCTTCATGCTAGCCTCCTATCTTCCTGTGAGAGGCACCACGCCTCTTCAACACGGGCGAGAGAAGGCCGCTGGCCACCTCAACTCAATCAGGGCGCGTGATTTTATGCGTTTGATGCGGTTCAGGGCCGGCAGACGCCATCGGTAACCGTACTTGCTCACCAATGAGCGCCATCCGAAGGGAACCGGCAGTGTTCAGCGCGGGTTCAGATGGTCGGACGTAGACGGGTATCGCCTGTTTTTTGAGAAAGGACATCACGATGACAATTCACTCGAGACTTCTCTCAATCACAGCATTGGCGGCGCTAGGTGCCGGTGGAATGGCATTGGCGGGCGGACCGACTGATCCGTTGAGCGGAACGCGCTGGGACCTCGTGACGATCGGCGGCGAGGCCGTCGACGAGGAGGTGTCCACTACGCTCAATATCGGGGATGATGGCTCGATCGGGGGCAATGGCGGCTGTAACACCTATGGTGGCTCAATCTCCTTTTCAGGGGAATCCGGCATTGAGATCAGCGAGGTCTTCTCGACCATGATGGCCTGTCCCGACCCGGCAATGGCGCAGGAGCGCAGCTATTTCGACGCGCTAGGGCTGGCAGCGCAATATCGGCTGGAGGACGACAGGCTGATCCTGCTCGATGGCGATGGCAACGCGGTGGCGGAATTTAGCGTCCAATGAGCTAAAGCGAGCCCGGGTCCATCAGGGTGTGAACACGGTCGGCGCCCAGCCGGGCGAGCTTGAGCATCATCGCCTTGCGGCGCGCAGGAGCGAGCGGGTCGAGCGGGGCGTGACGCAGAATGTCCCCCTCATGACCGTCTGCGACCATCAGCCCCTCTTCGAGCGGGAAGATCGCTGCGTCGAGTTCGGGCGGCTTGCAAAAGAAGAACCGGTCGCAGTAGTCCTTGTAGTGAGGCCATTTGCAATCGACCCTGTAGTCGGTAAGGCTCGACTTGATCTCGACAATCCAGATCTCGCCCTTGGCACCGACGGCCAGCACGTCGGCGCGGCGTCCGTTGACCAAGGGCACTTCGGCATAGCAGGCCATGTCGTGCACGCCGCGCAAAAAGCGCATGACGCCGCGCTGTACTCGCAGCGCCGTCGGCGACTGGCGTCCATCCACCAGCAGGGGTTCGGGCGACATGGAATCGAGCTGGGTCATGGGTTCAGTTTACGCCAGAGGGCGTTCGCCCGCAAATAATGGTCCCTGCTTGCGCATCAGGCCAGCAATCCGCTCGATCAGGTTGCGAATAGCGGGTACGTGCCGCTCCTCGTGATGCGCAACGAGCCATTGCTCGGTCGTCAACTCGCTGATGATGCCGCCTGTGCGCGCAAGCCTGTCGTCGCTGTCGCCGACGAAACAGGGCAGAACCGAAACCCCCGCCCCGCTCGCCACCAGTTCGCGCACCGCATGGACCGAATTCCCCTTGAGCCGCACAGCCCTGGCATGCATGGCATCGAGCCAACGCGCAGAGGGCGTCGTCGAGGTGTCGCCCGAGAGCCCGATAACGGCACTCTCCTCGCCTGCATTTCGTCCTCGATAGAGCGCGAAGGCGACCTGCCCGACGCGCCGGCCGGCCAGATGCGGGTCGTCCGGGCGCGCGTTTCGGATGCCGATATCGGCGGCGCGGTGACCGATATCGATCCGGGCATTGGCGGCGACGAACTCGATCATGGGATCGCCGGGCGACCAGATTACGCCGATGTTCCTCGCAAGGAAATCGGTTGTCCAGTTGCCAGCGGAGATCCTAACCGCACGTTGGGCCTGCGCGCCCTCTTTCCACCGGGCAACGCCGGCCATCGCCCGCTCGACCTCCTCGGCATGCGCGAAAAGCTCCTGGCCCGCACCGGTGAGGCGGTATCCCGTCTGCAAGCGCTTAAAGAGCGGTACGCCGACAGCACGTTCGAGCGCGGTGATACGGCGGCCGAGCGTTGCCGGAGAGAACCCGGTTGCCGCGCGCGCCGCGCTCAGTCCGCCCAAGCGGCTGACGGCGAGAAACAGGCGCAGATCGTCCCAGTCGGCGCTCATTTTTCATTCCTGAAAAAGTGATTGCGTTTTTGTCTGTAGCACCAGCTTCCGGAAACGCGCAAGTTGCAGGTGTCCGGCCCGACGACCCTCCCAAAGGCAAGCCGGTCTCGTTTCAGGATTGGCTGACCCTATCGGCCGATGCCTTTCCCAATAGTCGAAGACACGGGCCGGCCCGAAAAGGCAATCGCAGGGCCGGCCCGCCAGAGGACCCAAGATGTTCCAAGCTATTTATGTCACGCTTGCACGCTGGCTCCACTACCGCTCCACCCTGACCGCATTGCGCCGCCTGGACCGGACCGTGCTCGCCGATCTCGGCCTCGGGGATCACGATCTCCGCGCGGTCGCCCGCAGGGCGTCAGAAACGGGTGCGCCAGTAAGCCTTTATTGTCTCATTGGCGCCGATGCCGGGGCTCCGACGCGTACAGACCGCCAGCACACTACTGGACCGGAACAAAGCCCATGCGCCGATAGAGTCTTATCGCCGCAATATTGTCCGGCTTGACCTTGAGGTCGATCGCGTCGTGATAGCGGTTTCGGCACGCTTGGAAGGCGCGGAGCAGCAGGGCCTCTCCGATCCCCTGCCGCCGCCAGCCGGGCATCACGACCAGATCCTTGAGAAAGGCCGAGTTCCAGCAATGGGCAAGGCCGACCAGAGTGCCATTGGCTGCCTGTGCCACCAGCATCAGCTCGGCGTCATATTCGGGATCGGTGCTGACGCCAGACCACCATTCGTCAAAACCCGGGACGTCCCCTTCGCCCTTGGCATAACCGGCGGCCAAAAGTCCGTGCAGTTCTTCAGCCATGGTCTCCGAAAACAGCACAGGCATGATGCCTTCGGGCCAGGTTGGCCCTGCAAAATCACCGGTGAGGTCCCTGCGCATGCGGATGGGCTCGGCCATAACCGACAGGGTAACAGAAGCCTTGAGCAGGCTCAAATGGAAGCAGAGGTCAGGCGAGGACCTTGCTCGGGGCCAGCCCTCCATGCTTTTCGAGAAACGCGACGATCTGCTCAACGCCTTTGTTGCGCTTGAGGTCGGTAAAGACATGCGGCCTTCCGTTGCGCATGCGATGCGCATCCCGGTCCATCACTTCAAGGTCGACCTCCACGTGCGGCGCGAGGTCTGCCTTGTTGATAACCAGCATGTCCGAGCGCGTAATGCCCGGTCCGCCCTTGCGCGGAATTTCCTCACCCTGACAGACCGAGATGACATAGAGCGTGAGATCGGCAAGATCGGGCGAAAACGTTGCAGCAAGATTGTCGCCCCCGCTTTCGATGAAGACGATGTCGAGATCGGGAATGCGAGCGTTGAGGTCGGCGATGGCGCGCAGATTGATCGACGCGTCCTCGCGGATGGCGGTGTGGGGACAGCCGCCGGTTTCCACGCCCAGAATGCGCTCCTCGGGCAGGGCCTGGAGGCGCGCGAGCATCATTGCGTCTTCCTTGGTGTAGATGTCGTTGGTGACAACGCCGAGCGAATAGTGCTCCCGCATGGCCTTGCACAGCTTTTCGGTGAGCGTCGTCTTGCCCGAGCCGACCGGGCCGCCGATTCCGACGCGGAGAGGGCCGTTGGATGTGCTCATGAGCGGAATATCCTCACATCGAGATCTTCATGGCGCAGGCTTGCAATATCGGTGCCATAGGCGATGCCGCCAATGTCACTGACGGTGGCGGGGGCAGCCGCCCTTGCGAGCGCTGCGGCTTGAGGTTCGAGCCGGGCCTGCACGGCGAGCCCCTGGGTCTGCCCGAGAGGGACAAGCCGCACGGCCACGGAAATCTGCTGGCTTATGACCGCGTTTACGTAGCCGAGCGTTGCGGGATGCGTCTCTATCTGGTGCAGAGCGGCCATGGCACCGAATGCGACCGGCAGTACCACCGGCTCTTCCAGCGCAGGGCTGAGCCATTCGGGCACCGCCGCAGGCCAGCTGGATGCGGCCAGAAGGAAGGAGCGCGCCTGCTCGGTGGTTTCGGCATGGCGCTCGCTGGAGATTTGGAGGGCCAGCGCCAATTCGGCGGCTTCGGCAAAATCCTGTGCCGCGTTGCTGCTCACGGCGCGGGCAGCAATGGCGAGGAAATAGGCATCACTGCGCAAGGCGCCGCTGTGAAGCTGCCCCGCTATCCAGTCGCTGAGCGTTTCGGAGTCCGTGACGCGGCCATCGACGATGGCGGTTTCGAGTCCCTGGCTATAGGCGAACCCGCCAATGGGGAAAGCGGGCGAGAGCCATGTAAAGAGCCGCAGGAGCCGGTCGGTCTCAGCCATGATGATGGCGGGCGCGGTGCCCGTTATGCCCGTGATGGTGATCGTGAACTGCTCCATAGGCGCCGCGCACCGGAGAAAATGGCTCGATGACCTCCTTTACGCTTGCGCCGAGCCCTTCGAGCATCTCCTTGATTACATGATCGCGCCCAATCAGCAGACGCCCTGACCCGGCCTCGATCTGACAGGGCAAGTGGCGATTGCCGATATGCCAGACGAGTTCGGCCAGATGCTGAGCATCGCGCGCGGCGATTTCATAGAGCGGCTCCTCACCAGCCACGACCTCGACCACGCGCCCGTCCTCGAGCACCAGCACATCGCCTGTCTCAAAGGCGACCGTCTGCGGCAGGTCGACCAGAACCTCCTCTCCATGCCGGAGTGTAATGAGCTTGCGGCGCAGGACGCGTTCGTCATGGGCAAGCACAACGACGTCGATCGGGGCGCCGCGGTTGTGGCCCTTATGGTCGTGTCCTATGGCGCGCATGTCACTGCCCTTTCCTGCCGAATAGCCCGGCCGTGCTCATGCAGAAAGCGTGCCAGCGGTATCAGGGCGTATCGACATCGGCATGACAGGACATTGGTTCGGCATCCTCGCCCGCCATCTCGTCATGAAGCTCAGCATCATTGCCGCGGGTCCACCACACATATTGCCCCGAAGCGTAGCGCGCCCCGGATGCCGAGACCACGTTGACAAAGATCAGGCTCTCGCCTTCAACCGGCACGATGGCGAGAAAGATGGGATGGGCGTTGATATATTCGACCGTCAGCGGCTCATCGTGCCCATCGCAACTGTAGGTGACAACATCGCGCTGGGCGTTGCCCTCGAGCGTCAGGACTAGCTGCATCGACGTCTCGACCGCCGGGGCGGGGAATGCGAGCAAACCAAGGGCTGCGACAGCGAGAAGCTTTTTCATGAGCCGGCTCCCAAAGGACCACATAGTGCTGGACAGGAGTCTAGCCCAGTTCGGTGACAAGACCAAGGCGCGCTAGACCAGCCAAAAGGCCAGCGCATAGCCCGCGGCGCCGCAGATGGAAGCCAAAGAGATATCGCGGCGCAGACGGAAGCCGACAAAGGTGCCGGCAAGGCCTGCAGCAAGCATCACCAGCTCTCGCCAATCCGCCTCGACCATCGGAAGGAAGGAGGCAACGCATAGGGCCGCGATGGCTGCGGGGCCGGTGGCATCGAGAAACCGGCTCATGGGCCCACCGGGCTTGATCGACGACACGTTGATCTTTGTCGGCAGATAGCGCATGGCCCAGGTGCCAATACCGACAATTAGGGTCGTGATGACAAGGTCCGTGTTCATCGCCCGATCCTCTTCCAGTCGACAAGGCTCGAAAGCGCTCCCGCCACCATGCCGCCCACAATCCCGACCGTTGTTGAAACAAGGAGGGTGAGAGGAACGGCAACAAGGATGGTGACCGCCACGACGCCCAGCGTGCGGTAGGAAATCAGCATCAGGAGCATGGCGAGAAACAGCGCGGGCATGAGGAAGCCCAGCGCTGCGTCGAGAACCGGATATCCCGATACCGCTTCGGCGAACAGAGCGCCGGCGACCGTGCCAAGGAGCCAGGCGAAATAGGGCCCGAAACCGATCCCGAACATGAAGCGCTCGGAAAAATGGTCCCGTGATTTGTTGAGCGCAACGATCGCAGCTCCGAATGCCCCGTCGCTGAGCCAACCGGCCCAGCCCCAGGCATAACGTGTGGACGCCCGCTCGCGAGCCTTCTCGAGGATTGCGGGTGCATAAAGCACGTGCCGCAGATTGGTCGCCATGATCGAGAGCGCCGTCACGATGAGCGGGGCGCCAGTGCCCAATAGGGCGATGACCAGGAACTGGCTGGCCCCCGCATAGATGACGGCCGAAAGAAGGGCCGCCTCGAGCGCTGAAAACCCTGCCCGCGCGGCAGCAATTCCGAACGCAATGCCGACCGGCACATAGCCAATGGTGACGCCAAGGCTTGCCCTGGCGCCCGAGCGGAAGCTGTCGAGAGGAGCGGAGGTCGGCATCGAAAGGAGAGACTCGCGGGAGGAGGAGCGATGTGAGCCGGTCCGGAATGCTACCGGCACGGCATTATTGCCACGAGCGTGCGGCCTTGGGCAAGCGATGGCCGGGGTCGAGGATATGCGACCCGTGCCGTTACCCTATGCCGTTAGATCCCGTGACCTTCAGAACAGGAAATATCTCTGCGCCATGGGCAGGATTTCGGCCGGTTCACAAGTCAGCAGTTCGCCGTTCGCGCGCACCTCGTAGGTCTCGGGATCGACCGTTACCTCAGGGGTGGCACTGTTGTGGATCATCGATTTCTTCGAAATCCCGCCACGGGTATTGTTGACCGCCAGCATCCCTTTCTCGACGCCGAGCGTGTCCTTTAGCCCGCTTTCAAGAGCGGCCTTGGAGACAAAGGTTACCGAAGTTGTTGCGATGGCCTTGCCATAAGCCCCGAACATGGGCCGGTAGTGCATGGGCTGGGGCGTGGGGATCGAGGCATTGGGATCGCCCATGGGGGCCGCCGCGATCATGCCGCCGAGCAGGACCAGTTCCGGCTTCACCCCGAAGAAGGCGGGGTTCCAGATAACGATATCGGCGCGCTTTCCCACTTCGATCGAGCCGATATGGTCGGCGATGCCATGGGCGATTGCCGGGTTTATCGTGTATTTGGCGATATAGCGCCTCGCGCGGAAATTGTCGTTATCGCCTGTTTCTTCGGGGAGGCGCCCGCGCTGGCGCTTCATCTTGTCGGCGGTCTGCCATGTACGGATGATGACTTCCCCCACCCGGCCCATCGCTTGGCTGTCCGACGAGATGATCGAGAAGGCGCCCATGTCGTGGAGGATGTCTTCGGCCGCAATGGTTTCCTTGCGGATGCGGCTTTCGGCAAAGGCCACATCTTCGGGAATGGACGGATCGAGATGGTGGCAGACCATGAGCATGTCGAGATGCTCGGCGAGCGTGTTGGTGGTGTAGGGACGGGTAGGGTTGGTCGAGGAGGGAATGACGTTTTCGAGACCGCAGACCTTGATGATGTCCGGCGCGTGCCCGCCGCCTGCGCCCTCGGTATGGAAGGCGTGAATGGTGCGGCCCTTGAAAGCGGCAATCGTATCTTCGACAAAGCCGGATTCGTTGAGCGTGTCGGTATGGATCATCACCTGGACGTCGTAATCATCGGCGACCGCGAGGCAATTGTCGATCGCTGCCGGAGTCGTTCCCCAGTCCTCATGGAGCTTGAGCGCCGCCGCGCCACCCAGGATCATTTCGACCAGCGCCTCCGGCCGCGACGCATTGCCCTTGCCGGCAATCGCGATGTTCATGGGAAAGGCATCGAAGGACTGGATCATTTTCCCGATATGCCAGGCGCCGGGTGTGCAGGTGGTGGCGAGCGTCCCATGAGCAGGGCCGGTTCCGCCGCCCAGCATGGTGGTCAGCCCGGACGTCAGCGCCTCCTCGATCTGCTGGGGGCAGATGAAATGGATATGGGCGTCGAACCCGCCGGCAGTGACAATCTTGCCTTCGCCCGCAATCGCTTCGGTCCCCGGCCCGACGACAATATTGACGCCGGGCTGGGTGTCCGGATTGCCCGCCTTGCCGATCGCCGCGATCAGCCCGTCTCTGAGGCCTATGTCGGCCTTGAAGATTCCGGTGTGATCGAGAACCAGCGCGTTGGTGATGACGGTATCGACCGCGCCGCCCGCGCGGGTGACCTGCGATTGACCCATGCCGTCGCGGATGACCTTGCCGCCCCCGAATTTCACCTCCTCGCCATAGACGGTGAAGTCCTTTTCCACCTCGATGAAAAGGTCGGTGTCGGCCAGACGCAGCTTGTCGCCGGTCGTGGGGCCGTACATGTCGGCATAGAGCGCACGGGAGATTTTGGCGGGCATGTTCAGGTCCTCCCAGAAAGTCCGATTGAGACGGCAATGTGGCGCATTGCCACGAAATGATCACGCAACAGCTTGGACCGGCATACGTTTGTCCCGACAGCGGGGGGCCGAAGCGTCCCAAACCTCAAGGAGACTATCCAATGAACAAGCTTTCTGCTCTTGCACTTGGTACTGCCCTTGCCCTTGTGGCTCCGATCACCGCAAACGCCCAGGATACCGATCTGGGGGTTGAGCTCGATGGCGGCGTCGGCGTCCAGCTCGGCGGCGATAACGGGATCGAAGCCGGTGTGGGTGTCGACACAGACGTCAACGCCGGTGAGAACGGCGTTGGCCTCGATGCCGATGCCGACGTCGGGGTCAATGCCGGCCAGAACACCGGCGTCAATGCCAATGCCGGACTGGGGGCTGGTGCCAGCGCCGATTTCAATGTCGATGAGTTGACACAGGCCGATCTTACGGCGGCGCTCCCGTCGTCGGGTTCGTTCAACTTCGACGACGTCGACGCGACCGCGAACATTCATGTCGTGGCGATATCGGAGATCTCCTCTGACGAGGGTGCCGGTGCGTCGGCCAATGCCAATATCGAGGCTCAGTTCCAGGGCGACATTTCGGCCCTTCATGACGAGATTTCGGCCAACACGGCCTTTGTCGCAGCGCTGGAAGCCGAAGGGTACACGGCCGACGATGTGGTCGCCATCTGGACCCATGGTTCGGGCGACATCGTGCTGTTCGTGGATGCCTAGTCCCTCACCATGAATAGCGCCAACGGGGCGGACAGCGCGAGCTGTCCGCCCTTCTTCATGATCCCGTCGAGTGGTCCGCGCTTGACGCATGCGCGCTACAAGGCGCCCCTGACTTTGTCGTTAAAACCAAGGATAATGCGGTCTCCGGCCAGCGGGACAAGCCTAACATCGCGTGTCTGGCCCGGCTCGAACCGCACGGCGGTCCCCGCCGCGATATCGAGGCGGTAGCCGCGCGCTTTTTCGCGATCGAAACGCAGGCCAGCATTTGTCTCATAAAAATGGTAGTGGCTGCCTACCTGTATGGGCCGGTCGCCGGTATTGGCAACGGTGAGCGTTACGGGCTCGCGCCCCGCGTTGAGTTCGATCTCGCCGGGTGCCGTGATCACTTCGCCGGGTATCATGTCTGCCTCTCCTAGCTGCCAATGGCGAGCCAAAGCCCGCCAAGCGCTGTCAGCGCGCCGGCAATTCTGGTCGCAACCGCGCCCCGACCGGCGTGGAGCCCTTTTCCAGCCGCAAGGCCAAGCGCCATGCCTGCGCCATGCAACAGCGCCGTTGCGGCAAGAAAGCCCGCTGCATAACCAAACACCCCGGCTTCCCCCATCTCGCCGCCATGCGCGTGGCCGTGGAACAGGGCAAAAAAGGCGACGACCCCCGCAATACCCGCGAGGGGGATCGGCAGGGCGAGCGCAATCATGATGCCGATAAAGATGACCGAGGCCAGAATGACCGGTTCGACAAATGGCAGAGGCGCGCCGAGCATTGCTGCCCCGAAGCCGGTCGCCATCAAGGTCAGGAAGGCGAGCGGCACGGCCCAGAAAGCCCTGCCCCCGATATTCGCCGCCCAGAGCCCCACCGCGACCATGGCGAGGATATGGTCGAGACCAAAAACGGGATGCGTGAAACCGGCGGCGAAGGAGCCATGCGCAACAGGATCGAGATGGGCAAAGGCGGGCGCAGTCGCGGCCACAGTGGCGGCGAGTGCGATGGCGAGACGCTGGATCATTGGTAAATTTCTCCCCTAGCGGATCGGGTTGTGGACGGTGACGAGCTTTGTCCCGTCCGGAAAGGTGGCTTCGACCTGGATGTCGTGAATCATCTCGGCCACCCCCTCCATCACCTGGTCGCGTGTGATGACATGGGCGCCGGCTTCCATCAGGTCGGGGACCGGGCGCCCGTCGCGGGCGCCCTCGACGACGAAATCGGTGATAAGTGCGATGGCTTCGGGGTGATTGAGCTTGACGCCGCGTTCGAGCCTGCGGCGCGCGACCGTGGCGGCCATGGCGATCAAAAGCTTGTCCTTTTCCCGCGGCGTAAGGTTCATCTCTCCTCCCTATAGCGACCAGAGTTTGGGCACCGCCCCGGCGAGCCGGGAAATGACGGGCATAATGGTTTTTCTCAGCGCATAGCCGGACCGGGCAAGTACCCGGATAGTGAGCTTGTCACCTATGCGCGATGCACCTGCACTCCTGCAGCCGGCAAGCAGCGCCTTGACCAGCTCGACGTGACGGTCGGCATCGGAGGCGACGTAACAGAGCGTGGCATAGGCGCGGGCGCCATCGAGCAGCGCAAGATTGCCGCGCTCTACCAGACAGTGCTCGTCAAGCCGGGTAGCCTCGGCGTGGAGCAGCACGCCGCCCCGCCGCACCCGCCAATCATCCTTCAATCGGGCTGAAAGCGCATCCTCTCCATGCGCCTCCCGGCCGAGAATGACAGCCTCGATGCCGAAAAAACGGGCATTGGCCGCCATGTCGACTTCGAGGCGGCGATCGAGCGCGGCACCATCAAAAAGGATCGTTTCCTGAGGCAGCCAATCGAGCCGCGCGCCTTCGTCCACTAGAAGCTTGCTCGAAACCTGCGCGGCGCCATCCAAAGAGCGGTAAACGCGCTCGCAGGCCTGGGTGGTAACGACCAGATGGGTGCCGGAGGACGCGCTGGCCGTCCAGCCGACCCGATCGCCGCCGGTGAGACCGCCAGAGGAATTGATCAGCACCGCTTCGAGCCAATTGCCCTGGGCTTTGGGGAGACGGATCTTTGCGCAGCCCTGCTGATAGAGGCTGTCGATGACACTCCTGCCGTCTCTCGCCTTGGCCACAATGCGGCCCTCCCCTTGCGCGCGCTGCATGCGCTGCGGGTGGCTCTCTTCGATGGCGGGTCTATCGAGCATCAGACCATCAGGTGCCGCTTGACTTGGGGCTTATCGAGGTCGCTGGCGGGGCCCGAATGCATGATCTCGCCGCGGTCCATGACATAGATATGGTCGGACAATTGGCGGCAGAAATCGAGATATTGTTCGACGAGAAGGATGGTCATCCCCATCTCGTCGCGCAGGAACTGCAGGGCGCGGCCGATATCCTTGATGATCGAGGGCTGGATGCCCTCGGTCGGCTCGTCCAGCACGAGCAGTCTGGGCCGCGTGACAAGGGCCCTGCCGATCGCGAGCTGCTGCTGCTGCCCGCCCGAAAGATCGCCTCCGCGGCGCGAGAGCAT
>CAYSBF010000023.1:15415-32020 GCA_964429025.1 uncultured Pelagibacterium sp.
GCCTGGGCCGCGCCGTAATGAAGATCGACCTGGGATAGCGTGAGCTGGGTCATGGTCTATCGCCCTAGATAGCGTTCGATGACGAGGGGATCGGCGCTGACATGTTCGAGCGAACCCTGCGCGAGAACCGCGCCCTCAGCAAGACAGGTGACGCGGCAGTCGAGATCGCGCACAAAGCTCATATCGTGCTCGACAACGACCACCGATCGTGTGGTGGCAATTTCCGCCAGAAGGCGCGAGGTTTCGGCGGTCTCGGCGTCGGTCATCCCCGCCACCGGTTCGTCGACCAGCATGAGTTTGGGGTCCTGAGCGAGCAGCATACCGATTTCGAGCCACTGCTTCTGGCCGTGCGAGAGATTGGCGGCGTATTCGTCGCGGCGGCGGGCGAGGCGGACGGTATCGAGGATTTCCCCGATCCTGCCGGTATCGGCCTGGTCGCGTTTGTAGAACAGGCCGGCAAAGACCCCGCGCGGCTTCTTGAGCGCCAGTTCAATATTGTCCCAGACGGTATGGCTTTCAAAGACCGTCGGCTTCTGGAACTTGCGGCCGATGCCCATATTGGCGATCTCGGTTTCGTCCTTCTTGGTCAGATCGATCGAGCCCTCGAAATAGACCTCGCCCGTGTCGGGCCGGGTCTTGCCGGTGATGATGTCCATCATCGTGGTCTTGCCCGCGCCATTGGGACCGATGATCGCCTGCAGTTCATTGCGTTGCACGATCAGGGAGAGCGAATTGAGCGCCTTAAAGCCATCGAAGGACACGGTCACGCCGTCGAGATAAAGGAGCGAGCCTTCGCGTAGTGTGTCGACCATCGTCTACTCCGCCGGGGAAGGCTTGGCACCCTGGGGTGCGTGGTCATAGCTGCGCTCGATGGCCGGAGCCGGGCTCGGCGCTTCGGATGGTGGGTCCTCGGGGTCCGGGTCGACGCCCCTTTGCGCCTGGGCCGAGGCGCGGCGCTGCTTGAGCGCCGTCCAGGCCGATGTGAAGATGCCGACGATCCCCTTGGGCATGAAGAGTGTCACGAAGACGAACATCCCACCCAGGATAAACAGCCAGAGATCGGCGAAGGTGCCGGTGAAATAGGATTTGGCGGCGTTGACGATCACCGCGCCGATGATCGGGCCGACAAGGGTTCCGCGTCCACCGACGGCGGTCCAGATCACCACCTCGATTGAATTGGCGGGTGCAAACTCGCCGGGGTTGATGATGCCCACCTGTGGCACATAGAGCGCTCCGGCGAGCCCGGCCATGACAGCCGAGACGGTGAAGGCGAAGAGCTTTACGTTTTCCACCCTGTAGCCGATGAAGCGCGTGCGGCTTTCAGCGTCACGCACCGCCACCATCACCTTGCCGAGCTTGGAGCGCACGATCAGCGAGCAGAGGATGAAGCAGGCGGCGAGCAGCAGGGCGGACGCTGCAAAGAGCGAGGCGCGGGTCGTTGGCGCGGAAATCGGTGCGCCAAGTATGTCGCGGAAATCGGTGAGCCCGTTATTGCCGCCAAACCCCATGTCGTTGCGGAAAAAGGCAAGCATGAGCGCATAGGTCAGCGCCTGGGTTATGATCGAGAGATAGACGCCCGTTACGCGGCTTCTGAAGGCAAACCAGCCAAAGACGAAGGCAAGGAGCCCCGGCACCAGCGCCATCATCACGAGCGCAAACCAGAACATGTCAAAGCCGTGCCAGTACCAGGGCAACTCCTGCCAGTTGAGGAACACCATGAAATCGGGAAGCACGGGATTGCTGTAGACGCCGCGATCCCCGATCTGGCGCATCAGGTACATGCCCATGGCATAGCCGCCGAGCGCAAAGAAGGCGCCATGACCGAGGGAGAGGATGCCGCAATAGCCCCAGACGAGATCGAGAGCGAGGGCGAGGGTGGCATAGGTCAGATATTTGCCCATCAGCGGCACGAGGTAGTTGGGCACCCGCAAGGGGTGGCCGATGGGCAGCAGAAGGTTCGAGAGCGGCACGGCGATGGCGATCAAGACAAGGATCGCGACCACCCAGACGGCCTTGGCCCCGAGCTTTTCAAAGATCATGGAGGTGATCATGCTTCCACCGCCCTTCCCTTGAGCGCGAAGAGCCCGCGCGGACGGCGCTGGATGAAGAGGATGATGAGCACCAGGATCAGGATCTTGGCCAGCACCGCGCCGGCATAGGGCTCGAGGAATTTGTTGGCGATGCCGAGCGTCAGCGCGCCGACCAGCGTGCCCCAGAGATTGCCCACGCCCCCGAAGACGACCACCATGAAGCTGTCGATGATGTAGCCCTGGCCGAGATTGGGCGAGACATTGTCGATCTGGGAGAGCGCGACCCCGGCCAGTCCGGCAACACCGGACCCCAGCCCAAAGGTCATGGCGTCGACCCAGGGCGTCTTGATGCCCATGGCCGAAGCCATGCGCCGGTTCTGCGTCACGGCCCGCATCTGGAGACCAAGTGGTGTCCGGTTGAGGACGAGCAGCAAAAGCGCGAACACGACTGCGGCGAAGACGACGATCCACATGCGGTTCCAGGTGATGGCGAGCCCGCCGAGTTCGAAGGCGCCCGACATCCAGGACGGATTACCGACCTCGCGATTGGTGGCGCCGAAAATGGTGCGCACGCCCTGCTGGATGATGAGCGAGAGGCCCCAGGTCGCGAGCAGTGTCTCGAGCGGGCGACCATAAAGCCAGCGGATGATGCCGCGCTCGATCCCGACCCCGATCAGACCGGTGACGAGGAAGGCGATCGGGATAGCCATGGCCAGAGAATAATCGAACAGGCCCGGATTGGTCGTGCGGATGATCTCCTGGACGACAAAGGTCACATAGGCGCCGATCATAACCATTTCGCCGTGTGCCATGTTTATGACGCCCATGACACCGAATGTGATGGCAAGCCCTATGGCGGCAAGCAGCAGGACCGAGCCGAGCGAGACCCCGTACCAGACATTCTGTCCCACGCTCCAGAGTTGAAGCGCCTGGTTGACCCGGGCGATGCCGGCCTCAAGCGCTGGCAACTGCACCTCCGTCGCGGTGCTGCGCGCAGAATTCAGAATCGAAAGTCCTGTACGGTCGCCGCGCGCGGCAATGACCGCGACCGCTTCGGCGAAGGTTTCCTCGTCAAGTTCAGTGCGCAGAAGCGCGGCAGCGCGCGCCTGCTCCATTGCGGCAAGAACGCGAGCATTGTCTTCCTGGGCGATGGCTGTCTCGAGCAGTTCAAGGTTGCCCGGGTCAGGATTGGAAACCATTTGCAGCGCCGCCGAGCGCCGCGTGGCGGGGTTGTCGCTCAGAAGGGTCAGATTGCCGATGGCGGCGGCGATGTCGCGGCGCAGGGAGTTGTTGATGCGGATGACGCTCATCTTGCCGGTCGCGTCAAGGTCGGCCGTTTCCCCCGTCAGCGCATCGGCGTACTGGTTGCGCCCCGTGGCAATGAAGATGCCGCCGTTGTCGGCCTCATATAGCTGCCCGGCGCCCAGCGCCTCAAGGATAGCCAGGGCTCCCTCCTCGCCGCTGGCGACGAGAGCCGCGACGGCGTCCCGCAACTCGCCGAGGCTGGCGTCATACATTGTGGGGACGACTTCGGCGACCGATTGTGCGCGTGCGCCCGTTGCCGGCAGGACGGCGAAAAGCGTGATAAACAGAGCGATGAAAGGTCCTGTGAGCCGATTGAGACTGCGCATCCCGCCATCCCTTTCACTGTCATGCCGAAGGAGAATGTCCGGGGGCGGCGCCCGCCCCCGAACCTGACTGCAACCGTTTACTGGGCAGCTGAGCCGCCGCAGGTCTGGGTTTGCGTGTTGTAGTTTCCGCAGTTGATCGGATCGGTCCAATCGGCTTCCAGCACCGCGGATTCAGGCAGGTAATCGGACCAGGCGTCGCCCGGCACGAGGTCTTCGGTTTCCCAAACCACGAAGAACTGCCCGTCGTCCTGGATTTCACCAATCAGGACGGGCTTGGTGATGTGATGGTTGGGAAGCATGGTCGCGACACCACCGGTCAGATTCGGCGTCTCAAGACCAACGATGGAGTCGATCACAGCATCGGCATCGGTCGTACCGGCCGCTTCCACCGCCTTCACCCAGAGGTTGAAGCCGATGTAGTGAGCTTCCATCGGATCGTTGGTGACGCGGGAGTCATCCCCGATGAACTCATGCCAGGCGGCGATGAATTCGGCGTTCTCGGGAGTGTCGACGCTCATGAAATAGTTCCAGGCGGCGAGATGGCCGACCAGCGGCGCGGTATCAAAGCCTGAAAGTTCTTCCTCGCCCACCGAGAAGGCGACGACCGGAATATCCTCTGCCGCAACGCCCTGATTGGCCAGTTCGCGATAGAAGGGCACATTGGCGTCGCCATTGATGGTCGAAACCACGGCGGTTTTCTTGCCTTCCGAGCCAAAGGCGACGATGTCGGAGACGATGGTCTGCCAGTCCGAATGCCCGAACGGCGTATAGTTGATCATGATGTCTTCGGAGGCGACGCCGTTGTCGAGCAGGTATTGCTCGAGGATCTTGTTGGTCGTCTGGGGATAGACATAATCTGTACCGGCCAGCACCCAGCGCTCGACGCCTTCCTCTTCCATCAGATAGTCAACGGCGGGAATGGCCTGCTGGTTGGGCGAGGCGCCGGTATAAAAGACGTTGCGCTGGGATTCCTCGCCCTCGTACTGAACAGGGTAGAAGAGCAGCGAGTTGAGCTCTTCAAATACCGGCAGCACGGATTTGCGGCATACCGAGGTCCAGCAGCCGAAAACCACATCGACCTCGTCGACTTCGATCAGGCGCCGCGCGAGTTCGGCAGCCAGAGGCCAGTCGGACGCAATGTCCACGACGACCGGCTCGAGCGGGCGGCCGAGCACGCCGCCAGCGGCATTCTGCTGCTCGATAAGGAACAGGATGGTGTCCTTGAGCGTCGTCTCGGAAATCGCCATCGTGCCCGAAAGCGAATGGAGCACGCCGACCTTGATCGGTTCGCCTTCCTGAGCGATGGCCGGAGCGGCGGCGAGCGAAGCGCCCATAAACCCTGCCAACGCCACGCCCCTATATCTGGTCCAGTCTGTCATTTTGTCCTCCGACAGTTGCTGTTTGCACCGCCGCAAGGAATCGCAAGAAGCGTGCCAAGGCCTGCCCAGGCAGCACCGAGCCACATATTAACGCTTTGTTAATGAAGCCTTTTCCGGACGGGAGGCGCAGTCCCTACCACATCTGCCTCATGCGGCGGGCGGGCTGTCGCTGGCTGCAGTGGCAGGGAGGGCCCAGGCATGTGAATAAAAAAGGTGCAGCATCGCGCTTGTGACGCGCATCTATGCACAAGAATCGGGCAATTGCACAATGACAAGCTCCCGGCACTGGGATAGATTTGCAATTGCCGGATGTCCTCCGGCAGAGGTTGTTTGCACCACAATCTCGCAAGCCCCGTACGTTCGCGAGGCGTACGGGGCGCTTTTACCTCCCAAAGACCCGCTCCGATTGACGCCTGCCCCTGCCCCGTACACCGTGCGGGAAAGGACTGATTCGCCGTTTCCGAAAGAGGCTCCCGATGACCGCATTGGCCGAATTCGCCATGCTCAGCCACGGCTGGCGGCGGGCATTGCTGATGATTGCTGCCGGCGCGATTGCCGCCGCTTCAGCCGCGCCCCTGTTTATCCTGCCGGCTCTGTTCATCGGCCTGCCGATGCTGGTCTGGGCGCTCGATGGCGCGGAAAGGCGGCGGAGCCTTGTGGGCCGGATTTTCGGTCCGGCGTTTTGGATCGGTTTCTGGTTCGGGATCGGCTATTTCGCTGCGAGCCTGCACTGGCTGGGATCTGCCTTTTTCGTTGACGGCGGATGGCTTGTTGCCGCCATGCCCTTTGCCATCCTGGCGCTCGCTGCCGTCCTCTCACTCTTTTGGGGATTGGGGACCGCTGCCGCACATCTGTTATGGTCAGAAGGCAGTGCACGGGTTTTTGCGCTTGCGGGGTGCCTTTCGCTGGCTGAACTGGCACGGGGGACGCTGTTTACCGGCTTTCCGTTCAACCTTGTCGGCTATGCGCTTACGGCCAATGCCGAGATGATGCAGGCGGCAAGCCTTATCGGCGTTTACGGGCTCACATTTCTTGCCATCCTTATTGCCGCCACCCCGGCACTGGTCTGGCCTTCCGGGGACCGACCGCTCGTCACGCGGCTGCTGCCGCTCTTTGCCGGGCTGGGCTGTATCGCCCTGCAATTGGGCTGGGGCCATAACCGGCTGACAACCACCGGCGTCTCGGCCAGTGAGGACGTCGTGATACGGCTGGTTCAGCCGGCGGTTCCGCAGGACGAAAAATGGCAGGTCTTTGCGCGCGAGGAGATCGTCAACCGGCTGATCGATCTTTCAACCATGCGTACGAACCCCGAGGACGCAGGCCTGGAAGGCGCCGACCTGCTGATCTGGCCCGAAGCGGCGCTTCCCTTCTTTCTCTCGCAGGAGCCGCAATATCTGGCCCGGATCGCCCGCATGCTGCCCGAGGACACGATTCTGCTCACCGGTGCGCCGAGGGAAGCTTATGGCACTGACGGCACGATCGTTGCCGGCGCCAAGCCCTACAATTCGATCCTCGCGATCAATTCGGACGGGGAGGTCGTCACGAGCTATGACAAGACCCATCTCGTGCCGTTCGGGGAGTACCTGCCCTTCCAGGATTTTTTCGCCCGATTCGGAATCAGCCAGTTCGTCCATGGCTCGGAAGGGTGGGCGGCAGGCGAGGCGAGGCGGCTGATTTCGCTGCCCGGACTGCCAACGATCCTGCCGCTCGTTTGCTATGAGATCGTCTATTCGGGAGGGCTGGGCGAGGTTGTGGCCGATGCCGGTTTCATCCTAGTTGTCACCAATGACGCCTGGTTTGACGGCTCCATTGGGCCCGCCCAGCATTTCCACCACGCCCGCGTGCGGGCAGTCGAGGAAGGCAGGGGGCTCGTTCGTGCGGCCAATTCCGGCGTCTCCGCCTTCATCGATCCGCTCGGGCGTATAGAAGGCATGTTGGGTACGCAGGAGGTGGGTGTCCTCAAGGGCTCGCCGCCGCTGCCGCTCGACGGAACGCCTTTTTCGAGCCTGCGGCACGTTCCCTTCGTCGTGCTTGTGGCGCTCGGACTGCTCATCGCCATCGGCGGGCGGCTGCGGCGAAAAGCTGTCAGGACATAAGGAACTCTTTATGTCTCCTATTGCTTTTGCAGCGCCGACCTGCGAAAAGCGCCGCTGAAAGTGCGCGGGAATGGCCCGCGCACGCGCATTCCCCGTGCGCCCTCCGCCCACTGCCAAGAGGTTTAACGTGGCCAGTTCTGACTATCTCTTCACCTCGGAATCGGTTTCCGAGGGCCATCCCGACAAGGTTTGCGACCAGATTTCCGATGCGATCGTCGATGCCTTCTTTGCGCTCGACCCCTATTCGCGCGTGGCGGTCGAGACACTGACGACCACCAATCGCGTTGTCCTCGCCGGCGAAGTGCGCGGCCCAAAGGAGATCGATGCCGACAGGATGGAAGCGGCCGCACGCAATGTCGTGCGCCGCATCGGCTATGAGCAGGAAGGCTTTCACTGGAAGAACCTCGAATTTTCGTGCCATGTGCATGAGCAGTCCGCGCACATCGCGCAGGGCGTCGATGCCTCGGGCAACAAGGACGAAGGCGCGGGCGACCAGGGCATCATGTTCGGCTTTGCTGTCAACGAGACGCCCGAGCTCATGCCCGCGCCGTTGATGTACGCCCATACGATATTGCGCAAGATGGCCGAGGCTCGGCACAAGGGCGAGGTTTCGGCCTTTGGGCCCGATGCCAAGAGCCAGGTGACGCTGCGTTACCAGAACGGTCGTCCGGTCGGTGCCACCTCAGTGGTCGTTTCGACCCAGCATGCAGAAAATGTGAGCCAGAAGGATGTGCGCGAGCTCGTGCGCCCCTTCGTTGAAGCAACGCTCCCCCAAGGCTGGATGCCGCCCGAGAACGAATTCTACGTCAATCCGACCGGCGCCTTCGTTATCGGCGGACCGGACGGGGACGCGGGCCTCACCGGGCGCAAGATCATCGTCGACACCTATGGCGGCGCGGCGCCCCATGGCGGCGGCGCCTTCTCGGGCAAGGACCCCACCAAGGTCGACCGTTCGGCGGCTTATGCCGCGCGCTACCTCGCCAAGAACGTCGTTGCGGCAGGGCTGGCGGACAAATGCGTCATCCAGCTCTCCTATGCGATCGGTGTCTCCAAGCCCCTGTCGATCTTCATCGACACCTTCGGCACGGGCAAGTTGGAGGACGACAAGCTCGAACCCGTGCTCCAGAAGGTGATGGACCTTTCGCCGCGCGGCATCCGCGAACATCTGGGGCTCAACAAGCCGATCTATGAGCGCACGGCGGCCTATGGGCATTTCGGCCGCGAGCCGGAGGCCGATGGCGGATTCTCCTGGGAGCGCACGGACCTGGCCGAAGCGATCAAGGCCGAATTGAGCTAGAGCAACCGTTCCGGTTGCCCGGCAGTCTCCAAACGCACAGGGCCGGCACCTCCCCCCTTGCGGGGGAGGTTGGGAGGGGGGTATCAGCGGTCCAACAAGGACCGCTGAACAAATGACGCTAAGACCCATTCCCCAGGACCCGCGAGGGCCGCGCGCCTTTTTCGGGCGGCGCTCGGGCAAGAAGCTCCACAAGGGCCAGCAGGCGTTGTTCGAGACGCTGCTGCCCGCACTTGCGGTCGATATTTCCGCACCGGTCGATCCGCGCGAGCTGTTCCCGGACGCCGAACGCATCCATCTCGAGATCGGCTATGGCGGTGGTGAGCATCTGGCGCGCATGGCGCGGGAGAACCCACAGGACGGATTTATCGGCTGCGAGGTATTCACCGGCGGGATCGGGAAACTTCTCGAAGCCATCGAAGATGAGGGGCTGAGCAATATCCGGCTCTTTCCGGACGACGTCATCAAGCTGCTCGCGGTAATGCCCGATGCCTCGGTCGACTGCCTTTACGTGCTTTATCCCGATCCCTGGCCCAAGCCGCGCCACCACAAAAGGCGGCTGATCCAGTTTTCCGTGCTTTCAGAATTTGCCCGTGTCCTCAGGCCAGGCGGGATATTCCGCTTTGCGACCGACATCGAGGATTACGCTGACTGGACGCTAGCCCATATTCTCAAAGCCAAGACGTTCGAGTGGCCGGTCCAGACGCCGGGCGCATGGCACAGACCTTACGCCGGCTGGAAGCCGACCCGCTATGAGATCAAGGCGCGGCGGCAGGGGCGAGAGAAGAGCTTTTACTTTGCGTTCGAACGCATGGGTGCAATCCGGTGACAATCCATCCCGACCACCAGAGCCGGCACGATGCCGTACAGGCGATTGCAAGGGAAGCGGGAGAACTCGCGCTCGACTATTTCCTCAATCGCGAGAAGCTGCTGATCGAAACCAAGGCCGGGCCGCAGGATGTGGTTTCGATCGCCGACCGCAATGTCGAGACGCTGATTCGCGAGCGCATTGCGACGCAGTACGTGGACGACGGGATCATCGGCGAGGAACACGCCGCAGTCCCAACGCGGTCGGGCTATACCTGGATCATCGATCCGATTGACGGGACCAGCCCCTTCGTGATGGGCCTGCCCGATTGGTGCGTTTCGATTGCGGTGCACGATGGAAAGGAGACCGTCGCCAGCGCCATTTTCGCGCCGCGCGTCGATGACCTTTATCACGCAGTCCGGAATGGCGGCGCCTGGCTCAATGGGCGGCGGCTTACCGCCGATCCCAGCCGTACAATTACGTCCGGCCTCGTCGGCATGGGCGCCAATTACCGCATTCCCCGGTCTCATATCACCACCTTTGCCGAGCGCCTGCTCGGTGCCGGAGGCATGTTCTATCGAAATGGCTCGGGCGCGCTGATGATCGCCTATGTCGCGGCCGGCCGCCTGGTGGGCTATTTCGAACCGCACATCAACGCCTGGGACTGCCTCGCCGCCATCCTGATGGTCACCGAGGCGGGCGGCTATGTCGCGCCTTATTGTCCCAATGGCGATCTGATGAAGGGCGATGCCATTCTCGCCGCCGCTCCAGGGGCGCGTAAAGAGATGATCGCGCTGGCCGAAGGGCTAGCCCTCAGGCCCAGTTCCTGAGCTTGGACGTCTTGCCGATACCGGGATTGAAGCTGTTGGTCGGGTCGAGGGACTTGTAAAACTCCACCAGCGCCGGCTTTGCCTCGTAAAGATGGCCCACATTGTGCTCGGCGGGGTACTCGACCCCGCTCTCGTCGAACAGCGCCAACAGCCTGTCCTTGATGGCCGAAACGTCGGCTCCCTTCCTCACCATGTAGTCGAGATGGAGGACGTGGCAGAAAAAGTGCCCGCAGGCGCCCTTGTGCACCATTTCCGCCTCGAGATCGGGCGGCAGGACAGGCACGAAACGGGTGGCATTGCGTGGCAGGGCGACGTCGAGCGCCAATATATCCTCGACCGTCTTGGGGTGCAGCGCCCGGTAGCGCCCGCCCGCGCCGCCGAAGGCGAAACGATGAAGGAAGGCATCCCTGCCCTCTTCCCGCGTGCATTCGAAAAAATCCCCGCTTTTTGAGGGAAAGATCGAGGAGAGATAGTCCCGCGCCTCGGCGATCCCCTCCCCGCCCATCTTGACCATCAGATAGTGGCTGAACCGGTCCTGATATTGGTTCATGCGCATGGGCAGGTGTTCGGGCAGGAGATTGACGAGGGCCTGGATGATCCGGTCCGTCACCGCGCCGCCGAGACCGAGCTTTTCGGTGATCCCGTCGAACCAGCTTTTTATCGCATAGGCGGTGGGCACCCTGTCGGTGCCCAGATATTTGATCAGCAGGAAAATGTCCTTGCCGTAGGTTCGCGTCGTGCCATAGGCGTCGCGGTCGAAATATTCCCCCTGGATCGGCAGGTTCGCGAATTTCGAGAGCATATGCCGGCGGATGGCGACGAGTTCGGCCGGATCGTTGGTGCCGATATAGAAGACTTGGGTGTCCTTGTCCGCCTCGAAGGTGTCGAGACGCAGCGCAAAGACCGCCAGCCTGCCTGCGCTGCCCGAAGCCTCGTAAAGGCGGCGAGGATCGGCGTTGAACCGTGCGGGGGTCGGTGCATCGACATCGCGAACATGGTCGCAATATTGGTGGTCCGACGCCCATTGATTGGTGTCGTAGGTGATGTCGGCTTCCGAATATTCGCCCCGGTCCAACCGGGAAAGTACGGTTTCCGCATCCTCGCCCAGATCCACGCCAAGATGGTTGACCAGCCGTAACACCCCATCCGGGCCCAGCTGGGCGAAAAGCGCAAACTGGGTATAGGCGGGTCCGCGCTGGATCAGCGAGCCGCCCGAATTGTTGCACACCCCGCCGGTCACCGAGGCGCCGATACAGGACGAGCCGATGACCGAATGAGGCTCGCGGCCGATGGGGCGGAGCGTCTTTTCCAGCTCATCAAGCGTTGCGCCAGGGAGCGAGATCACCTGGCGTCCGCCATCGATCAGGTCGATGCGCTTGATGCGCATGGTATTGATGATGACGATGGGACGGTCATAACCGTCCCCGAAAGGGGTGGAGCCGCCGGTAAGCCCGGTATTGGCCGCCTGGGTTATGACGATCACACCCGCCTCGACGCAGGCCTTGAGCGCGCGCCATTGCTCGAGCAGCGTGCCCGGGCGAACCACAGCCAACACCTTGCCGTCGCCAAAACGATACCCTTTACGGAATCGCCGCGTCGCCCTGTCGCCCACGAGCACATGCCGGGGACCGGTGATGGAACGAAGGGTGGAAACAAGTGTGTCGGTCATCGGTGGCCCCTGAAAATCGCGGGGACCATACCCTTCTTTTCGGCAAAGAAAAGCCGGTGTGTTCGTTTGCCGCGGCAGGTGCTAGGGATTGGCTGCCGGGCCCGGCAGCCTCAGTGCACGGTGATCACGCCATCCACGGCCGTGAATTCGGCGGGGCGGATCAGCTTGTGGTGGGCGACGCGCACCGAGTGGAGCCGGCCCTCGATTTCGCGCTGCCAATAGTCGAGGAACCGCCGGAGGGTCGGGAAGTCTGGGGCGAGGTCGTGATGCTGCCAGACAAAGAGTTGGAGCAGCGAGGGCTGGTCCGGCAAGTGGTAGTGAATCTCGGCCGTGGTAAGGCCATAGCCGCTGATCTGACGAAGAAAATCCCTATCCATTGTCGTCGCCTTTCCGCTTTTGAACCTGCGGATGATTCCAAAAGAACGATAGCGGCGATTCGGTTGCACAGGAAATCAGCCACCGGGTCCGGCGAGTGCTAGAGCAAATCCTGGTTTGATAGAATCAAAAAACAGGTGCTCTAAGTTCTTGATTTATCGCATTTCTCTGGCGCGGCCCTTCGGGTCCGAACCGCAAAAGTGGTAGCCACTTTTGCTGGAAATGCTCTAAGTCCTTGGCTTGGCCCGATTTGTCGGCTGGGCCTTGAGCGGGTCGTCGGGCCAGTGGTGTTTGGGATAGCGACCCTTGAGGTCCTTGGCGACATCCTTCCAGCTACCGCGCCAAAAGCCGGGGAGGTCACTCGTCGTCTGGATAGGGCGATGGGCGGGCGAAAGGAGCGAAAGCAGGAGCCTGATGCGCCCATCCGCAATGGCCGGATGCGCATTGAGCCCGAACAGCTCCTGCACGCGAACGGCCAGCACCGGCCCATTTTCGGCAGCATAGTCAATGGGTATGCGGCTGCCCGAGGGCGCGTCGAAATGGCTTGGCAGCAGCCGGTCCATCTCAGTGCGCTTGTTCCAGGGCAGCAGGTCATAGAGCGCTGCGGAGAGGTGTTCGGCGGTGATTTCCTCGAGCTGGGTCAGACCGCCGATATGCGGCACAAGCCATGAGGCTCCGTCGCGGGCCAGCGCCTCGTCGGAGAGGTCGGGCCAGTCCTCACCCAGCTGGCGATGGAGATAGCTTGCGCGGGCGCGCAATCCCATCTGCTCCCTGCTCCAGGGCAAGCTCGCAATGCCGGCCTCGGCAATTCCCCGGGCCAATAGTGAAGCTGCAAGAGCCTTGTCTTGGACAGGCGCAGGGGCGTCATTGAGCTTGAGGGCCCCGAGAAGGCGCTGCTGCCTTGCGCGCACTGTCATCGACGCCCGGTCGAAGGCGAGAGTGGTTTCCCCGGTTATGCGGTCAGCCAGAACCTCCTCGAGCGTTGCGCGATCGATCGCCGCCGCGGAACGGATGACGGCGCTTGACGCCTTGCCGGTCATTTCCGCGACGACGATGAAAATTTCCCGCGCCAGCGCATCGGACTCATCGATCCGCCCCTGGCGCCCATTGGAGAGGCGGAAGGTGCCGCGCGCGCCGGCGGCCTGAGCCACACGGTCGGGGAAAGCGCGGGCGAGGTGACGGCCGATATCGAGAGTGCCCAACTCGGCACCCCCGCCCGCAAGCCTTGACCAGTTCTCGGCCAGCCGCAGCGCTTCCCGGGCCCGGCTGGACCCATCGTTCAGAACCCGCCGGACCCGCTCAGCCAGATCGGCACCGTTGCCGCCGAGCCCCCGTTCGCCCAGCACAACGCCGGTAAGGGCTGCATCAAGGGCAGCGCCCTCCTCGGCGGCCAAGGCGATCATGTGCCCAAGCCGCGGGTGAAGCGGCAGTTTGGCGAGCAGTCTCCCATGGGGCGTGATGCGGCCCCCGCCATCGAGCGCATTGAGGGCCTTGAGCAGGGTCACTGCCTCGGCCCAGGCGGGCGCGGGTGGCTGGTCGGGAAAGGAGAGCTTCGCCGGATCTGCAACCCCCCAACCGGCAAGATCGAGCACCAGACCGCATAGATCGGCCTGCATGATCTCGGGCGGGTCGAATGGCGCGAGGCCCGCCGTCTGGCCTTCGTGCCAAAGCCGGTAGCAGACACCCGGTTCGGTGCGTCCGGCGCGGCCGCGGCGCTGATCGGCGGCGGCGCGCGAGACGCGGCGGGTCTCGAGGCGGGTAAGGCCGGTATCTGGCTCATAGACCGGCAGGCGGGCGAGACCGGAATCGATTACGATTCTGATGCCCTCAATCGTCAGCGATGTCTGGGCGATCGAGGTCGCGAGCACGATCTTGCGACGTCCCTCCGGCGCAGGCTGGATGGCGCGATCCTGCTCGGGCCCCGATAGCTGGCCATAGAGCGGGGCGATGTCAGTATCGGGCGCGGTCCTGCCGCTTAGCCCTTCTGCGACCCGGCGGATTTCAGCCTGGCCTGGCAGGAAGACCAGCGCCGAACCGGGCTCCTCGCGCATGGCCATGAGGATGGCCGATATTATCGCCTCTTCGATCCGCTGATTGGCATCGGGAGCGATGTGCCGGGTTGTGACGGGGTAGGTGCGCCCCTCGCTTTCGATCACCGGCGCCCCGCCCAGAAGCGCTGCAACCTTGGCACCATCGAGCGTTGCCGACATCACAAGGATTCGCAGGTCGCCGCGCAGGGCCGAAGCGTCCAGCGTCAGGGCCAGCCCGAGGTCGCCATCGAGGCTCCGTTCATGGAACTCGTCGAACAGGACCGCGGAAATGCCCATCAGTTCCGGGTCCGCCAGGATCATGCGGGTAAAGACGCCCTCGGTCACGACCTCGATCCGCGTCTTTGCCGAGACCTTGGTATCGAGGCGGACGCGGTAGCCGACCGTTTCGCCCACCGCCTCGCCCAGCGTAGCCGCCATGCGCCGGGCGGCGGCGCGCGCGGCAAGGCGTCGGGGTTCAAGCATCACGATCCTGCCATCGCCGCGCCAATTGGCGTCGAGCAGGGCAATGGGCACCCGGGTCGTCTTGCCCGCGCCCGGCGGGGCGACGAGCACGGCACGCGTGCTGGCCTCGAGCGCGGATTCGAGCGCGGGGATAACATCGTCAATGGGTAGCGGATCGTCGGGCCGTGTCATGGCCCATCTCTTGCCGGTTTGCCGCTCTGGCGCAAGCGGACCTATTCGGCCGCGTCGCGGCCCGGCGCTTCGGCGGGGGCGTTTGCATCGCCGGGAGCGGTTTCACAGCCGAGATCGGGGAAGGCGGCGATGCGGCGGCCGGAGACGTCCTCGCGCAGGACGATGAGATCGCGCTCCTCGAAATAGGTCAGCAATCGCCGGGCCCGGCTGGCCGAATGGCTGCCATAGGCACGGGCGAGCGCGGCGTCCGACGGGCAGGGCAGAGAATCGACTGCCGCGCGGGCGAGCAGCAGGAAGACCCCTTGCAAATCCTCGCTGAGCGCATCGGCAAGCGCGAGGGCCTTCTGCCAGGTCTCGCTTTCTGCGGCACGTCCGTCAACACCAGCCCGAGCCACCGAAAAGCGACGCTTGAAGGCATTGAGATCGGGCGGAGTGCCAGGGACGCGGCGGATGCGGCAGCGCACGAGGAAATCCTGATAGAGAACGGCGACCGAGCGGTAGCTGGCCTCGGGATCCTCGAGAATTTCGGCCAGAACGGCATCGATCAGCGCGTCACGCTCGGCCTCGTCGATCTCGGGAAAGAGCGTCTCGCGCTGCGGCTCGGGTGCCGGAGCACTCAATTGTGCCAGGATGTCTGCAGTCGGCCTTGGCGCAGGCTTTTCGGCGCGGCGCAAGGGCTGGCGGACATCTTCATCGGCGCCAGGCGTGAAGATGAGATCGGCGGCCTCCTCGCCTCGGGCTGCCTGAGGGAGCGGCATGAGCTTGGGGCTTGTCGAGCGCGCGCTGGTTTCGACCGGCCCGATCATCACCGGCAAGGGACGTCGCGAAAGGGCCGGACCCAGCGCCACGAACTGTCCGCGCTCGAGATCGCGGAACATTTCGGTGGCGCGCCGGTCCATACCCAGGAGATCACCGGCGCGCGCCATGTCGATATCGAGAAAGGTGCGCCCCATGAGGAAGTTGCTCGCCTCAGCGGCAACATTCTTTGCCAATTTGGCAAGGCGTTGGGTGGCAATGACGCCCGCCAGCCCGCGCTTGCGGCCCCGGCACATCAGATTGGTCATGGCGCCGAGCGACAGTTTGCGCGCCTCATCGGATACCTCGCCGGCCGCAGCAGGCGCAAAGAGCTGAGCCTCATCGACCACCACCAGCATGGGGTACCAGTGATCGCGCTCGGCATCGAACAACCCGCCCATGAAGGCTGCGGCGGCGCGCATCTGGGCTTCGGTGTCGAGCCCCTCGAGAGAAAGCACCACCGAGACGCGGTGCTGCCGGATGCGACCAGCGATCCGCGTCAGTTCGGTTTCCGAACGATCAGCCTCGACGATCACGTGTCCGAAGGCATCGGCAAGGGTCACGAAATCGCCTTCCGGGTCGATGACGCATTGCTGGACCCATCTGGCGCTCTGCTCGAGCAGGCGTCGCAACAGATGCGACTTGCCAGAGCCCGAATTGCCCTGAACAAGCAGGCGGGTTGCCAGCAATTCCTCGAGATCGAGCGGAACAGAGGTGCCTGTCCGCGTTGTGCCCATGTCAATCTCGACGGTCATCGCCTGTTGTGGTCTCCGGTGATGGTTGGGTGATTCCCGGCACGGATGTGCGGACAGACCCTAGCCCAGAGCGGGGGATGGAACCATAGCGGCACAGAGCGTTTTCCCCTTGTTCGCGGGGGAACAGAGCGTTGCTGGTTTTCCGGGAATCACGGTAGATTCAACAGCTTGCTGGCGGTGCCGGAAGGGGTGAGGATGATCGATAGACTGCTTGCACTCGCACGCCGCCCATTCCTGCGCGAGATCGAACCCGCCGGGC
>CAYSBF010000024.1:0-1113 GCA_964429025.1 uncultured Pelagibacterium sp.
GGGCAAGGTGCTGCTCGATCTGGGCGAGGATGGGGAAGTCGAGATCGGGATCGAGCGGCTGCATCTGGAACAGGATGCGGGCAAGTCCATCCACGACCAGCATCCCAATATGAGCTTTGTCGATCTCAACCGCTCGGGCGTGGCGCTGATGGAGATCGTCTCCAAGCCCGATCTGCGGTCTTCCGAGGAGGCCAAGGCCTATCTGTCCAAGCTCCGCACGATCCTGCGATATCTCGGCACATGCGACGGCAATATGGAGCAGGGGTCGATGCGCGCCGATATCAACGTGTCGGTCCGGCGGCCGGGCGGCGAATTCGGCACGCGTTGCGAAATCAAGAATGTCAACTCGGTGCGGTTCGCCGGGCAGGCCATTGAATACGAGGCGCGGCGGCAGATCGACATTCTCGAGGATGGCGGAACCATCGACCAGGAAACGCGGCTTTACGACCCCAAAACCGGGCAGACGCGCTCGATGCGGTCCAAGGAAGAGGCGCATGACTATCGCTACTTCCCCGATCCCGACCTGCTCCCGCTCGAGTTCGACGATGCGTTCATCGAGGCGTTGGCCAGGGATTTGCCCGAACTGCCGGACGAAAAGCGGGCGCGGTTCATCTCGAGCTACGGCATTTCGCATTATGACGCGAGCGTGCTCGTGACCGACCGGGAATCGGCAGATTTCTTTGAGGCTGTTGCCAAGGGCCGCGACGGCAAGCTGGCGGCGAACTGGGTCATCAACGAGCTTTTCGGACGGCTCAACAAGGAAGGGCTGGACGTGACGTCGAGCCCGGTGAGCGCGGATCAGCTGGGCGGGATCATCGACCTTATCGGCAAGGGCGAGATTTCGGGCAAGATCGCAAAGGATCTGTTCGAGATCGTCTGGACCGAGGGTGGCGATCCGGCGGAGCTCGTGGAAGCGCGCGGCATGAAGCAGGTCAGCGACACCGGAGCGATCGAAAAGATCGTAGACGAGATCATCGCCGGCAATCCCGGGCAGGTAGAGGCCGTCAAGACCAAGCCGGGGCTGCTCGGCTGGTTCGTCGGTCAGGTGATGAAGCAGACCGGTGGCAAGGCCAATCCTCAGGCGGTCAACGAGATTCTCAAGGCAAAGCTTGG
>CAYSBF010000024.1:1213-18340 GCA_964429025.1 uncultured Pelagibacterium sp.
CCGGTGGCAAGGCCAATCCTCAGGCGGTCAACGAGATTCTCAAGGCAAAGCTTGGACTGGACTGATGACGCAGAAAACGAACCGGATCATCTTTAACATCCTCGCAGGAGACATCGAAGAGACGGCTAGGTTCTATGAGACGCTGTGCGGTCTCAAGCGTCAGTACACAAGTGACTGGTACATCGTCCTGACGCCGGGCGACGATCTCGCCTATGAGCTCGGGATTATCGATGAAGTGAGCGCGTTTACCCCCAAAGCGGCACGCGGCCTGTTTGCCGGCGGATTTTTGACGCTGGTGGTGGACGATGTGAATGCGGCGCACGCGCGGGCAAAGGAGCTGGGGGCGGATGTCGTCAGCCCGCCGACTGCAATGGATTATGGCCAAGTCCAAATGGTTCTGCGCGACCCCAATGGGGTTGTGGTCGATATATCGACGCCGGCGCAATGAGCGGAACGGGCGCGCCGCTCGACCGTTGATTAGCGACAACGGAGAGCAGCGATGACCGACCCGCAACCACACACGCCGCGGCCCGATATCACCAATCCCGACCCGATTTCGCCGATTCCCGATCCCGGCCGCGACCCTGTGCCGCCGCAGCCGGATTCGCCGGTGCCCATTCCGGAAGATCCGCAACCGCAGCGGCCCGATCCCGAGATTCTGCCCGACCCCGCTGACCCAGGGCAGCCGCGCGATCCGAACCCTTAAGCGGGCCGGCGCTGGCGACCCAGCCAGCGCGGCAGGCGGCCGTCGATCATCAGCAGGCCGATGAAGATCGCCGCCATGCCCAAAATGTGAGTCGGCTGAATCACTTCGCCCAGAAAGCTCAGGCCGAGAATTATGGTAGAGACCGGCGCAATGAAGGTCGTGGCCGAGAAATTGGTTGCACCGACACGCGGTAGTATCCGGTACATCACCTGGAAGGTGAGGGTGGTGGCGATGAGCCCGATGCCGAGCGCCGCGCCCCACGTCTCCCACTGCGTGATGACGGGCGCGCCTTCTGCCAGAAGGGCAGCCGGAATGGTCGGGATGGTTGCGCCGGTCAGTGCTATCGCGGCGAACGCCGTCGGCTCGATATGTTTGAAGCTGCGCGTGATGTTTAGCGAAACGGCATAGCATAGCGTTGCCGTGAGACAGGCGCCGATGGCCCAAAGCTGGGAATTGCCGCCGGCGGCGAGGGCGGGCGACGCCAGAATGGCCACGCCCATGAAACCGGCGAAAACGCCGAGGCTCTTGGTTCGCGTGGCACGCTCTCCGCCGATCCAGAAATGCGAGACGATGACGGTCATGATCGGAGTCAGCGCGTTGACGATCGCTGCGACGCCGCTCGCGACGTGCCCCTGGGCGAGCGGGAACAGGGAAAAAGGAATGGCGTAGGACAGGACGCCCAGCATCCCAAGCTGCAGCCAGAGCTTTGGGTCGCGCGGCACTGGCTTGCGCAATGCGAACAGCACGACCCAGCAGCCAGCAGCGGCGATGCCGACCCGCAGGCCTGAAACCCAGAGCGGCCCGACTTCGCGGATCAGAACCGCGTTGAAGATGAATGAGCTTCCCCAGATCGTCCCGAGCAGAACGATCAGGAACCAGTCGCGCGCCGCCATTGCAGTAACCTTGTTGAATCGTGGCGCGAAGCTACGCCCGCACAAGAACAAAGTCGAAACATTAATTGCGATAGGGTCATCAATTCGAGTGATGAATGCGACCCGGATTTGACGGTGGATGGTTCGCCGGCGCTAGGCTTGTCCGAGCGCGACCAGCCTCAAGGCTTCCGGGTAGAGCTTGTGCTCCTCAGCCAGAACCCGCGAGGCAAGGGTTTCGGGGGTGTCATCGGGCAGCACCGGAACGCGGGATTGCAGGATAATAGGGCCTTCATCGAGCCCCGGCGTCACATAGTGGACGGTGCAACCATGTTCGGTCACGCCGGCCGCGATGGCACGGGCGTGCGTGTCGAGCCCACGGAATTCGGGCAGGAGCGAGGGGTGGATGTTGAGGATGCGGTCCCTCCAGTGGAAGGTGAAGTCCGCCGTGAGGATACGCATGAACCCCGCAAGGCAGATGATGTCCGTCTTCCAGCCCTCGAGAATGCCAGTCAGCGCATTCTCGAAATCGAGGCGCGTATCGAACTGGCTTTGCGCAAGCGTCGCGGTCGGGATGCCTTCTGCCAGTGCAGTCTCCAGACCGGCTGCTCGGGCGCGGTTGGAAAAGACGCCGACGATTTCAGCGGGATAGTCCGGGTTCTTGGCAGCCTGGATCAGGGCGGTCATATTGGAGCCACGGCCGGAGATCAGGACGGCGACGCGCTTCTTCCCGCTCATAGCGCGAGCGTGCCGGAGAACTCGACGGCGTCCCCGGTGCGGCCGGTGAGGGTGCCGACGATCGTGCCGGTCTCTCCGTGCTCCTCAAGGCATTCAATGAGGCACTGGGCATCGTTTGCGGCGACGGCGACAAGCATGCCCACGCCGCAATTGAAAGTGCGGAGCATCTCGCGCGTCTCGATGCCACCCTGCCTGGCGAGCCAGCCGAAGACCTTCGGGGGCGTGATCGCATCGAGGTCGACACTCGCGGCGAGTTTTTTGGGCAGGACGCGCGGGATATTTTCCTGAAAGCCGCCGCCGGTGATGTGAGCCAGGGCCTTGATGCCGATACCGGCGCGAAGCGCGGTCAGGATCGGCTTGACGTAGATCCTGGTCGGGGTCAGCAGGGCCTCGCCAAGGCTTTGATCCGGCGCGAAGGGCGCGGGGGACGACCAGTCGAGCCCGGACATCCCGACGATCTTTCGCACCAGCGAGTAGCCGTTGGAGTGGACGCCTGAGGAGGCAATGGCAATGAGCGTGTCGCCTGCCGCGATATCGGCGCGGGGCAGGAGCCTGCCACGCTCGGCTGCGCCGACAGCGAACCCGGCGAGGTCGTAGTCATCGCCCGAATACATGCCGGGCATTTCAGCGGTTTCGCCGCCAAGGAGGGCGCATCCGGCCTGCCGGCATCCCTCGGCAATGCCTTCCACGATTGCGGTGCCCTGTTCCACGTTGAGGGCGCCGGTGGCGAAATAGTCAAGAAAGAAGAGCGGTTCGGCGCCCTGGACGACAATGTCGTTGACGCACATGGCGACAAGATCGATCCCGACCGTGTTGTGGACGCCTGCGTCGATTGCAATGCGGAGCTTGGTGCCGACGCCGTCATTGGCAGCGACGAGGATGGGATCGGCAAAGCCTGCGGCCTTGAGGTCGAACAGTCCGCCGAAGCCGCCAATCTCGCCATCGGCGCCCGAGCGGCGGGTGGATTTGACAGCCGGTTTGATGGCCTCGACCAGCGCGTTCCCGGCGTCGATGTCGACCCCAGCCTGCTTGTAGGCGAGGCCGTTCGATGGCAGTTTCGGGCTTGAGGCCATGGACCGGTTTATCCACTTGGCTGCCCACAGGCGCGAAACGGGCAGCAGATTGACGTTGATCGCCCCGCCATTGGGCTATAATCGGTTGGCTGATAGCGGCTCACGGCGCTTCGCGCAAGGTCAACCAGCAGGGACGTTCATGTCGCTCAAGCACCAGGTCATCGCATGGGTCTCGCTGCTGCTGATCCTTGGGCTGTTTCTCTGGATTTTCAGGGGCATCCTGCTGCCCTTCGTATTGGGAATCGGGCTCGCCTATCTGCTCAATCCGCCGGTGACCTGGCTAACCGAGCGTGGGCTGCATCGTGGCCTCGGCACCTTCTTTGTGATGATCATCTTCCTGCTGCTCGTGACTGTGGCGATCCTGCTCGTCATTCCGGTGCTGGTGCAGCAGGGCTTCGGGCTGGCGCGCAACCTTCCGGGCTATTTCGAGCAGTTGCAGGCCTTCATCGAAATGCAGGTCCCGCGTCTCGAACTCTGGCTCGGTCCCGACCGAATGCAGGAGCTCCAGCGCGGTCTCGAGCAGATGTTCAGCGATGTCATCGGGCTCATCACCAACCTCACCGGGCAGATCATGCAGTCGAGCGTGAGCCTGATCTCGACGCTGAGCGTCATCGTCGTCACGCCGGTTGTGGCAGTCTATATGCTGCTAGACTGGGAACGCATGGTCGCGGGGGTCGATAGCCTCCTGCCGCCGCGCTACAAGGGCGAAGTCCGGGCACTGCTGGCCGAGATGGATGTGGCGCTGGGCGGATTTCTGAGGGGGCAGGGCGCGGTTCTTCTTATTCTGGCCGTGTACTATGGCGTCTCGCTCTCGCTCGCCGGGCTCCATTTCGGTCTCGCCATCGGCATCATCGCGGGGCTGTTCAGCTTCATCCCCTATCTGGGCTCCTTCCTGGGTTTCATCCTCTCGATCGGCGTCGGTCTCGTGCAGTTCTGGCCCGACTGGGTCATGATCTCGCTGATCGTCGTCATCTATCTTTTCGGGCAATTGCTCGAGAGTTATTTCCTTTATCCCAAGCTCGTCGGCTCATCGATCCGGCTGCATCCCGTGTGGATGATGTTCGCGCTTTTCGCCTTTGCCGTGCTGTTCGGGGTGGTCGGCGTGTTGATGGCCGTCCCGCTGGCCGCGATCAGCGGTGTGCTGATGCGCTGGGCGGTGGCAAAATACCGGCGGAGCCCGCTCTATCTTTCGGACCCGATGATAAAAAACCCCACACTGGCTACGGCCACCAAGGACAGTGATGCAGGCTCCGGCAAGAAAGCTTGACAGGACCAGCGAAGACCCCGCGACGTTCGATCCGGCCGAGGGGCAGCTCGTTCTCGACCTTGGGCATCTGGAGGCCCAGAGCGAGGATGACTTCATGGTCTGCGAGGGCAACGCCCTTGCCTTCGAACATGTGTTGTCCTTTCCCAAATGGCCCTCTCCGCTGACGCTGATTGAGGGCCCGGCAAAGTCAGGCAAGTCGCACCTCGCGCGCATCTGGACCCGGCGCGCCAGCGCATTTGCGGCAACCCCCGATGATCTTGAGACGCTTGCGGCGGAAGGGGGGCGGACGCCCGTCCTGGTCGAGGATGCCGAACGGGCGGGGTATGACGAGCAGGGGCTGTTTCATCTTCTGAACCAGTCCATGCGCGACGAGCGGCCCGTACTGCTAACGGCACGGACGCCGGTGGCCAACTGGCCCTATGCAACCGATGACGTCAAATCCCGCGCCAGGCTGGCTTCGCACTTTCCCATCACGGCGCCCGATGACATCTTGTTGTCGCAGATGTTCGTAAAGCTGTTCGCGGACCGGCAGTTGTCGGTGGACCCGAAAGTGATTTCCTATCTCGTTGCGCGGATGGAACGTTCGTCCGCGGAGGTGGTTGCGCTGGTGGCCATCGCCGACCGGCTGGCACTTTCGCGGGGACGGGCCATCACGCGGGCCATCGCCGCCGAGGCGCTGGCGATCCGCGCCGCGCGACACGGGGAAGAGATTTGAAAATGGACGAAATGGCGCCCTACAAAGAAGAACCTGCCGAGGACATCGCGCCCGACATCGAAGCGCTGCGCGAGAGCCCGGCGCGGTTCGTCAACCGCGAGGTGAGCTGGCTTCAATTCAACATGCGCGTGCTCGAGGAGGCCGCCAACCCCAACCATCCGTTGCTCGAACGGCTGCGGTTCGTCTCGATTTCGGCGAACAATCTCGACGAATTCTTCATGGTGCGCGTGGCCGGTCTCAAGGGTCAGATCCGGGCCGGGCTGCCGCGCGAGAGCGCCGACGGGATGACCGCCAATGAACAGCTCGAGGAAATCGCGACGCTCGCCCAGCACCTGCATCTCGAACAGCAGGACCAGTGGCAGCAAATTCGCGAGGAATTGTTCGAGCAGAATATCGTCATCCACGAGCCGCAGGATTTGACGCCCGAGCAGATCGAGTTCCTGCAAAAGATCTTCCGGGAGGACATCTTTCCGGTTCTGACGCCAATCGCCATCGATCCGGCGCACCCGTTCCCCTTCATTCCCAATCTGGGCTTCTCGCTCGCTTTCCACCTCGAACGGGCGGCGGACAACACGCACATGACCGCGCTTGTGCGCGTGCCGGCCAATCTCGACCGGTTCGTCAAATTGCCGACCAATGCGATTTCGGACCGGCGGGTGGAGATGGTGACCATCGAGACCATGGTCAAACTGTTCTTCCACAAGATGTTCCCGGGATACAATGTTGTCGGGTCGGGCGCCTTCCGCATCGTGCGTGACAGCGAAATCGAAATCGACGATGAGGCCGCGGACCTGGTGGTGGAATTCGAGTCCGCGCTGCGCCAGCGGCGACGGGGCCAGGTTATCCGGCTCGAGATCGAGCGTTCGACGCCACGGACCCTCAAGCGCCTGATCGCCGAAGAACTCGGCATCTCGGTCGAAGATACATTCGAAGTCGATGGTTTTCTCGGGCTGGCGGATGCAGGCAAGATCTGCGACCTCGACAGGCCCGAGCTCAAGTTCCCGCGCTACCATGCGCGCTTCCCAGAGCGCATCCGCGACCATCAGGGGGATTGTTTTGCGGCGATCCGGGAGAAGGACATCGTCGTTCATCACCCCTATGAGAGCTTCGACGTCGTTGCCCAATTCATAACCCAGGCGGCGCGCGACCCCGATGTGGTCGCCATAAAGCAGACGCTTTACCGCACCTCCAAGGATTCACCGATCGTCAAGGCGCTGATCGTGGCGGCGGAAGCGGGCAAGTCGGTGACGGCGCTGGTCGAGCTCAAGGCCCGATTCGATGAGGAGGCCAATATCCGCTGGGCGCGGGACCTCGAGCGTGCGGGCGTGCAGGTCGTGTTCGGCTTCATCGAACTCAAGACCCATGCCAAGCTCAGCCAGGTGGTCCGGCGCGAGAAGGGCAAGCTCGTGTCCTACTGCCATGTGGGGACGGGAAACTACCATCCCATCACGGCAAAGATCTATACCGACCTGAGCTATTTCACCGCGGATCCCGTCATCACGCGGGATGTGGCGCGGGTGTTCAACTTCATCACCGGCTATGCGCGTCCAAGCGAACTCGAAGCGCTTGCCATATCGCCGATCACGCTTCGCCAGCGCCTGATGGACCATATCGCGATGGAAGCGGAGTTCGCGCGGCGCGGCGAGCCGGCATCGATCTGGCTCAAATGCAACTCACTGGTCGACCCCGAGATCATCGATGCGCTCTACGATGCCAGTCAGGCAGGCGTGAAGATCGAGCTGGTCGTGCGCGGCATCTGCTGTCTGCGGCCGGGCATCCCCGGATTTTCCGAGAACATCCGGGTCAAGTCGATCGTCGGGCGCTTCCTCGAGCACTCGCGCATCTATTGTTTCGGCAATGGCAGCGAGATGCCGTCGCGCGACGCAGCGGTCTATATTTCCTCCGCCGACCTCATGACGCGCAACCTTGACTGGCGCGTGGAGACGCTGGTGCCGATCAAGAACAAGACTGTGCACAAGCAGATTCTCGATAGAATTATGGTCGCCAATCTGCGAGACAACCAGCAGAGTTGGGAGGTGCTGCCGGATGGCACTGCCCAGCGCATTGTGCCGGGCGAGGGCGAGGAGCCCTTCAACGCGCACGACTATTTCATGACCAATCCTTCGCTCTCAGGGCGCGGCAGCGCGCTGCACGGGCTGGAGGATGAAGAAGAAGGTGACGATTGATTCGATTTTGGAGTGTCGAATCCGATCCGGCAGGGCAGGGACGTATTGCCGGCGCAAAGCCGGTCGCCGTCCTCGATATCGGGTCCAACTCGGTTCGTCTGGTCGTCTATGAGCGCCTCTCGAGGGCGCTGACGGTTCTGTATAATGAAAAATCGGCCTCGACCCTGGGGCGCGGCGTGGCGCAGACCGGCGTTCTGGCCGATGCGAGCATGGCCCATGCGCTCAAGGCCATCCGGCGTTTCGCGCTGGTGTGCCGGCTCATGGAAGTGGGGGAAATTCACGCCTTTGCGACCTCCGCTGTCCGCGAGTCCCGCAATGGCGGGGATTTCACGGGCAAGGTCGAGGAGATTATCGGCGTACCCGTCCGCGTGCTGTCGGGTACGGAAGAAGCGCATTTCGCCGCGCTCGGTGTCGTCTCCGGCATGCCCGATTTCGCCGGGATTGTCGGCGATCTTGGTGGCGGCAGCCTGGAACTTGCGGTCGTGCGCGGGCGCAAGGATTATTTCGGGGAAACCCACGAACTGGGCGTCATCCGCCTGCAGGACGACAGCGGCATGTCCCCTGCAAAGGCGGCGGAGATCGTGCGCGAGCGGCTTGCGAACTCTGAAGTGATCGGGCGGGAAGGGCTAAAGGTCTTTGCGGCGATCGGGGGCACGTGGCGCGCGCTTGCCAAGCTGCATCAAACGCGCTGTGGCTACCCCTTGCACATGGTCCAGGACTATGAGGTCGCGGTCTCGGATATCCTGCCGCTTTGCGATGCGCTCGTCGCGGGGGCGGGTCAGAAGGACGACAAGAAGATCATGACGGGCATGGAGACCGTCTCGAGTGCGCGCAAGGGCCTTCTGCCCTATGGTGCGGCCGTCCTTGCTGAAATCCTGCGTGCCGGGGCATACGAGAAGGTCGTCTTTTCGGCGCTGGGCGTGCGCGAGGGTTATCTCTATGCCCGGTTAGAGGATGATGAGCAGGACGATGATCCGCTGCTCGACGCCTGCAAGGAAATTTCGCTGCTGCGGTCGCGCTCGCCGGAGTTCGCCGAGGACATCATCGCGGGAAGCGCGGAACTCCTTGCACTGATTGGGATCGAGGAAACGAGCGAGGACAGGCGCCTGCGTGAGGCAGCCTGCTACATCTCGGACATCGGCTGGCGCGCGCATCCCGACTATCGGGGCGAACAGAGCATCGACATGATCGCCTTCTCCGACATCGTTGGCATCGGGCATGCCGGGCGGGCCTTCCTCGCGCAGACGATCGCCTATCGCTATATGGGCTTCAAGCAAAAGAGCGCCAGCAAGAAACTGCTCTCCCTGGCCGGCGAGCGCCTTAGTGACCGTGCGCGGTTGATCGCCGCCTATTTCCGGGTGGCCTATCCTCTTGCCGCCGCCATGCCGGGAATTCTGCCGCGCACCTGGTTTACGGTGAGGAAGAAGACCCTCGTGCTCAACCTGCCATCGGACCTCGCCTTCCTCGACGGCGACCGAATGCGCTCGAGACAGAGGCAGCTCGCGCTTGAAGCCGGGTTCAAGAGTGGGACGATCGTGGTGGACGGGCAGTAGGCGTCAGGTCCACCGGTCAAAGCCGTAGAGCTCTTCCGGATTGTCCACCAGGGCCTTGCTGATCCCTTTTTCATCGGGAAACCAGCCGAGCACCGTGTCGATCAGTTGGGCGTCGTCGGGATAGTCTTCGGTCGTCCTCGCGGCGTTATGCGGCCAGTTGGTCCCCCAGACGATGCGCTCTGGCGCGTAGGCGGCAATCTCGCGGGCAACGGCAGCGATATCGTCGTAGTCGGGGCCACCGGAACGTGAGGACTCATAGCAGCCGGCGAATTTGAACCAGCAATTGCCCCGGTCGATCAGGCGCTTGACGGCGTCGATCTGAGGGCTGTCCGGCGTCGCGCCGGAGAAGAATTTGCCGTGATGATCGAGGACCCACCGGCTCTTGAGGGCACTAAGGCGCGGCTCGTGCTCGAGGATGTGCGAGCCGTCGAACTGGACGGCCATCATCCAGCCGAAGGCCGAGGCGCGCTGGTCTACTGCCTCAAGGCCGGAAAGTCCGATGGCGCCGCCGGGAAGGTCCATGATCCGCGCGCCGACTACATTGGCGTCGGAGAGCCGCTGCATTTCGAGGTCATCGGTCTCGCCGGTAATGACGGCGACGCCCCTGGCGATGTCGCCCATTTCCGCGAGCGTTGCCAGCAGGCAATCATTGTCGAACTGATAGGCATTGCCTTGGGTCAGGACCACGCGGTCAATGCCGAGCCAGTCCATGGTCCGGCGGTACTCCTCGGGGCCGGGCAGGGGATCGGGCGGCAGGCCGGGGCCGCCCTCGCGCGCAGGATAACCCGGCAGATACATGTGCATCTGCGTGTCGATCGTGCCCGTCGGAAGGGCCGTCCCAGGCTTTTCTCCAAAATACTTGCGCTCGATCATCAGCGTGCCCTGGGCGCGAATTCGGTGAGAGCGTCGCGATTGATCTCGATGCCGAGGCCGGGGCCGTCCGGGATCGCCACCACACCGTCCGCGTGCTCGATCGGGGTCTTGACCACGGCCTGACGGAAGGGGTTGTCGGTGCGGTCGAATTCGAGGATCGGCTCGATCGGGTTGGTCCTAACGGGGTTGGGCACCATCGCTGCCATGAACTGCAATGCGGCCGCAATCTGTACAGCTGTGCCCCAGACATGGGGCACGAGGCGGACGCCGTGGAGCGCGGCGAGGTCGGCGATGCGGCGCGCTTCGGTGAAGCCGCCGCAACCGCCGATGTCGGGTTGGACGATGTCGACGCATCGTGTCTCGATGGGTTCTCGCATGCCCCAGCGCGTGTGCCAGGTTTCGCCGCCGGCGACGGGAATGGGCTGGCCGGCGCGCACGGCGCGGTAGGCATCGAGCTGTTCGGGAACAACAGGCTCCTCGAACCAGTCGATACCGTAGTCGGCCGCCTTCCTGCCGATCTCGATGGCTTCGAGCACGTCATAGCCGTGATTGCCGTCGATCATCACCCGCATGGTCTCGCCAGCCGCCTCGCGGACGGCCTTGATGACGCGCAAATCTTCCTCGACACCGAAGCCGATCTTGATTTTGGTGGCGTGGAAGCCTTCGGCACGGTAGCGGGCGACATCGGCGGCATTGTCCTCGACACGGTCAACGCCGTCGCGTTTGAACGAGCCGGTCGCATAGGCGCGGACGGACTGCCGGAAGCGGCCGCCCAGCAGAGTGGAGATAGGGACGCCGAAGTGCCTTCCCTTGACGTCCCAGAGCGCCACATCGATTCCCGAAAGCGCCGTGACGGTCAGGCCACGCTGCCCCTGGTCGCGCAGGGCGTTGTAGAGAACGGCCCAGATTTTTTCCGTTTCCAGCGGGTCCTGCCCGATAAGCCATTGCTTATATACGCCGATAATCGCGGCGTTGGGCAGGGCAGGGCCGAGACATTCGCCCCACCCGGTCGTACCGTCGTCGCATATGATCTCGACAAGCACGTGCAACCGCCGGTCAAAGCGCATGGTCGCGCTTTCGAACGCAGTCGCGAGCCGGTGTTCGAGCAGATGGGTGCGGACGTCAGCGATCTTCATCGCTTGTAGGGCGCAATCAGTTTGGCCAGCATCTCTTCCTCCTCCGGCTTGAGGTCCGATAGTGGCGCGCGAACCGGGCCCGCGTCAAAGCCTTGCTGACGCACCCCCGCCTTGATCGCCGCGACCGCATAGCCTTTGCCGCGGTTGCGGATGGCCATGAAGGGATAGAAGAAATCCTTCAAGATCTCTTCGCACCGGACGCGATTGCCGCCGCGCAGCGCCTTGTAGAACTCGATGGCGAGACCGGGCACGAAGTTGAACACAGCCGAAGAATAGGTCGTGAAGCCGGCGCCGAGATAGGCTTCGGCAAAAAGCTCCGCCGTCGGCATGCCGCCCAGATAGGTGAGGCGATCGCCAAGCGTGGCCGTGACTTGGCGCACGAGGCCAATGTCGCCCGAGCCATCCTTGAAGCCAATGAGGTTGGGACATTCATCGCACAGGCGCTTGAGTGTATCAGGCTGGATGATGGAGTTGTCGCGGTTGTAGACCATGACTCCGATGCCGGTGGACTGGCAGACGCGCTTGACGTGCTGGTAAAGCCCTTCCTGGGGAGCGTCGATCAGGTAATGGGGCAGGAGCAGGATGCCCTCGGCACCGGCTTTCTCGACGGATCGGGCAATGGAGACCGCGACTTCGGTGCCATAACCGCAGCCCGAAACAATCGCTGTGCGCCCGCCAGCGGCTTCTTTCGCTGCGCGGACGACATCGGGCACTTCATCGGGTGTCAGCGAAAAGAACTCTCCGGTGCCGCCTGCCGCGAAGAGCGCCGTCGCCTCGTAATGCGACAGCCACTCGACATGCCGCTGATAGGAGTCCCGGTTGAAGCGTCCATCGGGTCCGAAATGGGTTACGGGAAACGATAAAAGTCCGGCACCAAGCGCCGCCTTGAGTTCCTGAACGTCCATGCCTCTCCGGCCCCCTGAAAGTCATCACTGCTGAGGGCATACAAACCTGCATGACTTATGTCAACATCTTGTATGATATGTTCGAGGCGGGGCCGGCTACCCGTCCTTGCGCAGAAGAGAGCGGTATCGCCGCTGACTTCCCTGAAGGTGTTCGCGCATGGCGTCGCGCGCCGCTTCGGCGTCTCCGTTGGAGATGGCAGAAACGATGCGGCCGTGCTCTTCATGAATCTGCGTGAGATAGGCGGGCGACGAGCGCTCCTCGCTGGACGCCTGCAATGCGGCCCGGGGAATGGCGTTCTGTCCCATCAATTCAATGAATTCGAGGAAGCGCGGGTTGTTGGTTGCCCTTGCGATGGCCCGGTGGAGCTCGAAGTCGGTCTGGCTGGTCGGTTTGCCCTCGGCAATGCAGGCCTGGATCGCGGCGTGCTTCTCGTGGATTTCCTCGTCCTGCGCAGGCGAGCGCCGTACGGCGGCAAGGGCCGCTGCCTCCATTTCGACCGCGCCGCGCAATTCCAGCAGCTCGATAATTGAGGAGATGCGAGCGTGATCGATGTTCTGGAAGGGCTGAGCATGGGCGGCCCCCGGCTCCAGCACGAACACACCGGCTCCCCGCCGTGGCTCGACCAGACCGTCCGCCCGCAGGGCAGCAATGGCTTCTCGGACGACGGTGCGGCTGACACCGTGGGTCTCCGTCAGCTTGGCTTCGCTGGGCAACTTCTCGCCGGGCTTGAACTGTCCGGCAAGAATGGCAGTGCGCAAAGCGTGGCTGACCTGAACGACCAGCGTGCCGCCCCCGGTGTTTGCATCGTGATTGTGTAGATCCATTGAGCCCCATTGCATCGGCAAGGGCGCCGATTCCCGCATTTTCCGGTGCCTGACTGACGCATGCAGGCGCCGGGACTGTCAAGCCGCCCACCGAACCCGCTCCAACCCGTCAGACAGATTGACGTATCTTATCTTATCTTTATGATGCCCGCAAACTGCAATCCAGTCATCTGTAGCGGCGTATGGGCAGGCGAAGCAGCCGGCCTGCGGGCACGCTCTGCCATTTTCGGGAGGTCAACTTGAAGCGATTGCTGATTACCGGTGCGGCCGGTGGAATGGGTCGGGTCATGCGTACAAAACTGGCGCACATGGCCGATGTTGTCCGGCTTTCACACCGCAAGCCGCTCGAGGTCGAGCGGGAGGGCGAGGAGTTCGTCCTGTGCGACCTGGCCGACCGAGACGCCGTATTCCGCGCTGTCGAAGGATGTGACGGGGTCGTCCACCTCGCGGGTGTTGCATCCGCGGACAAGTTCTCCAACATCGTCAACGGCAACATTGTCGGCCTCTACAACCTCTATGAGGCCGCGCGCGCGAACGGCATGCCCCGGATCCTGTTTGCGAGCTCCAATCATACAGTCGGCTTCTACCATCAGGACCAGCGGCTGGATGCGAAGGCTCCGGTCCGTCCGGACGGGCTCTATGCCGTCTCCAAATGCTTCGGTGAGGCGCTGGCGCAAATGTATTTCGACCGGTTCGGGCAGGAGACGGCGATCGTGCGCGTCGGTTCGTGCTTTGACCGGCCACGAAATTATCGTCAGCTTGCCACATGGCTGAGCTATGATGATTTTGCCTCACTGACCGAGCGCGTATTCGCCGTGCCACGGCTGGGCTGCCCGATCATCTGGGGCGTCTCGAACAATGACAGCGCGTGGTGGGATAATTCTCATGTGTCTTGGCTAGGGTGGGTGCCAAATGATAATGCCGAGGTCTACCGGGCGGAAATCGAGGCCGCGGTGCCGCGTCCGGAACCGACCGATCCAATTGCGCTCTATCAGGGTGGCAATCACGTAACCGATCCGATCTACGAGGATGATTGATATGACATATGTGCCGCATGGCAAGCATCTGATTGCCGGCGAATGGGTGGCGGGGTCCGAGACTTTCAAGTCCGCGCCCGCGCATGGGGATGCGCACGATTTTTCCGTCGGTACCGTCGAAAACGTGAATGCGGCCTGCGAGGCCGCCGAGGACGCGTTCTGGTCTTATGGCTATTCGGCCCGTGAGCAGCGCGCCGAATTCCTCAACGCAATCGCCGACGAGATTGACGCGCGCGGCGATGCGATCACCCAGATCGGCTCGCAGGAGACGGGGTTGCCCGAAGCGCGGCTGGTGAGCGAACGCGGCCGGACGACGGGTCAGCTGAGGCTGTTTGCGTCGCACATTCTCAAGGGCGACTATCTGGACCGCAGGCACGACGAGGCGCTGCCGGACCGCCAACCGCTTCCGCGCCCGGATCTCAAGATGGTGCAGCGCCCGATCGGGCCGGTCGCCGTGTTTGGCGCGTCAAACTTTCCGCTGGCCTTCTCGACCGCCGGTGGTGATACCGCGGCGGCGCTTGCTGCCGGATGTCCGGTGGTCGTGAGGGGGCACTCAGCGCATCCGGGGACCGGCGAAATCGTGGCCGAGGCTGTCAATGCCGCGCGTGAGAAGCTCGGGCTTCATCCGGGCGTCTTCTCTCTCATCCAGGGAGGCGGTAACGAGGTCGGTGCGGCCGTGGTGCAGCACCCCAACATCAAGGCCGTCGGTTTCACCGGTTCGTTCGCCGGGGGACGGGCGCTCTTCAACCTCTGCGCAGCACGGCCGGAGCCGATCCCTTTCTTTGGCGAGTTGGGTTCGGTCAATCCGATGTTCGTCCTGCCTGCCGCAACAAAGGCGCGCGGGGCCGAGATCGGCAAGGGGTGGGCCGGTTCGCTGACAATGGGGGCAGGGCAGTTCTGCACAAATCCGGGCATCGCCATCGTCATCGACGGCCCGGATGCGGACGCTTTCGTCAACGCGGCCAGGGAGGTGCTTTCGGGCGTAGGGCCACAGGTCATGCTGACCGACGGTATTGCCAATGCCTATCGTTCGGGGCGTGACCGTGTCGCCGGAACGGCCGGAGTCCAGGAATTGCTGACCTCGACCTGCGACCTGCGCAATGCGAGCCCCTATCTTTTCGAAACAACGGGAGCCAACTGGCTCGACAATCATGTGCTGGGCGAAGAGGTGTTCGGCCCGCTCGGACTGGTCGTCAGGGTCCGCGACGAAGGCGAGATGAAGGCGATCGCCAAGAGCCTTCAGGGGCAGCTGACCTGCACGCTTCACATGGACAACGGTGACATTGCCCTCGGGCAGGCGTTGATGCCGATTCTGGAGCGCAAGGCGGGGCGCGTGCTCGCCAACGGCTTCCCCACCGGTGTCGAGGTGGCCGATTCCATGGTGCACGGCGGGCCTTATCCGGCCTCGACCAATTTCGGGGCGACCTCGGTGGGAACGCTCTCAATCCGGCGCTTCCTGCGTCCGGTCTGCTACCAGAACATGCCCGACGCCCTGCTACCTGCAGATTTGCAGTAGTCGTCGGATCGATTTGCGGCCTCTGTGCATTAGAGCACAGGGGCCGGAGCCCGGTATCGGCCCCCAACGAGGGACCGAAATCGGAATGCCAGAAGCTTATCTCGATCCATATTGCGGACCGGCCCCGACGCCTGACGCGCTGCTCGGGCGCTGGAATTTCGATCCGCTGATCCTTTTGCTCATGGTCGGGCTCGCGGCCGCCTGGCTCAACTGGGGCCGCCGCGACAATGCAGGGCGTTGGGCGGTGCTCGGGGCGGGCGTTCTGTTCGCTGTCGCCTTTGTTTCTCCTCTCTGCGCGCTTGCCTCGGCCCTCTTCTCCGCCCGTGTGTTCCATCATGTCGTGCTCATCGCGGGCGTTGCGCCGCTACTGGCGATCGCGCTGCCCTGGCGATCGGGCCCGTTATTGCCGCTTTCGGCGCTGGTCATCCTGCACACCGCCTTCGTGTGGATGTGGCACGCACCGGACCCCTATCTCTGGGCCCTGTCCCATGATGCCATCTATTGGGCGATGCAGGCGACGCTGGGCGGCTCGGCTTATCTGCTCTGGCGCGAAGTGCTTTCACCACTGACAAGGCCCGGACCGGGCGTGATGGCGCTGCTGGCGACGATCATGCAGATGGGGTTCCTCGGCGCGCTGCTCGTCTTTGCACCGCAACCGGTCTATCTTGCCCATTTCGCGACGACGCAGCCTTTCGGTCTGACGCCGCTAAGCGATCAGCAACTGGCGGGTCTCCTCATGTGGGTGCCAGCCACCGTGCCCTATGTCGGCGTGGCGATGCTGCGACTCGCAACCGTGCTGACGCCCCGCGCCCGGATGGCGTAATGCTGACAACGGGACTGAAGTTCATCCATATCGCGGCGATCGCCCTATGGGTCTCGGGATTGATCTGCCTGCCATTCATTTACCGGCAGCGCAGCGAGGTGGGCGTGGAGCACGACCTGCACCGCCTGCACGCGATGACGCGGTTCTTCTATGTCGTGATCCTCTCGCCGGCAGCCTTCCTCGCCATTGGTTCGGGGACCGTCCTTATCTTTCTCCAGCAGACTTTCGTGCCCTGGTTCACGATCAAGCTCGTCTTCGTAGGCGTGCTGGTGTTCATCCACCTCCTGACGGGCCTCGTGATCCTCAAGCTGTTCGACGAGGCCGAGCATTATCCCAACTGGCGCTATATCCTTGTGACCTCGATCACGACCGCGGTGGCTACCGCCGTCCTGGCTGTGGTTTCGGGAAAGCCGGATATCGACGTGCAGGATTTCCAGACCGAATTTTTTCAGCCCGGCAAGCTCGGCGAGATGCTCGGACCCATCGTCGATCCCCTTATTCGTCTGGTGAGACCATGAGGCCGATTCCATGATCGAAGACCAGCTTTCCGCCATGCCAGCCCGCAAGGCCGGCGAAGATGGCCGCGAGGACAGACAGGGCGAGGCCGTGCGGCAGCACTTCCTCGGGGAAATAGAGGCGCACGCCCCAATTGGTGGCCGCGATGGCGAGAAGCGTCATGGCTGCGACGGCATGGGTCCAACTGCCGACACGCACCCGGATGCCTTCGACGAGCAGCAATTCCGCCGTACCTGCGATAGAGGCGAGCACGCCGAGCCAGAAGGCAAAGCCGGCCGCCCATACGCCAGCGCGCAGGAAGAACGCGTCGCCCGTGAACCAGTAGAAGACGTCTATTCCGAGGGTCGCCATGATGAGAGCGATGGGGAAGTGGACGAGCATGGCGTGAA
>CAYSBF010000024.1:18440-26491 GCA_964429025.1 uncultured Pelagibacterium sp.
GCCGGCCCGGCCGCCGCGACCATGGCAACACTCTGGTGGGTGATGCTGGCGGGTTCGGTCGTGCTGGCGCTGCTGGTTTTCGTGCTGTTGGCTCTGGTTTACCGCCGGCCAGGAACGTGGCGGAACGTAGAGCCGGCCCACTGGATCGTGGGGGGCGGGCTCGTCATGCCGGTGGTAGTGCTGACAGCACTGGTCGGTTACGCGCTCTATGCCGGGGAACAGCTGCTCGCCCATCCAAATCCCGATGTTCCCCGTGTCGTGGCGAACGGGGAGATGTGGGTCTGGCGTTTTTCCTATCCTGATTACCCACAGGCAGAAGAAACGGAGGAATTGCATATTCCGGCGGGACAACCGGTCGATGTGATCGTCACGTCTTCGGATGTGATTCACGGGTTCTGGGTGCCCCGGCTGGGCGGAAAGATCGACGCAATACCGGGGCACCAGAATGTGATCCGGCTCCAGGCCGACCGGCCCGGCACCTATAACGGGGTCTGCGCCGAGTTCTGCGGAAACGGACATGCGGCAATGCGTTTTGTCGTCATTGCGCACGATCCTGCCGAATATGAAGCCGCACTGTCCGGAGGCGCGCAATGAACCGCAGGCAGCCTCCATCGCCGATCGCGTTGCACAAGGCGCTGGAACGCGCCTGGGGGAGCGGGAAGGGCCTCGAGCGGCTGTCGGCGGTGAACCACACCGTTCTCGGCAAGCGCTTCATGGTGACGGCGCTAACATTCTTTGCCATCGGCGGCGTTCTCGCCATGCTGATCCGGGCGCAACTGGCAACGCCGCACTCTGCATTCGTGGGGCCTGACATCTACAACCAGCTTTTCACCATGCACGGCACGGTGATGATGTTCCTGTTCGCGATTCCCATGCTGGAGGGGTTCGCGATCTACATGCTACCCAAGATGCTCGGCGCCCGGGACCTCGCCTTTCCGCGCCTCACGGCCTATGGCTATTGGTGCTATCTGTTCGGGGGAACGATCATTGTCGTTGCCATGCTGTTCGGCGTCGCCCCGGACACCGGATGGTTCATGTACACCCCGCTCTCATCGCAGCCCTATACGCCGGGCATCAACGCGGATGTGTGGCTTCTCGGGGTGACCTTCGTCGAAATCTCCGCCATCACAGCCGCCGTCGAAATCACGGTGTCGATTCTCAAGCTCCGCGCACCCGGAATGTCGCTCGACCGGATGCCGATCTTCGGGTGGTACATGCTGGTGACGGTCCTGATGATGGTGGTCGGCTTTCCGCCGCTAATCCTCGGTTCGATCCTTCTGGAAATGGAGCGGGCATTCGGGCTGCCCTTCTTCGATCCCACACGCGGCGGCGATCCCTTGCTCTGGCAGCACCTGTTCTGGCTGTTCGGGCACCCGGAGGTCTATATCATCTTCCTGCCCGCCGCCGGGGTGCTGTCGACGATCATTCCCGTCTTCGCGCAGCGGCCCTTGATCGGCTATCGTGCCATAATCATCGCCATAGTGGCACTGGCCTTCATTTCGTTCGGCCTCTGGGTGCACCACATGTTCACGGTGGGCATTCCGCATCTGGCTCTGGCGTTCTTTTCGGCGGCGTCCGCGATTGTCGCGATACCGACGGCGGTGCAGATTTTTGCCTGGCTGGCCACGCTGGCGCATGGGCGTCCGCGCTTTGATGTCCCGATGCTCTACGTGGTCGGGTTCTTCATCGTCTTCGTCATCGGCGGGCTGACCGGCGTTATGCTCGCCATGGTGCCGTTCAACTGGCAGGCCCACGATACTCATTTCGTGGTCGCGCATCTGCACTATGTGCTGGTGGGCGGCTTTGTGTTTCCCATGCTGGCGGCGATCTACTACTGGATGCCGCATGTGACGGGCCGGCAAAGCGTCCACCGGATTTCAGTGCCGGCCTTCTGGCTGATCTTCATTGGGTTCAATCTCACCTTTTTCCTCATGCACATCACCGGCCTGATGGGCATGCCCCGGCGGGTTTACACCTATCCCTCCGCCTTCGGGTGGGACTGGCTCAACCTTCTCTCCTCGGTCGGCGGGTTCATTCTGACCATGGGATTCGCACTGGTCATGGCCGACATGATCCTGCAATTCCGGTTCGGTGCGCATTTCCGGCGCAACCCATGGCAGGCGGGGACGCTGGAATGGGCAATTCCGACGCGGCCGACATCCTATGCCTTTGCGTCGCTGCCTAAAATCGAGCAGCGCGCGGACGATCTGGAAGTCCGCAGCCTCGGCCGTGAACTGGCTGCAGGGCAGGGATATCTGGGTTTTGTGCGCGATGGGCGAATGGAGACCATCGGTGTCGACATGACCACCGGACGGCTCGAACATGTGGCGATATTGCCCAAGCCATCCTACCTGCCGCTGATTTCCGCCCTCCTGACCGCCGCTGCGGTGCTCTGCATGCTGTTCAAGCTTTACTGGGTGGCGCTGTTCTTCGCCATTCTCGTGGCGGTGAGTTTTGTCTTGTGGTCGCAGGCCAACCCGATCAGCCCGCATATGGGACAGCTCGATGTGGGCCGGGGGGAGACAGCACCTCCGCACACCGAGGTCGATGGTCCGGCTCCATGGTGGGCGAGCATCTTTGCGATACTGGCGAACGGTACGCTCTTTGCCTCGCTGGTTTTCGGAACCCTTTACGTCTGGCTGGTGGCGCCCAACTGGCCGCCGCCGGAGGTTGCGGAGGCGAGCCTGCCGCTCTGGTTTGCGCTTGCGAGCTATCTGGCGGCCGGGCTGCTGGGTGGCTGGCTGGTCAAGTCCAACCGCGACAGCGGATCCGTGGGGCTGCCGATGGCCGGACTGGCTGCGGCGCATATCGTGACCATTGCTCTGGTCGTTTTTGCAATGCTCGGCATGCCCGCGCCCTCCAGCCATGCCCACGCAGCGACCACCTTCGCCCTGCTCGGTTACGGCGTTCTCCACTGCGCCATATCGCTCATCCTTTTGTTCAATGCGGCGTTGAAGGTAAGGCGCGGGCTGATCGTCAGGGGCGCAATGCTCGATCTCCGGATCGGTAGCCTGTGGCACGGCTATACGGCCGTGACCGGCATCGCAGGCATCCTGCTCGTTATGGTCATGCCTGCGCTGATCGACATGCTGGAGGCCGCAAGATGATCGAGATCGCACCGCCGCCATCGCGCCTGTTGTTTCTGGTGATCGGCTTTATCATCTGGTCGATCGCCTTTGTTGCACTTTATGCAGTCAATGCGATCGGCTGCGCATTCGGCTGGGAGGCGGGGCTGCAGCGCACGGTTCTCATCGCTCTCTTTGCCGTGCATGTGGCGCTTCTGGGCGGTCTGGTATGGCTCACGATCCGATACCGCCAGACGGCGGCATCGAGCACAGCGAAGACGATCGCCTATACCGGACTGGGCCTGACCGTTGCCGCGCTGGCCTCGACCCTGTTCGTTCTGGCGCCGAGTTTTTTTGCATCCATGTGCATCTGACCGGCCTCCGATCCGGAACCCTGGCGGGGGAATGGCACTTGCGGTGTAGGAGGCAATAATGACCCACGCCATGAACGCGCCCACAGCACCGCACCGCGAGCGAAGCCTCGACTGGGCGGCATATGCGCTCGGCTTTGCCCTCGGCGGGTTTTTCGACGGCATCCTGCTCCATCAAATCCTGCAATGGCACCATTTGCTGAGCGGCATCGAGCAGGCGCGCCACGACATCGCGACGCTGATCCTGGCGGACGGGCTGTTTCACCTCTTGATGTATGTCATCGCGGTGGTGGGGCTGTGGCTGCTATGGCGCGGACGGGCGGCATTCGCCGGACCCGGAGCCGATGTGCGGCTGCTTGCCAATGCGCTTATCGGGTTTGGCCTGTGGCACATTGTGGACGGAGTTCTGTCTCACTGGATCCTGGGCATCCACCGCATCCGAATGGACGTCGACAATCCGCTGCTTTGGGACATTCTGTGGCTGGCCGTGTTCGGCATCATTCCGTTGATTGCCGGCTGGCTCTTACGCGGCCGCGCAAGTTCACGCGGGCAACGCCTCCTGAGCTCACCGCTGGCGGTGGTCGCCGCCGTGACCATCGCCGGCTCGGCGGCGGCGGTTCCTGCCCCGCGGGACGACGGGCTGGTGATGGTGATGTTCCGGCCCGGCGTGTCCGCAGGCGACGCGCTGGCGGCCCTTCAAGCCATTGATGCGCGTCTGGTGTGGAACGACGCGGCCGAGAAAGTGTGGGCGGTGTCGGTTGCCGAAGATGCCGATCCAGGCGAACTCTATGGTTTCGGCGCCCTGATCGTCAGCAACTCCATCCTGCCGGCCGGTTGCTTCGATTGGATCAGGGCTTGACGCGGGACCAGCTCGAACCGGTGGCATCGCGGCGGAAATCCGTTATGGTCCGCTCGCGACACCACAGAGGATATTCAGGATGGATTTTTGGAACGAGGGAACCTTTGTCGGCAGGGCTCGGGTCAGCGGCAAGCCGATGCCGCGCGTAGTCGCGATCCGCGATGGCGAGATTATCGACATAACCGCGAAATCTGCACCTACCGTTCGCGATATCTGTGAGATGGAAGACCCGGCGTCCTATGTCGGTGGCGCGCGGGGAGAAAGTCTCGGAGGTGTCGGCGCGATCATGGCGAACAGCGTTGCAGATGCGCCGCGACGGCCTGTTCCCCACCTTCTTTCCCCGGTCGACCTGCAGGCGGTGAAGGCCGCCGGCGTGACATTCGTTGTCAGTCTGCTCGAACGCGTGATCGAGGAGCAGGCAAAGGGCGACCCTGCCAAGGCCGAAATTCTGCGTGGTGAAATCCTTGAGCTTGTCGGCACCGACCTTTCCGACCTCGTGCCCGGTTCGGAGGCTGCGATGGCGGTCAAGGAGAACCTCATCGCGCGCGGCATCTGGAGTCAGTATCTCGAAGTCGGCATCGGGCCCGATGCGGAAATCTTCACAAAGTGCCAGCCATTGGCGAGTGTCGGCTATGGCGCTGAGATCGGGCTGCACCCGATATCGAGCTGGAACAATCCGGAACCGGAAATTGCGCTGGCCGTCAGCTCGCAAGGGAGGATCGTGGGTGCCACGCTGGGCAATGACGTCAATCTGCGCGATGTCGAGGGTCGTTCCGCGCTGCTGCTGGGCAAGGCCAAGGACAACAACGCCTCGGCGTCGCTGGGGCCGTTCCTGCGGTTATTCGACGAAACATTCGGTCTTGAGGACGTGAAGTCGGCGGAGGTTTCACTGGAAGTCAGGGGTCCGGACGGATTCCTTCTCGAAGGCACGAGCAGGATGAGCGAAATCTCTCGCACGCCGGAGTCGCTCGTCCGATCCGCTCTTGGCCCGCATCATCAATATCCCGATGGCATGGTGCTCTATCTCGGGACGATGTTTGCGCCGGTGAAGGATAGGGAAGGGCCGGGCAAAGGCTTCACGCACAAGATCGGCGATGTCGTGACGATTTCCTCGCCGAAACTCGGTGCGCTGGTGAACACGGTGAAGCTGTCCACCGAATGTCCGCCCTGGACCTATGGCGTACGGCAACTGATGGGCGAGCTGGCGGGCGAGGGGCTGATTTAGCGCCGGTCTCTTTCGTTATGCAGCCATCCCGAAGCTTTCACGAAACCATTGGCAACGGCTTTGCTTGCGGCGGGTTGTGGGGTGTGGTTCTGATATCTATCGAAATCGATGCTGGAGGTGCTCCATGAGCATCCATGCCCACCTTGCGATCAGCGAGGAAGTCGGCGCGGCGCTGGCCGACCACCAGCCTGTCGTTGCGCTCGAATCGACCATCATCACGCATGGCATGCCGTATCCGCAGAACCTCGAAATGGCGCGGGCCGTCGAGGATATCGTGCGTGACAATGGGGCCATTCCGGCAACCATTGCGGTGCTCGGGGGCAAGCTGCGGGTGGGGCTGGGCCGGGAGGTTCTCGAAACGCTGGCCCAGACGGGCAAGGACGCAGCAAAGGCGTCCCGGCGCGACCTCGCGGTGCTCCTGGTTTCCGGCAAGACGGCAGGCACAACGGTTGCCACCACTATGCAGATTGCCGATCTCGTCGGCATCAGGGTGTTTGCAACGGGAGGCATTGGCGGCGTCCACAGGGGCGCCGAATCGACATTCGATATTTCCGCCGATCTCCGGGAGCTCTCACAGACGCCGGTCGCGGTGGTTTGCGCGGGCGCGAAATCCATTCTCGACATTCCCAAGACGCTGGAAGTGCTCGAGACGCATGGTGTTCCCGTGATCGGCTACAAGACTGACGTCTTTCCCGCGTTCTTTGCGCGGACAAGCCCCTATCCGGTGGACTACCGGCTCAACACGCCGGGCGAGGTCGCCGAGGTCATCACCATGCAGCGGGAACTCGGAATGCCGGGCGGGCTTCTGATTGCCAACCCTATACCTGAGACGGATGCGATCGATGCCGAGGAGATTGAGGCGCGGATTGCTGCGGCGATCGCCGATGCAGAGGACAATGGCGTCAGCCGAAAGGATCTCACGCCCTATCTGCTCAACCGCATTTTCGAGTTGACCGGCGGCAAGAGCCTCGAAGCCAACTTAGCGCTGGTCAAGCACAACGCAGCGATCGCCGCGCGCATCGCTGTGGCGCTCGCGGCGCGGCACTAGCCCATGGCCGGGCGTGCCCTCGTCGTCGGCGATGTGATGACGGACATCGTTGTGGTGCCCGAGGGGCCCTTGGCGCGCGGGACCGATGTGCGGGCAACCATCCGGAACATGCCGGGCGGCTCGGGCGCAAACCAGGCGGTGTGGCTCGCCTCCTGTGGCGCCGAGGTGATTTTCGCCGGACGGGTCGGGGAGGGCGATGCCACGGCACTTCATGCCCACTTTGCCTCGCGAGGCGTGCAGGCGGTGCTCGCATCCGATCCGGAACTGCCGACCGGCACCCTGATCTGCCTTGTCGAAGCCGACGGCGAGCGAAGCTTTCTCACCGACCGTGGGGCCAACGCGGCCCTGGGCGCACTGGATCTACCGCACTCTCTGCTCGAAGGCGTCGACCTGTTGCACGTCTCAGGCTACGCACTCTTCGACCCCGAACCGCGTGCGGCGGTGCTCGCCCTCATCGCAGCCGCGCATGCTTCCGGGATTCGCGTGAGCATCGATCCGGCGTCCACGGGGTTTCTGGAGGAGGTCGGGCCGGAAGCCTTCATTGAATGGACGGCGGGCGCGGACCTTCTGTTTCCCAATGCCGATGAGGCGGCGCTGCTCACCGGGCAGCAATCGATTGATGAGCAGATGGCGGTGTTGCAGGAGCTTTATGGCACCGTCGTCATCAAGCGTGGAGCGCTCGGCGCAATGCTGGGCGACAAGGGCAGGGTGCCCTTTGCGGTGCGAGCGTCCGCCGTCGATGTTGTCGATACGACTGGTGCTGGCGATGCCTTCGCGGCCGCGTTCCTTGCCGCACATCTGCGCGGCGAGGATGACGCCGACTGCCTCGAAAAGGCGATTGAAGCCGGTTCCGAGGCCGTGACGCGGCTCGGCGCCCAGCCGGTCTAGAGAGCCTTGGTCAGTTCCGGCACCGCCTCGAAGATGTCGGCAACCAGACCGTAATCCGCGACGCTGAAAATCGGGGCGTCGGGGTCCTTGTCTATGGCGACGATGACCTTGGAGTTCTTCATTCCCGCAAGATGCTGAATGGCTCCAGAGATGCCGACAGCGATGTAGAGGTCGGGCGCAACCACCTTGCCGGTCTGGCCGACCTGCCAGTCATTGGGGGCGTAACCCGCATCGACGGCGGCGCGAGATGCGCCGATGGCTGCGCCGAGCTTTTCGGCAAGTGGCGTGATGATCGCGTTGAACTGTTCGGCCGAGCCCAGCGCCCGTCCGCCAGACACGACGATCTTCGCGCTCGCAAGATCAGGTCCGCCGCCGCCTGCACCCTCGCGGCTGACAAAGCGCGAAGAGCGGGCGGATGGCGTGAAGCTTATTGGTTCAATCGGCGCCGATCCGGACGCTCCGGCCGCATCGAAGGCCGATGTGCGGATGGTGAGAACAACCTTTCCGGCCGTCGCCTCCACCGTCTCGATGGCGGCGCCGGCATAGACCGGCCGCTCGAAGCTGCGATCGGAAAGAACCTTCGTAATATCGGAGA
>CAYSBF010000024.1:26591-30924 GCA_964429025.1 uncultured Pelagibacterium sp.
TGAACCGGCGCGCCGATCTCCCGCGCTGCGGCGACGGCCCGCGCCGTGGCATCGAGCAGGGCATTGTTGTCGTGTTCGGCGAGAACAAGTGTCGTCATATGACCCGTGCCTCATTTTTCAGTTTTTCGACGAGCTCCGCGACCGATTCGACGCGGCTGCCGGGCTTGCGGGCTGGCGGCGGGAGCGTGGAGACGATCTTCAGCGTCGGCTCCAGCGGCACGCCCAAGCTAGCGGCCTCGATTTCCTCGAGCGGCTTTTTCTTGGCCTTCATGACGTTGGGCAGGGATGCATAGCGCGGCGTATTGAGGCGCAGATCGGTAGAGATCACCGCCGGAAGGTCCATTTCAACCGTTTCGAGGCCGCCATCGACCTCGCGCGTGACCCGGACAATGGTGCCTTCTGCTTCGACCTTCGAGGCAAAGGTCGCCTGTGGCCAGCCGAGAAGGGCCGAGAGCATCTGGGCGACCTGGCCGGAATCCCCGTCGATTGCCTGCTTGCCCATGATGACAAGGTCCGGCTGGTGCTTTTCGACGAGCGCCTTCAGAATTTTTGCCACTGCCAGCGGTTCAACCGGCCCGTCCGCCTTGACCAGAATGGCATCGTCTGCCCCCATGGCGAGAGCCGATCGCAGCGTGTCGGCTGACTGGGCGGGGCCGATGGAGACCGCAGTGATGGTTTCGGCCTTACCGGCTTCCTTGAGTCGAACAGCCTCTTCGACGGCGATTTCGTCAAAGGGGTTCATGCTCATCTTGAGATTGGCAAGGTCGACGCCGGAGCCGTCGGGCTTCACCCTGATGGCGACGTTTGCGTCGAGCACGCGCTTGACCGGTACGAGAATCTTCACGGCGTTCTCCAGATTGGATGGGGCTCCGGCGAGAATTTCGGAGAGTGCTTTACAGCTTCAGGGGTGACTTGAAAACCGCGCCCTTGGACGCACTATGGTCAGGCCGATGCCCGCCTCCGCCGCGGCTGGTAATTGGCCATGACCTCTTCGATCACCTCGATTGCGCGTCCGGTACCGTCCTCGGCGCGGAGCTTTTCGCCTACTTCCTGGGCGTTGCGCGCATAGCCGACATTGGATTCCAGATCCCGCAGCGCGTCGGCGAGGATTTCGCCGGTCAGCTTGCGGCGCCGGACGGGCTTTGGCCCACAGCCGAGTTCATAGACGCGACGGCCCCAATAGGGCTGGTCGACCGTCTGAGGCACGATGAATGTCGGCAGGCCGTGGTGCAGTCCCGCAGCGGTCGTGCCGGCCCCGCCGTGGTGCACAACACCGCTGACATATTTGAACAACTGGTCGTGCGGGGCGCGGTCTATTGCATAGACGCTCTCGGGCAGGTCCTCGGCGTTGATGCCGCCCCAACCGCGTGCGACGACAACCCGGCCGTCCCACCGGCGCATGGCCTCGCGCAGGATTTCGGTGTTGCGGTTCGCCCCGAAAGGCATCGAGCCGAAACCGACATAGATTGGCTTGCGTCCGGCCGCGAGGAACGCCTTGAACTTCTCATCCGGTTCCCAGCCCGAGCGATCCGGCAACATCCAGTAGCCCGTGACGATCGACGTCGGCGGCCAGTCGCTGGGGCGAGGGGAGACCAGTTCGGAAAAGGCGTTGAGCACCCAGAGCGGGCGTCCGTCGGTGTCCTTGAAGAAGCCCCCCTTCTTGCGCGGCTCGAGGTCCATGAGTTCGCGCCGGAGCTTGTTGCGCGGCAGATTGTAGTAAATCTGCTGCACGGTCATGGTGGTGTAGGTGAGCTTGTTGATCGCGCGGCCGAAGGTCGGGGTGTAATGCACGCAAAGCGGGAATTCGCTGGTCGCGTTGAGCGGCTGAAGTGCGACGACGATCGCCGGAATATCGAGCGCCTCGGCGATATCGACCGCAAAGCTGGTATTCATGTGGAAAAGAATGACGTCGGCGCCCTGGCACATGTCCCAGGCGGCACGCGCGGCGCGATCGACGATCTTCTGCCCTTGCCGGAGCAGGGCGGGAGCGTTGGCCAGAAAATTCTGGCTCATCGCCTTGTCGAACTGGGACTGGGTGACAAATTCCTGGATCGAACTTCCGAGACTGTGGAATTCGATGCCATAGCTCTTGGTAAGGGATTCGAAGTCGTCGCTGGTCCCCAGGACCACCGAATATCCGCGTTCCTTCATGGCGACGGCGAGAGCAAGGTAAGGCTGAACGTCGCCCTGCGTGCCAATGGTGGCCATCGCGATGCGTTTGGTCATGGACACCTCAAACTTGACCGGAGGCAAGGCGCAACGCTGGCTGTTCCACGCGCCGCGGGCCATTTACATTATGATGGTGCGGCAGTAATACGGCCCCTCGCAAGAGCTTCATTTACACAATCCCGTATTGAGGGCAAGCACGATGCAGCCGCCTGTCAGAGCCGCACTTCTGGGCGCTTCCGGTTACACCGGGGCGGACCTCTTGCGCCTTGGCGTGCGCCATCCGGGCATCGAATTCGTGGCGTTGACCGCGAACACGCATGCCGGCAAGCCCATGTCCTCGGTCTATCCTCATCTCGGCCACGCAGGGCTCCCTGACCTCGTTTCCAATGAAGACGTGGACTTTTCGGCTGTCGACGTCGTGTTCTGCGGCCTGCCGCACGGCACCAGCCAGAAGCTCGTTGCGGACATCGTGGATGCCAATCCTTCTGTTCGTGTGATCGATATGGGAGCCGATTTCCGGTTCCGCAATCCAGCCGGCTACACATCGGCCTATGGTGCGCAGCACGTTGCGCCGCATTTGCAGGACGTCACGGCATACGGGCTTACCGAGCACAATCGGGACGCCATCCGCGACGCGCGCATCATTGCTTGCCCCGGATGCTATCCTACGGCGACGCTGCTGGCGCTGCTGCCCCTGGTCAAGACAGGCGCAATTTCGGCCAGCGATCTCATCATCGACGCCAAGTCGGGCGTTTCAGGGGCCGGCCGTGCGCCGAAGCAGAATACGCTCTTGGCTGAGGCCGGCGAGAGCGTCTCGCCTTACGCCGTAGGCGCGCACCGGCATGCGCCGGAGATCGAACAGGAACTCTCGCTCGCTTCCGACAGCGATGTGGTCGTCAATTTCACTCCGCACCTCATTCCGATGAGCCGGGGCGAGCTGATCACCGCGCATGTCAAGCTCGGCAACGCCACCAATGCCGACGATCTGCGGGGCGTGTTGCGGCAAGCCTATGCCGATGAGCCTTTCGTCCGGATCGCCGAAAAGGGCGAGATACCTTCGACCGGCCATGTGCGCGGCTCGAATTATTGCGTCATCGGCGTGTTCGATGACCGCATTGCGGGCCGTGCCATTGTGATTGCGGTGATCGACAACCTCGTCAAGGGCAGTGCGGGGCAGGCGATCCAGAACTTCAACGTGGCGTTCGGCTTCGCAGAGGCAACCGCTATCGAGGCTCTGCCTCTCTTCCCGTAAGAGGAAGCCAGGGGCAGGGCCGGTAAAGGCCACGGGTGCCGACCGGCAACCGGATCGCCCCGTTCACACTTTGAACACCATGATATTGAGATAATCTCCCGATGCGTGCGCAGGCGCCAAGATGCAGCCGCAACGCCGGGATAACAGGGGGACGAGGAGCGCCCCCAATGAGGAACCAATGAGCGAAGAATTTCATCGCATCCGCCGCCTGCCGCCTTACGTTTTCGAGCATATCAACCCCATCAAGGCCAAGGCGCGTGCCGACGGGGTCGACATCATCGATCTGGGCATGGGCAATCCCGACCTGCCGACGCCCCAGCACATCGTCGAAAAGCTCAAGGAGACGGTCAAGGACCCGCGTACGCACCGCTACTCGACCTCCCGCGGCATCCCAGGGCTGCGCAAGGCCCAGGCCTCCTATTATGGCCGCCGGTTCGGCGTGAAGCTCGACCCCAACACGCAGGTCGTCGCAACGCTCGGCTCCAAGGAAGGCTTTGCCAATATGGCCCAGGCGATCACCGCGCCGGGCGATGTGGTTCTGGTGCCCAACCCCACCTACCCGATCCATTCCTTCGGCTTCATCATGTCGGGCGGCGTGGTGCGGTCCATGCCGGCGGACCCCAATGAGGATTTCCTGCGCTCGCTCGACCGGGCCGTGCGGCACTCGATCCCCAAGCCGATCGCGCTGATCCTCAACTATCCGGCCAATCCGACCGCCTATGTGGCGAGCCTCGACTTCTACAAGGAGGTCGTCGACTACTGCCGCAGGAACGAAATCTTCATCCTCTCCGATCTCGCCTATGCCGAGATCTATTTCGACGGGGAGCCGCCGCATTCGATCCTCGAAATCCCCGGCGCAATTGACGTGGCGGTGGAATTCACCTCAATGTCCAAGACCTTCTCGATGCCGGG
>CAYSBF010000025.1:0-29157 GCA_964429025.1 uncultured Pelagibacterium sp.
GTCGGCCACCGGCGCGAAGTGTATCGATAAGCTGTGAACGCGGGTTCAAGGTTGGTGCGGTGAGCGCCGGAGAATCGGTATAGCTTCGACCCATGAAGCAATATCTCGATCTCATGCGCCACGTAATGGAGACCGGTGTCGACAAGTCGGACCGCACCGGTACGGGCACGCGGAGCGTTTTCGGCTATCAGATGCGGTTCGACCTTGGCGAGGGCTTCCCGCTACTCACCACCAAGAAGCTGCATATCAAGTCCATCATTTACGAGCTCTTGTGGTTCCTGCGCGGGGACACGAATGTGCGCTGGCTGCAGGAACGTGGCGTGCGCATATGGGATGAATGGGCGGACGAGAACGGAGAGCTCGGGCCTGTCTATGGCAGCCAGTGGCGGAGCTGGCCGGCACCGGATGGCCGCCATATCGACCAGATTGCCAATCTGGACGAACAGATCAGGACGCGGCCCGATTCCCGGCGGCATATCGTTTCGGCCTGGAACCCGGCGGAGGTGGACCAGATGGCGCTGCCGCCCTGTCACTGCCTGTTCCAGTTCTATGTGGCCGAGGGTAAACTCTCCTGCCAGCTCTACCAGCGCTCGGCGGACATCTTTCTGGGCGTGCCCTTCAACATCGCATCCTATGCGCTGCTGACTCACATGCTGGCCGAGGTGACGGGTCTTGAGGTGGGGGATTTCGTGCACACGCTGGGCGATGCACATATCTATTTGAACCATTTCGAGCAGGTCCAACTTCAACTGACGCGTGAGCCGCGCCCTCTACCGCGCCTTGAGATCAAGACAAAACGCAATTCGATCTTCGAGTTCGATTTCGAGGATTTCACCATTGAGGGCTATGATCCGCATCCGCACATCAAGGGGGAAGTGGCGGTATGAGAACAATCGCGATTGCGGCATTTTGCGCGGTGCTGGCGGGCGCTGCGGTAGCCAACGATACAACGGCGACCGTCGGGGTCGGCGGCTTGCAGTTCGTTCAGAACGACAATGTCCGCATGGTGTCGGAAGACCTCTACCTCTCGATGGACGAGGTTCGGGTCCGGTACGAATTCGAGAACCTGACCGACACGGACCAGCATGTCCTTGTCGCATTTCCGATGCCCGACATCACCGGCGATTATTTCAGCCCCACAGCCTATCCCACCGACGATCCGGAGAATGTCTTCGGGTTCGAAACAAAGTTCAACGGACAGCCGGTGGCGGCAGAGCTCCATCAGTCCGTGTTCGCGCTCGGGGTCGACCGGACAAAGGAACTCGTCAAGCTCGGGCTTCCGCTTGCGCCGCACCTGATGTCGACTGAAGAGGCGCTCAACGCGCTGCCGGATGCTGACAAGCAGTACCTCGCCAGTATCGGCGCGATCATGGCCTTCGACTTCGGCGACGGCGAAAATTTTTATGCGCCCATCTGGACGCTCCGCTCTTCCTATCTCTGGGAGGCGGTGTTTCCTGCGGGCAAAACAGTGGAAGTCGAGCACTCCTATATCCCGGGTCTCGGCGGGACGGTCGCTGCAACATTCCTCGACCCCGAGTATGGCAGCCTCGCAGAATACCAGGCAAAATACTGTCTCGAAGACGACATCGTCAAAGCGGTGGAACGCACCATCAAGGAGCCGGGGCAGTACTGGTCGGCCCCTTTCACCGAGGCATGGCTGAGCTACGTGCTTTCGACCGGCTCGAACTGGGCCGGCTCGATTGGCACGTTTCGGGTAACGGTGGACAAGGGTGAGGAAAGCAATTTCGTCTCCTTCTGCGGAGAGGGCGTCACCAAGACCGGGCCGACGACTTTCGAAATGGTCGAGACCGACTTCCACCCCTGGAAGGACATCGATGTGCTGTTTCTCGTTCACAGGGACGACTTTTGAAGCCCGATGCGGCCGCGGCGGATGCGGCTCTCAATGCGTTGACAGATGCAGTGATGCGGGTGTCGGACACCTATGCGGTGCGCTGCGACATCGACCGTGACCGGGACTGGTCTGCGCTTAAACTGGCTGAGGAGACGGGCGAGCTGATTGCGGCGCATCTCAAGCTTTCCGGCAGGGGACGGCGCGAAGGAGCGAGCGAAGGCGATTTGCATGCGGCGCTGGAGGATGAAACGGCGGACGTCTTCGCCATGCTCTTGATCTATTGCCGCGAGAACGGGATTGACCTTGCCGCTGCGCTTGAGCGCAAGTGGTTCCGGTATCTCACAGACTGAAAATCCAAGAGGACACATGGCCCTGACAATCCGACGCGCCGTCAAAGGCGATGCCGCGCTGGTGCTCGACTTCATCAAGAAACTAGCCGACTTCGAGAAGCTCGGGCACGAAGTGGAAGCCACCGAGGCTCAGATGGATCAATCCCTTTTTGGCGACAATCCGCGCGTGTTCTGCGATATCGCGGAACTGGACGGGGTCCCGGCCGGTTTCGCCCTGTGGTTCTATACCTTTTCCACCTTTCAGGGGCGGCATGGCATATGGCTCGAGGATCTTTATGTCGAGCCCTCGGCGCGGGGCAACGGGATCGGCAAGGCACTGCTCTCTCACCTCGCAAAGCGTTGCCTCGATGAGGGGCTGGGCCGGCTCGGCTGGTGGGTTCTCAACTGGAATGAACATGCCATCGATTTCTACAAGGCGCAGGGTGCGGTGATGCATGATGAGTGGACGACGTGCCGTGTGAGCGGAGATGCGCTTAAGGCGCTGGCGGGGCGATGAGCGCTATCAAGGTCTCCATGATCGCAGCGGTGGGGCGAAACGGGGCTATCGGGGCGGGCGGCAAGCTCCCCTGGCGGTTGCCGACAGACTTTGCGTTCTACAAGGTCACGACCATGGGCAAGCCGCTGATCGCAGGCCGCAAGACCTTCGAGAGCATCGGCAAGCCTTTGCCGGGCCGCACGAATATCGTGGTTACCCGGCAAAAAGGTTATGCGCCCGATGGGGTGGTGGTTGTCCAGTCGCTTGAAGAGGCACTCGAACGGGCCAGGGACGTTGCGGCAAGCGATGGGATGGACGAGGTGTTCATCAATGGCGGCGGGGAGCTTTACCGGCAGGCCATGCCTGTCGCTGACCGGCTCTACATCACCCATGTGGACGCCGCGCCGGATGGGGACACGTTTTTTCCAGAGATTGACCCGTCAGTGTGGGCAGGCCGCGTGCTGCCTGACCTGGTGCCCGGCGAGCGGGACAGCGCCGGCTTCATCGTGAAGGTCTATGAGCGGCGAGGCTAGGGCTTCGGCAGCTGGAATCAGCGTCCGTGTCACGACCCTGTAACACGCCCCAAATAGCGTTCCCTGCGTAGCGCGGGGAGATGCGAATTCTGTTCGCCGAGGTTCCCCGAGCGCTTTTAACCGCTCATGGAACAAGGCCTCACACCTGCACCATGAGCCCTCCAATCACAGCAGGGCTAGCCATGAACCAGAAACCCACATTCCCCACCCAGGGTCTCGAAAGCGCCGAGTTCGAACCGACCAACCCGACCAGCAACCCCACCATGGGCGAGCTGATTTCGCGCCGCTTCTCGCGCCGCGGTTTCCTCAAGGGATCGCTGGCCACCACGGCGATTGCCGCCACTGTGAGCCCGTTGGCGCTGATGACCGCCGAAAGAGCCAACGCGCAGGAAGTGGCCTCCGTCTTCTCGTTCACTGAAGTCGAGGCCGGCGTCGACGCCGATCACCACGTCGCAGAGGGCTACAATGCGGACATCCTGATGCGCTGGGGCGATCCGGTTACCAATGACGCTCCCGAATTCGATCCGGCCAATCAGACCGCCGAGGCTCAGGCCGGCCAGTTCGGCTATAACAACGACTATGTCGGCTATGTGCCCCTCGATGGCTCGTCCGAGCACGGCCTGCTTCTGGTTAATCACGAATACACTAACGCGCACCTGATGTTCCCCGGTCTTGTCCAGATCGTTGACGGGGAGCCGGTGCAGGGCGAGCTTTCCGAAGAGCAGGTCAATATCGAGATCATGGCGCATGGCGGCTCGGTGATCGAGATCGAGAAGGTCGACGGCAAGTGGCGCCGCGTTGCGGGCAGCCCTTACAACCGCCGCATCACCGGCGAGACCGAGATCGAGATCACCGGCCCGGCCGCTGGCCACGAGCGTCTCAAGACCAGCTATGACGAAACCGGCACCCGCGTGCGCGGCACGCTCAACAACTGTGCCGGTGGCACCACCCCCTGGGGCACCTATCTGATGGCCGAAGAAAACTTCCACGGCTATTTCTCGGGCGAACTGCCCGAAGGCCACCGCGAGGTGGAAAATTACGCCCGCCTCGGCGCACCAGGCAACAGCTATGAATGGGCCCGGTTCCACGACCGTTTCGACGTCTCCAAGGAACCCAACGAAATGAACCGCTTCGGCTGGGTGGTCGAGGTCGATCCGATGGATGCGAGCTCCACGCCCAAGAAGCGCACCGCGCTGGGCCGCTTCAAGCATGAAGGTGCCGAGTCCATCGTCGCTCCCGACGGCCGCGTGGTCTTTTATTCGGGCGACGACGAACGCTTCGACTATGTCTACAAGTTCGTGACCAACGGCACCTACGATCCGGAAAACCGCGAAGCCAATATGGACCTTCTCGATGACGGCACGCTCTATGTGGCGCGCTTCCACGAGGACGGCACCATGGAATGGCTTCCGCTTATCCATGGAGAGGGTCCACTCACGGCCGAGAACGGCTTTGAAAGCCAGGCCGACGTGCTGATCGAAACCCGCCGTGCTGCCGACCTTCTGGGTGCCACTCCGATGGACCGGCCCGAGGACATCGAACCCAACGGGACCAATGGCCGCGTCTACGTGATGTTGACCAACAATACCCGCCGCAGCGAAGACCAGGTCGACGCGGCCAATCCGCGCGCAAACAACGCCTTCGGCCACATCATCGAAATCCACGAAGAGGGCGGAGATTTTGCCGCCACGACCGGCCGCTGGGAAATCCTGCTTCAGTGCGGCGATCCTTCTATCGCCGAAGTGGGCGCCACTTTCTCGACCGCAACGACGGAAAACGGCTGGTTCGGCATGCCGGATAACTGTGCCATCGACAGCGAAGGCCGGCTCTGGGTTTCGACCGACGGTAACAATCCCACCGATACCGGCCGTACCGACGGGTTGTGGGCTGTGGATACCGAGGGCGAAGCCCGCGGAACTTCCAAGCTCTTTTACCGCGTGCCTGTCGGTGCCGAGATGTGCGGCCCGCTCCCGACGCCGGACCTCACCACCTTCTTTGTTGCGGTCCAGCACCCCGCCGACGGCGGCGAGGATTGGGAAGGTCACGGCCGTCCGTCCTATTACGAGGACCTCTCGACCCGTTGGCCCGATTTCCGCGACGACATGCCAACCCGTCCCTCGGTGGTCGCGATCACCAAGCAGGATGGCGGCAAGATCGGCATCGCGTAAGCTCTCTTGCAGCAATCGATGGAGCCGCCCCTCGTGGGCGGCTCTTTTGCTTGTGAAGGCAGCCCCGTGCCGTAGCACTCCGATTTGCCGCGGCCGGATTCGATTGATCGCGGCGCGACCCTTCCCTATATAGACCGGTACATACTGGTGGTCGTGGTTTCGGACGGCAAACGTGGTGAACGCGTTCGCTGAAACCAGTTCAGGCACAAAGAATACTTTCACGACAAACCGAAAGGGACGAAATGCCGTGGGAAGAAAATAAGGACGGCCGCCGCACGCGAAGCGGCGGCCCCTGGGGGCAAGCGCCCGGAGGAGGCGGAGGGGGCGGGCCGCGCAGGCCCAGTGGCGGAGGCAATACGCCAAATCTCGAAGATATCCTCGCCCGCGGCCGCCAACAGTTCGGTGGCGGTTTGCCCGGCGGACGCTGGGCCATTATCGGCGGCGTTGCCGCTTTGCTGATCTTTTGGGCATCGAACGCGATCTACACCGTGGCTCCGCAGGAAGTCGGTGTCGAATTGCTGTTCGGCGAGCCCAAGAACGAGCTTTCGCTTCCCGGCCTTCATTTCCATCTCTGGCCGATTGAGCGCGTCGAGAAGGCTTCGACGACCGAGAACCAGACCCGCGTCGGCGCCACGCAGCGCGACGAGGGCCTGATGCTCTCCGGCGACCAGAACATCGTCAACATGAGCTTCTCGATCCTGTGGCGCATTTCCGATCCGCGACTCTATCTCTTCGAGGTGCGCGATCCCGATGAAATGGTGCGGCAGGCCGCTGAAAGCGCCATGCGCGAGGTGGTTGGCCGCCGGACGGCACAGGACGTGTTCCGTGACGACCGTGCGGGTATCGCTATCGAGGTGCAGCGCATCACCCAGCAGATTCTGGACAGCTACGAGGTGGGTGTAACCATTTCCAACATCTCCATCGAGAACGTCGCACCGCCGGCCGAAGTGGCCGATGCGTTCGACGAAGTGCAGCGCGCGCTGCAGGACGAAGACCGCTTCCAGGAAGAAGCCCGGCAATACGCCAATACCCTTCTGGGTAGCGCGCGTGGTCAGGCGGCAGCGATCCGTGAGGAGGCTGCGGCTTACCGTGACCGCGTGATCAACGAAGCCCAGGGTCAGGCTGCCCGTTTCGTTGCGGTTTACAACGAATACCGCAATGCGCCGGAAGTCACGCGCCAGCGTATCTTCATCGAAACGCTCGAAGAGGTGCTTGGCGGCACGAACAAGCTGCTGGTCGAGGGCGGGGCGTCCGGATCGGGCGTCATACCGTATCTGCCGTTGCCGGAGCTGCGAAGCTCCACGCCTGCCAACCCGGCAAGCGGAGGTAACCAGTGATGAACAGGTTCGTAATCATCATTGTCGCACTGGTTCTTGCAGCTTACGTGCTGCTGTCCTCGCTGTTCGTCGTCAACGAGCGCGAGCAGGCCATCGTCACCCGCTTCGGCGAGATCACGCGGGAAATCCGCGAGCCGGGACTTTATTTCAAGATCCCGACGGACTTTATCGAGACGGTGCAGTTCATCGACAAGCGCTTGCTGCGCTATGACCTCGAGCGTATCCGGCTCCAGGTGTCGGGCGGCCAGTTCTATGTCGTGGACGCGTTCATCACCTATAGGATCGAAGATCCGATCCGGTTCCGGCAAACGGTGCTCGGCAGCCTCCAGCTTGCCGAACAGCGCATTGCGACCCGTTTCGAGTCGGCCCTGCGTGGCGTCTACGGCCTGCGCGAGTTCGATGCGGCGCTGTCCGAGCAGCGCAGCGAGATGATGCGTGAGGCCCGTGACCTGGTTGCCGCCGACATGGTGGAACTCGGTATCAATGTGGTCGATGTGCGTATCCTCGTCACCGATCTGACGCCGGAAGTCTCGCAGCAAACCTATGAGCGCATGAAGGCCGAACGTCTGGCCGAAGCGGCGCTGCTGCGTGCGCGCGGTCAGGAACAGGCGCAAATCCTTCGCGCGATCGCCGACCGCCAGGCGGTGGAAATCGTATCGGCCGCCAATCGCGACTCGGAAATCATCCGAGGCGAGGGCGATGCGGAGCGCAACCGCATCTTCGCCCAGGCCTACACTCAGGATGAGGCGTTCTTTGAGTTCTACCGCTCGATGGAAGCCTACCGGAATGCGATCGGCGACGGGAACACGACGATGCTCCTTTCGCCCGACTCGGCCTTCTTCCGCTTCTTTGGCGCAGACGGCACGCTGCCGGAATTCCCGGCACCCACTGCGGCCCCGATCGATATCGGGGTGCAGGGGCCGAGCGAGCAGCCGATCGATCCCGACGAGATCGAGAACCTGCTCTCGACCGACAGCCTGGTATCGGGTGAAGGCGAGAACGGCGAGCCGGTCGATCTGCAAACGCTGATCGAGCCCGAGGCTGAGGACGAAGAGACGCCCGAGCCCGTAGAAGCGCCGGTGCAGTAAGCTTGCTCGATGCTACGATCAGGGCGCATCCGCTGGATGCGCCCTTTTCGTTTCGGGCCAGATGAGGGTTTTAGAATGACTGACCTATTTGCAGCACTGGCGCTGGCGCTCGTTCTCGAAGGGCTGCTCTACGCCGCCTTCCCCGAGCAGATGAAGCGGATGATCGCGCAGGTGCTTGAAATGCCGGTGCAGCATTTGCGGCTCGGCGCGCTTAGTGTGGCGGCTGTAGGGCTGGTGTTGCTGGCAGTCGTGCGGATGTAGGCCTCACCACAAATTGCGGCCGTCGATCTCCTCAACGGGCACCGAGGCGATATCGAAATCATCCAGCAGCCAGAGATTCACCGAGATGCGGCGGTTTGACGGGTCGAATTTCTCTTCGCCACCTTCTTCCAGCATCATCGAATAGTCCGGGTTGTCCGAGAACGTGGTGCAGCCGCAGGTCTTGCAGAAATAGTGTTTGTTCTCCTCCCATGTGGGTGAATAGCGCGTGTTGGCGTCGATCTGCGTAAGCAACCGGAACTGCTCGGGCGCTCCATAGATCCAAAGTGCGGCCCGCTTGGTGCAGAACGTGCAGTTGCAGCGTGTGGCTGTCTGCGGCTGGAAGTCGATTTCGAATTTGGTGGCGCCGCAGTGGCAGCTTCCTTTGATCGGCATGATGGCCTCCATTGTTTATCCGAGGCGATCGTATCTCGGTGCTCCTGACAGAATGCGTCAGTAGTTCGGGTTTGCGATGCGGTAGAGCACGTGGGCGCGGATCGGGTGATCCTTTGGAACGAGGGGGTGCTCGTAGTCGGCGTCGGGGTCGCGGATCATGCCGATCTTTACCATGACGCGCTGGGAGGGCTGGTTGATCGCAGCCGTAAACGCGACGATTTCGGGAAGGCCGAGCTGCCAGGCATGATCGAGGCAGGCGCGGGCACCTTCCGGCGCGAGCCCTTTGCCCCAGAAGTCAGCGTTGAATACCCAACCGATCTCGACTTCAGGATGGGTTGGAATGGCGTTGCGGATGACCTCGCCGACAAGGCCAATTCCGATCAGGCCGACAAAGGCGCCATTCTCGCGCAAGGTTGCAGCGCGAAAGTGGAAGCGGTTTTGCGCCTGCATTTCGAGGTGGCGGTCGAACTGGGCGTCGGCTTCCGCTGGCGTGAGCACCGAAGGGTAAAAGCGGCGCACCTGGGGATCGCCCATGAGCACAGCATAGGCCTCGCGATCGGCTTCCTGCCAGGGACGCAGGATGAGGCGCTCGGTCTCGATGATCACCGGACGAAGTCGTCTTCGCTGTAACCCTGCAGGTAGAGCAAGGCGGTGAGGTCGCCATGGTCGATCCGGATTTCGGCACGCTCGGCGACCGCTGGTTTGGCGTGCAGGGCAACGCCCATTCCAGCCGCTTCGACCATGTCGAGGTCGTTTGCGCCATCGCCGACGGCGATCGTCAGGGCCTGCGTAATCTCCAGTTTCTCGACAAGCGTGAGCAGGCGGTTGCGCTTGGTATCCTTGTCGACGATCGGTTTCTGCACTGTGCCGAGAAGGCGGTCGTCCTCGCCGAACTCCAGAACGTTGGCAACGGCCTCGTCAAAGCCGATCCGCTTTGCGAAAAAATCGGCAAAGAGGGTAAAGCCGCCCGAGACCAGCGAGGTATAGGCGCCGTAGGCCTTCATGGTCTGCACCAGCGCCCGGCCGCCCGGGGCGAGCGTGATCCGCTCGCGGCGGATTTCCTCGACGACCTGGCGTTCAAGGCCCTTGAGCAGGGCAACGCGCGTGTCGAGCGCCTGGCCGAAGTCCAGCTCACCGCGCATGGCGCGTTCGGTGATCTCGGCGACCTGGGGCTTGATGCCGAGGGCGTCGGCCAATTCGTCTATGCATTCCTGGCCGATCACGGTGGAGTCCATATCGGCGACGAGAAGCTTCTTGCGGCGGTTGGCGAGGGGGACGAGGGCGACGTCGATAGGCAGCGGGGCAACCAGTTCGCGCGCGATCTCTTCGGGCTTTGCCGCCTGCGGCTTTACGATCTCGCAGGCGATGCCTTGCGCGAGCCAGTTGATTTCGCCATGAACTTCGCGCTGCACCGCTTCAACCAGCGCGTGCGAGAGCGCCGGCTCATCGGGGTTGGCGATCAGGCACAGGACGGACATCGGCACGACCATGACAATTGCAGGGGAAAAACGTGCGGTTCTGATAGCCGGTCCGACCGCGAGCGGCAAGACGGCGCGGGCCATCGCGATGGCGCGCAAAATCGGCGCGGTCATCGTCAACGCCGATTCCATGCAGGTCTATGGCGTGCTGGACAGGCTCACGGCGCGCCCGAATGCCGAAGAACTCGCCGCAGCTCCGCATGTTCTTTTTGGTCATGTCGACCCGGCGCGCCGTTACTCGACCGGGGCCTGGCTGGCCGACGCTAAGGAAGTGGTTCAAGAGGCGGAGAAAAAGAGTCAGGTTCTGATTTTTGTCGGCGGAACAGGGCTTTACTTCGAGGCGCTCACAAACGGATTCGCGGAAATTCCACCCATACCGGACAAAGCGATTCAAGCCGCTGAGAAACTGATTCAAGGGCTCGATGAGGCCGGCCGGCACAAATTGCTGGCCGAAAGGGATCCGGAAACGGCCGAGCGGATCGGGGTGGCCGACCCGCAGCGCGTCGTGCGTGCGCTTTCGGTGCTGGAGGCGACCGGCACGCCGCTTAGCGCGTTTCAGCGGGATAATGCAGCGCCCTTACTGGAAGGTTATGATCTTGAAAAGATCGTTCTGATGCCCGAGCGGGGACTGTTGCGGCAGCGGATCGCGGACCGGTTTGCCGCCATGATGGAGGAGGGGGCAGTTGCGGAAGTCGAGGCGTTGCTGTCGCGCGACCTCGATCCATCGTTTCCGGCGATGAAGGCGATCGGGGTCAAGGAGATCGGGGCAATGCTGGCTGGGGAAATATCCCGGGAGGAAGCTATTGCGCGGGCTGTTACTGCGACCCGGCAATATGCCAAGCGGCAATCGACGTGGTTCCGAAATCGGATGGGGGATTGGCGGTTTGTGGATCCGTCTGGTTGAGCGACAAGTGCCGGCGATTGCCTGAAGCATTGCGTGCCCCTCACCCCGATTGGCGAAGCCCGGCTGGCCGGGGGCAGCAATATCAAATGTTCATCGCCAGCCAGCCGATATAGCCGGCATAGGCGGCAAGGAAGACCCAGCCTTCCCAGCGCGAGATTCCGCGGCCGGTATAGGCAAGGACGAGCAGCAGGGCCGTCGCCGCGAGCATTGCCCAGATGTCGAAGCTGACGATTTGTGCGGGAATGACGATGGGCTGGATCAGCGAGGTGACACCCAGGATCAGCAGGATATTGAAAATGTTCGAGCCGATGATGTTTCCGAGGGCGATATCGGTGTGGCGGCGCAGTGCGGCGATGGCCGAGGTGACCAGTTCAGGGAGCGAAGTGCCGACAGCTACGACGGTGAGGCCGATGATGGTTTCGGAAACGCCGAAATCGGTGGCAAGGAATACCGCACTCGAAACGAGCAGCCTTGCCCCCACAAGGGTCAGTATCAGCCCGGCGACGGTGAGAAGTGCCGAAACCAAGAGGTTCGCCTTGCGGGCGGCTTGTGGCGGGGCTTCTTCCTCTTTGGAAGCGGTGCTGCGTTCCATGAGATAGCTGCGAACGATATAGGCGATCAGGAACAGTACGAAGATGAGGCCGGCGAGACGCCCGATAAAGCCGATCAGCACCACGACCAGCGCGGCCAGCGAGGCGACAACGAGTGCGCCGCCATCACGGCGCAGACCCGACTTGCTGACGGCCACGGGATAGATCGCGGCGGTGACGCCGAGGATAAGCAGGATATTGGCAATGTTCGAGCCGACGACATTGCCCACCGCAATACCCGGTGCGCCGTCGAGTGCGGCCTGAATGGATGTGACGAGCTCGGGCAACGAAGTGCCGAAGGCGACAAGCGTCAGTCCGACCAGCAGCGTGGACATGCCAAAACGGTAAGCTATAGCTACCGAGCCGCGGACAAAGCTTTCTCCGCCGGCGACCAGCAACACGAGGCCAGCGATCAGGGTGATATAAACCATCGGGTCGGGCGTCCCTCTGAAACAGTCGATCGAAATACGCTTGACGCCCCGCGGGCGTTCCGAGAGCGGCAGCGTGATAGCACGGCCCCTGCCTCCTGACAGCGGGGGAGTTGACGGGAGAGCACAAGATTGCACAAGTGCTCACTCGGAAAATTCGAATGGAGGCAGGTCATGAGCGAACACGCGTTGATCGTCATCGACGTGCAAAACGATTTCTGCCCCGGCGGCGCGCTCGCGGTGGACGAAGGCGATGAAATCGTGCCGCTGGTCAACCAGCTGATTGCTACCCATTCGCATGTGATCCTGACGCAGGACTGGCACACCAGCGATCATTCGAGCTTTGCTTCACAGCATGAGGGGAAAGCGCCGTTCGAGATGATCGAGGTGGATTACGGGCCGCAAACGCTCTGGCCGGACCATTGCGTGCAGGGGACGGTAGGGGCGGAGTTTCACCCCGGTCTCAATGTAGTGCCGGCCGAGCTGATCGTCCGAAAGGGGTTCCGGCAGGCCATCGATTCCTACTCGGCCTTCTTCGAGAATGACCACAAGACGCCGACGGGGCTGGCAGGGTATCTGCGCGAGCGCGGGATCACCAAGCTCCGGCTGGCTGGGCTGGCGACGGACTTTTGCGTGGCCTATTCCGCCCTTGATGCGGTCAGGCAGGGGTTTGCGGTGGAGGTGGTTCTGGCAGCAACGCGAGGGATCGACCTTGCCGGATCGATGGAGGCGATGCTGGGCCAGATGCGCGAATCGGGGGTCGTCATCCGTTGAGTACGTCCAAGACCGACATCGCAAGGCGGGTTTTCAACCACACCTTCAAGCTCGACCCCATCATCCGGTCGCTGCTCGATACCGACTTCTACAAGCTCCTGATGCTGCAGATGATCTGGGGGCTTTATCGCGATGTCGACGCCACCTTTTCGCTGACCAACCGCACAACTTCGGTTCGTCTGGCAGACGAAATCGATGTAGGGGAATTGCGCGAGCAGCTCGATCACGCACGGACGGTACGATTCTCGAAAAAGGAGATGATCTGGCTGGCCGGCAACAGCTTTTACGGCACCAAGCAGATCTTCTCGCCGGAGTTTCTGGCCTGGCTCGAAACCTTCCAGTTGCCGGACTACGAGCTCTCGGCGCGGGATGGCCAGTTCGAGCTTCACTTCCACGGAAAATGGGTCGAGACGACCATGTGGGAGATTCCGGCGCTTGCCATCATAAACGAGCTGCGCTCGCGCGCAGCGATGCGGGGCATGGGCCGGTTCGAGCTCGACGTGCTTTACGCGCGGGCCAAGGCCAAGCTGTGGGACAAGGTGGAGAGGCTGCAGAAACTGCCTGACCTCAAGATCTCCGATTTCGGAACACGGCGGCGGCACAGTTTTCTCTGGCAACGCTGGTGCGTCGAGGCGCTCAAGGAGGGGCTGGGCGATGCGCTGACCGGCACCTCCAACGTGCTGCTCGCCATGGATACCGACCTTGAGGCTTTGGGCACAAACGCGCATGAATTGCCGATGGTGGCGGCGGCTCTGGCCAAGGACGACGAGGCGTTGCGGCGCGCGCCCTACAAGGTGCTCGAGGATTGGCAGAGCTATTACGAAGGCAATCTGCTGATCGTCCTGCCCGACGCCTTCGGAACGGCATCCTTTTTGCGCGATGCGCCGGACTGGGTGGCGGACTGGACGGGGTTCCGGCCCGACAGCGCGCCGGCGATCGAGGGCGGGGAGCGGATCATCAGATGGTGGGAAGAGCGCGGGCGCGATCCACGCGAGAAGATGCTGATCTTTTCGGACGGGCTCGACACGGAAACGATCGAAGAAGCCTACCGGCACTTCGATGGGCGCGTGCGCATGGCGTTTGGCTGGGGAACCAATCTCACCAATGACTTTGCGGGCGTCGCTCCGCATTTCACGCCGCAGCTCAAGCCGATTTCGATCGTCATCAAGGTTTCCAGCGCGAATGGCCGCCCAGCTGTGAAGCTCTCGGACAATCCGGCAAAGGCGGTTGGAGATCGCCAGGAGATCGCCCGCTATATGCGCGTCTTCGGGACCGAGGGAATGGAAGAGCTGCCGGTGGCGGTTTGAGGGGTTGGATCGGCGCGTCCTGACGGGAACGCTCCGCGTGGCTGACGGTTAATCCGTACCAGTGCGAGAGGAGCCGAGCGGTGCAAGAGCAGGACAGTACGGACCACAGGGACCACCAACCCGGAGACAAAGATAGTCAAAAGCCCCGTCCGGAGGGACCGCATGCGCGGGAAGACCTCACGGACCGCGAGAAGACGCCCGGCACAGGTTCGCTGCCCGACGATCAAGGCGCAGAAGGGGATGTCGGGCCTGATTAGCCCTCTGCCCCGGCATATGCGACCCATCCTTTAAAGCTCAATCCGGCATAGAAAAGGCTTGTGCCGGCAAAGCCGGCCTCGTCGAGCATGGCTTCCTCTTCTTGCGGCGAGAGGATGGTGAGGCGGGTAGAGATAGCCTCGCGTGCGGCGTCCGTGACTTCCGCGCCGCTATAGGTGATGTGCCGGTCGATCCAGAGCGCGCGTTCAGGCCCGGTCTCCGGAACGCTGATGTGGGCGAGGACAAAAGGTGCGCCGGGTCTGAGGCGTCGGCGGATCTGTCTGAGTGTTGCCAGACGCTGGCCCTGTGGAATGAAGTGGAAGGTCAGAAGGCAGCACGCCGCATCGAAGGGACCGTCCGGGGCGGCATCGATCGTACCTTCGATCATCTCGATCCGGTCCATGAAACAGCTTGCTGTCCGGCGCGCAGTCTCCAGCATGTCTGCCGACGGATCGACGCCAAGGAAGGACCATTCGGGATGGCTGCCGGCGAGGGTCCGCAGTTCCAGCCCGCCGCCCGCGCCCAGAACCAGCACCGTTCCGTTCTGCGGTGTGCGCTCGGCGAGCAGCATCGACATCATGCGATGGAGGGACTCGAATCCAGGCACCTGACGCGGCGGGCCTTCGACGTAGGATGCGGCGTGAGCGCCGCTGAAAGGTTTGCTACTCATGTAACGATGAATGTTACGTGAGAAGGGTCCTGTCAAGCCGATGAGAGCCGGTTCACGCAGTCATTCGCTGCGGGTCGAGCAGGCCGAGCCGCTCGCGCATGGCAAAGCGGGCGGTCAGCACCACGGCGACGAAAGCAAGTCCGGCGGCGAGGCCCGTCCAGACGCCGACACCGGCAAGCCGCTCTTCCGCGCCGAGGTAGAAGGCGATGGGCATGCCAACGACCCAGTAACCGAACAGGGCAATGAACATTGGCGTGCTGGTGTCGCTGAGCCCGCGCAGGATATGCGCAGCGACGACCTGCGCGCCGTCGACGAGCTGAAAGAGGCCCGCGAGCAGGAGATAGGTTGCGGCAAGGGAGAGTGCGGTCGCATTGCCCGGATCGGTGGGATCAAGGAAAAGGCGCACGAAGAAGCCGGGAATGGTGAGGAACAGCGCAGCGGTGATGCACATGAAGCCCACGCCCAGTGCCATCGCCATCCATCCGGCGCGGGCCACGGCGTCGGGGCTTCGCGAACCGAAGGCGAGACCGACGCGAACGGTCGCGGCCATGGAGAGGCCGAGCGGGACCATGAAGGCAAAGGAGGCGCATTGGAGCGCGACCGCGTGAGCGGCAAGGGCGTCGGTGCCCAACCAGCCGATGAAGATGGAGGCAACAGAGAACATCCCTACTTCAGCCAGTAGCATCAGACCGATCGGAGTTCCGATGCGGAAGATTTCCCTGAAGCGCGGCCAGTCCGGCCTCCAGAAGCGAGCGAGAATGTTGAAGCGCTTATAGCGGCGGTGGCGCAGCGCGTAGGCCAGCAACAAGCCGAACATTGTGAGGTTGGTGATGACGGTGGTGATCGCCGCGCCACGAAGCTCGAGCCGGGGCATTCCGAAATGCCCGAACATCAGGAGGTAATTGCCGGCGGCATTGACGATGACCCCAGCGACGGTGACGTAGAGGATCACCCGGGTCGTGCCGAGCGCGGAAAGGAAGGAGCGAATGGCGAACAGCCCGAGCCCCGGGAAGAGGGTAAGGACTGCGATCTGCATATAGCTTTCGGCAAGCAGGGCCAGTTCCGGCTCCTGTCCGGCCGCCAGAAGGATCGGACGGATGTTCCAGATCAGCGGGAACAACAGCGTGGCGACGACGATACAGGCCCAGAGGCCCTGGCGGACCGTGCGCCGGACATTCTTGATCTGCCGCGCGCCCAGAGCCTGCGCGACGAGCGGCGCCACCGCGCCGACAATGCCGCCACCGAGCAGCAGGAAGGGCGTGAAAAAGGCAGTTGCGAGGGTGCCGCCGGCAAGATGCTCTGGCCCCAGCCAGCCCATCATGATGACGTCGGTTGTATAGAGCGCGTTCTGTGCCACCTGCGCCACGACAAGCGGCCAGGCGAGAGAGAGCATAGCAATCAGTTCTGCCCGCCAGCTTGGCGCCAGACGGGCATCGGTCGTCGCAGTCATTGGTGTGGCCTTCCCGAGCCAAACTCCCCGGAATCAGGGGGAGCCGGTCTGGATACAGGAAGAAGAAGCTTTTGTCAGCGGGTCTTGTCGAGAAAGGCCCGGCTCCGGAGTTGGGAGGTGCGATGGCCGTTTCCACACCTGCCGGTATTATGGGATGATCATTGAACTCGGGAAACATGGTGGTTGCGATGTCGGCGACAGAGACGAAAGAGCGAATGCGGGCTGACCTGCGGGTTGCGATGAAGGAGGGGCGTTCCGACGAGGCCAAGGCCATCCGCACTTTCATTGCGGCAATCGATCATGCGGAGGCACCGCCGGTCGGGACGGGGCAGGGAACGACCGTGGAGCACGACTTCAAGAGCGGGACGGCCGAAGTTTCGCGGCTCGACCTCGGGGCTGGCGATGTGCGTGCGATTCTTGGCAAGGAGATCGAGGAACGGGAGGCGGCCGCAGCCGATTTCGAGCGGATGGGCATGGCCGAAAGGGCGCAGGCGCTGCGGGCGGAGGCAGGGCTGGCGCGGCGCTATCTCGTATAAGCGCGGGCTATCCGGCGCGGGCGGATTCGTTGTCGAGCTGGGCGTCTACGGTGCAGACGACGCCTTCGGGCGGGTAGTTGAGGCTGACCTCGCCGTTCAGTTCGGCCGCAAGCAGACCTTCTATCAGGCGCGAACCGAACCCGCGGCGGGCCGGAGCGACGACGGTGGGGCCGCCCTGTTCCTGCCAGCGCAGGAAGAAGCGGGCGCCACTGGCGGTATCCGTGCCCCAGTTGATCTGTACTCGCCCAGTCCCTGTCGAGAGCGCGCCGTATTTGGCGGCGTTGGTTGCAAGTTCGTGCAGGGCGAGCGAGACGGCGAGCACGCTCTTGGGCGGCAGAAGGAGCGGCGGACCGGACATTTCGAACTGGTCCTGCTGATAGGGCGCGAGCACTTCCGCCAGAACCTGCGACATGTCTGCGCCATCACCCGCCTCGCGCGTGAGGAGGTCATGGGCGTTGGCGAGCGATTGCAGGCGTGCGTCGAAAACGTCCCGCGCCTTCTGAAGGTCCTGGCTTGTGCTGAAGGTCTGCCGGGCGACGGCCTGTACCGTGGCCAGAATGTTCTTCACCCGGTGCTTGAGCTCGCCCATCAACACCTGCTGGAGGCGCTCGACTTCCTTTCGTGCGGTGATGTCACGGGCGATCTTGGACGCGCCGACCACATTGCCGTACTCATCGTGAACCGGGGAGACGGTGAGCGAGACGTGAATCTGGCTGCCGTCCTTGCGCTGACGGATCGTCTCGTGGGGCTCGACGCGTTCGCCGCGCCGGATGCGTTCGAGAATTGCGGCTTCTTCGTGGGAGCGGTCAGGGGGAATGATGATCTCGACCGAACGGCCGATGGCCTCCTGTTCGGTATAGCCATAGAGAATTTCCGCGCCGCGATTCCAGCTCGTTATGACAGTGTCGAGGTCGATGCTGAGGATGGCGTCGTCGGACGAAGAGATGATGGAGGCCAGCCGGCGCTCGACCAGCTCGGCGCGCTTGCGGTCGTTAATGTCGAACACCATCGCGCTGACGCGATAGACATTACCTGCGGCATCGCGAATGGGGCCGACCGAATTCCGGACCCAGACTAGCGAGCCGTCCTTGCGCACATACCGTTTTTCGATCTCGAAGCTGGAGCCCTCATTCACCGTCGCAGCAAAGAGCGGCATGTTGGCGGGTAGATCGTCGGGATAGGTAATGTCCTGCATCCGCAGGCCGAGAAGCTCCGGCTCGTCATAGCCGACGATGTCGCAGAAGCGGTCGTTGACAAAGACGAAGCGGCCGGCGACGTCCGTGATCGCGATGCCGCCTGCCGATTGGGCGAAGATCGCCTGAAGCTGTTCCTCGCTTTGGGCAAGCGAGCGGTCGGAAAGAACACGTTCGGTGGTTTCTGCGATGATGCACATCACGCCCTGCACCGCGCCCGTATCGTCTCGGACCGGTGAGCAGGAAATGTCGAAATAGGCGTCTTCGAGATATCCGCGCCGCGCGATCCGGAACAGGCGGTCCTTTTCGGCGACGGTTTTGCCCTCGTGGAGCACGCGATTTAGCAGGGGCTCCATATCGGGCCACACTTCCTGCCAGGTCTCGCGCGCCGGACGGCCAAAGGCACGGGGATGCTTGTCGCCAAGGGCGCTGACATAAGCGTCATTGTAGACAGCAATATAGTCGGGTCCCCAGAAGAGGACGATCTGGGCCGGCGAAGGGAGGACAAGGGACAGGCTCGCGCGCAGGCATTCGGGCCATTCCGAAAAGGCCCCCAGCGGCGTGCGCGAAGAATCGAGAGACCGGATGAGTTCGCTTATTCCGCTCCCGTACCCTTCAGTTATATGATCGATCAGCCCCACCTCCCCGACAGATGCGCCCGCCCGCGTCGATGCTAATGCGGCGATGCGTCAACGTCACTACCCTTTGTCACTGCCCTCTTGAGAAATTATCAGAAATGGCAGAGGTTAACCTATGTTATGGTCTGTTCAGGCCCGATTCACATTCGCCCTGATAAGCCCTTGCATCCTTTACGCGGAACGAAAAGCGGCGACGAGCATTTTGAGCGTGAGGGAACTCATATTTTTAATGTCGCACGGAGGCTTCCAAACATGATGAAAAAGTTGATGGTCATCGGCATCGCGCTCACCACGCTTCTTGCCGTATCTGCTTGTACCCGGACGCAGCAGTCGGCTGCAGTGGGCGCTGGCGCTGGTGCAATCATTGGCGGTGTTACCACCGGTACCGTTCAGGGTGCTGCGGTGGGCGCAGCTGTTGGCGGTGTTGCCGGCGCGCTTGTCGGCCAGGTCGCCGGCGAACCCGAGCGCTGCTACTATCGCGCTTCGGACGGCCGCCTCTATATCGATACCTGCCCGCAGGGCTAAGCGTTCAGCCTGAGGTTCCCGAAGGGCCCGCCGCTTCAGTGGCGGGCCTTTTTCATGGTGGCTGCGGTTTTTGGGCTTGACCATTCCAGCCGCTGTAAATTACCAATAGCCGCGAAATCTGGAGAAGCACCGTCGTGACGGCACTTATTCTTGTAGTAGGAAGGCGCATCGCAACATGAGGGAATGACCCTCGTGGCAAATTGCGGTGCGCGGAAAACAGGTCCCGAACGGGGCCTTTTTTATTGTCCAGCGTCCGGAAACGGACAGCGAAGCGAGTAGGGAGAGGCTGATATGGCCGAACAGATGACCGGCGCCGAAATGGTGGTTCAGGCGCTCATCGATCAGGGAGTCGAACACATATTCGGCTATCCGGGTGGCGCGGTGCTGCCGATCTATGACGCGATCTTCCAGCAGGACAAGGTTCAGCACATCCTCGTCAGGCATGAGCAGGGCGCAACGCACATGGCCGAGGGCTATGCCCGTTCGACCGGCAAGTGCGGTGTGGTTCTGGTGACGTCGGGACCGGGCGCCACCAATGCGGTCACGGGGCTGACCGATGCGCTGCTCGACTCCATCCCGCTGGTCTGCATCACCGGCCAGGTGCCGACGCCGCTGATCGGCTCGGACGCCTTTCAGGAGTGCGATACGGTCGGCATCACGCGCAACTGCACCAAGCACAATTATCTGGTGAAGTCGGTCGAGGACCTTCCGCGCGTCCTGCACGAGGCTTTCCATATCGCCACCTCGGGCCGTCCGGGACCGGTGGTCATCGATATTCCCAAGGACGTGCAGTTCGCGATGGGGAGCTATTTCAAGCCGCAGGCCCAGATGAGCCACCCGACCTACAAGCCGCAGCGCGAAGGGGATATCGAGGCGATCCGGGTTGCGGTGGATTTGATGCTGCGCGCCGAACGGCCGGTTTTCTATACCGGGGGCGGGATCATCAATTCGGGGCCGGAGGCCAGCCGCAATCTGCGCGAACTGGCGGAGCTGACCGGGTTTCCGGTGACCTCGACGCTGATGGGGCTGGGGGCGTATCCGGCTTCGGGCAAGCAATGGCTGGGCATGCTGGGCATGCACGGCACCTATGAAGCCAACATGGCGATGCATGATTGCGACCTGATGATCTGCCTCGGCGCGCGGTTCGACGACCGGATCACGGGCAGGATCGACGCTTTTTCGCCGGGCAGCCGGAAGATCCACATCGACATCGACCCCTCCTCGATCAACAAGAACATCATCGTGGATGTCCCGATCATCGGCGACGTCAATCTGGTGATGGAGGAAATGATCCGCATCTGGCGGGCGAAAACCAACCAGCCGCGGACCGAGGCGATTGCTCCATGGTGGGCGACGATAGAGAAATGGCGGCAGGTCAACTCGCTCGGCTTCACCAATTCCTCGTCCGTCATCAAGCCCCAGCATGCGGTGCAGCGGCTTTATGAGGCGACCAAGGACCGGGACGTCTACATCACCACCGAAGTTGGCCAGCACCAGATGTGGGCGGCCCAGCACTTCCACTTCAATCAGCCGAACAGGTGGATGACGTCGGGCGGGCTTGGCACCATGGGCTACGGCCTGCCGGCGGCGATCGGCGTGCAGGTGGCGCATCCGGACGCGCTGGTCATCGACATCGCGGGGGAAGCTTCCGTGCAGATGACGATGCAGGAGATGTCGACCGCGCTGCAATACAACCTGCCGATCAAGGTGTTCATCCTCAACAACGAATATATGGGCATGGTGCGCCAGTGGCAGGAATTGCTGCACGGCGGGCGCTATTCGCACTCTTATTCGGACGCCTTGCCCGATTTCGTGAAACTGGCCGAGGCCTATTGCGGGCACGGCATCCGGTGCGAAGACCCGGCGAAGCTGGATTCAGCGATCGACGAGATGATCAACGTCAACAAGCCGGTCATCTTCGACTGCATCGTCTCCAAGGAAGAAAACTGTTTCCCGATGATTCCATCGGGCAAGCCGCATAACGAGATGATCCTTCCCGATACGGCCAATATCGGGTCGATCATCGATGAGAAAGGGAAGGTGCTGGTTTAGCGCAATTACGCGGGCATCGCTGCCCCCTCACCCCCATCCCTTCTTCGGCTCCAATCGGTCCACTGGAGCGATTTCCCCTTCTCCCTCGTGAGAGAAGGTGGATCGCCCGAAGGGCGAGACGGATGAGGGGGAGCGGTGCCAGTTGGCGACACCAGACGTTTTGAGGAACCCATGAACATGAACGCACATCTGTTGCCGACGGGCTCGGCCTATTTCATAGCCCAACAGACACAACAGCCGGAGCGCCATACGCTAACCGTGCTGGTCGACAACGAGCCGGGGGTTCTCGCGCGGGTCGTGGGGCTATTCTCGGCACGCGGGTTCAATATCGACTCGCTCACCGTCAGCGAAACCGAGCACGACAAGCATCGCTCGCGCATCACGGTGGTGACCGTGGCGACGCCCAAGGTTCTGGCGCAGATCAAGCTTCAGCTCGAGCGTCTGGTGCCGGTGCATAAGGTGCATGATCTCACCGAAGAGGGGAATGCGATCGAGCGCGAGCTTGCGCTGGTCAAGGTCGCCGGCGTGGGCGAGAACCGCGTCGAGGCGCTGCGGCTTGCCGATGCGTTCCGTGCGCAGGTGATCGACGCTTCAACGGAAAGCTTCGTGTTCGAGGTGACCGGCAAGTCCTCCAAGGTCGAGCAGTTCATCGCGCTCATGGCGCCGATCGGGCTGGTCGAGGTGGTGCGGACGGGTCTGGCTGCGATCACACGCGGCGCGGAAGGGATGTAGCCGCTTCAAGCGGTGCGAATTGCGGTGGCGCGGGCGCGACGCTTCGGGTAAGCGTGCTAAGCCCGTTTGCTGACTTCTTTCCTTCCAATGACCAAATTATCCGTCAACCTCAACGCTGTCGCCCAGTTGCGCAATCGCCGGAATCTGCCCTGGCCGAGCGTGACCGGCATTGCACGTATCGTGCTCGATGCGGGTGCGGCGGGGGTGACGGTGCATCCGCGGCCTGATGAACGTCACATCAGGCGAAGCGATGTCCATGACCTCAAGGCGCTGCTTGCCGAGGAATATCCTCAAGTCGAGTTCAACATCGAAGGCTATCCCAGCGAAGATTTCATGTCGCTGATCGAGATGGTCGACCCCGATCAGGTGACACTCGTGCCGGACGATCCGGCGCAGGCGACGTCGGACCATGGATGGGACTTCGCCGGGAAAGGCAATTTCCTGCGCTCGGTTGTCCAAAGGCTCAAGGGGCCGGGCCGGCGGGTATCGCTGTTCTGCGATCCGGACGCCGGAGAGGCGGGAATTGCTGCCGCCAAGGCAACAGGCGCGGATCGGGTGGAGCTTTATACCGGACCCTACGGCGCATGCCACAGCGATCCGGAACGCGCGGAAGCTGAGCTTGCCGTGCTTGCGGGGACGGCGCGTGCCGCGCGCGAGGCGGGGCTGGGCCTCAATGCCGGGCACGATCTTACGCTGGCGAACCTGCCGGCCTTCGTCGCCAGGGTTACAGACGTCGATGAGGTCTCTATAGGCCATGGCATCACGGCGGATGCGCTGGTGCTGGGTTTTGCCGAGGCGGTGCGCCGGTACAATCGAGTGCTTAACGGCTAGGGTCAGGCACCGCCAGCGGGCAGGCCTGGGCCAAAAGACTCTCTATACGGCTGCGCAAGCGGGATAGGTCATCGATCTTGCGGTCGATCAGCGCGAGCTTGCTGTGGAGGAGGTCCGCTGTGCGTTCCCGAGACAGCCCGGTCTCCACGAGTTCAGGCAGTTCACTTTCGATTTCAGCCAATGTAAAGCCGAGAGACCGTGCTGTGCCGATGAATTCCAGTAGCACGAGCGTCTGGTCCGCGTAATGTCGGTAACCGTTGGGCCGACGGATTGAGCGGATGAGGCCGCGCTTCTCGTAGAAGCGGAGCGTATCGCGGCTGAAGCCGCTGCGCGCTGCAAGTTCTCCAATTCTCATGATCTGACTCTTGACCCTGGAGCGTGCTCCAGGGTTTAGGCCAACGAGCATCCGTTTGCAAAGGAGAATGCAGGATGCTGACCGAGGGCCAATTTCTCAAGATCATGCGCGCCAGCGCAGCCTACGACCTTATTGTAACTGCAGCATTTGTGACGCCCTGGACGCTGTCGCTAATGATCAGCGTTGTCTCGGTCATACACGAAGGCCTCGGGCTGCCTGGCCTTATGCCTGATCTCGACGTCTGGCAGATATTGTTCGCCAATCTGATGGGGTCGGTCGTGGTGGTGTGGTCGCTCGTGCGGCTGCATCTCAACCTGGCGGTTCTCGGGCGCTACGACATGGTTGCCCGATGGCTGTTTGCCGCCTGGCAGGTCAACGCGCTGCTCGCCGGCGCGAGCTGGTTGCTGTTCGCCTTCGTCGCCGTGGAGGTCAGTTTCGGGGTGCTGCAGGCGCTTCCTTATCGGAAGACGGCACCCGTCTGAGCCGACTACTTTTTCTTTTCGAGGTTGTGTGCGACTGCCGCCTTGATGAGCGCCTTGAAGGCATCTTCATCGAATGATTCGCCCTGACGAAAATCGATTGCGCGGCGCGTGTTGCCTTCGAGGCTCGAGTTGAACAGACGGGAAGGGTCGGGCAGGGATGCGCCCTTTGCGAATGTGGTCTTGACTGCCGCCTTGTAGACCTCGCCGGTACAGATGATGCCGGCATGCTCCCATACGGGGGTTCCGCCCCATTTGACCGTTTCGGCGACCTCCGGATCCGCCTCGTGGATGAGCGCGCGGATGCGGGCAAGCGTCTGGCCGCGCCAGTCTTCCAGGGCGGCAATCCTGGCATCGATCTGGGCGGAAGGGGACTGGGTGCCGGTCATGTCGTGGCCTCTTCACATAGGAGGATAGCAGGAACCGTGGTCCTGCGCAGGCGTTCGCCCGGAGACGTTCTATCCGTGCGACATCTGCGTTTCCTAAACGCGAACGATGCCGTGGCGCAAGAGCAATGGAACCTCAGCGCAAAAAACGCGTGTGGCTGCAGTAACTTAGTGGTTCATCGATGCAGCGATAAGGCATCGGGATGCGACGCTGGTTACAAACAAGTGCCTACTTGTGAACAGGAACATGCCGGCATTATGTAATGTCAGTCACTATTCGTAACCGACTCAAGGGAACACAACATGTCCAAGCTCAAAATCGGCGTCATCATCTCATCCACCCGCCAGGCCCGTTTCGGGGAAATTCCCGCCAAGTGGATTCTCGACAAGGCCAATGAGCGTCCGGAGATTGCGGCTGAGCTCGTTGACCTGCGCGACTACAAACTGCCCTTTTTCGACGAGGTCGCATCGAATGCCTGGGCGCCCACTCAGGACGAGAACGCCCTAAAATGGCAGAAGAAGGTGGCCGAGTTCGACGCCTATATCTTTGTTGTGGCTGAGTACAATCGGGCCATCACCGGTGCGCTGAAGAACGCAATCGACCAGGCTTATGTCGAATGGAACAAGAAGGCATTCGGCGCTGTCGGTTATGGTTCCGTCGGTGGCGCGCGCGCTGTGGAGAATCTCCGCACCATTGGCGTGGAGCTTCAGATGGCCTCCACGCGCTCGGCCGTTCACATCGGAGGCGCGGATTTCATGGCGGTCAATCCGGGCATGGGCGGCACGAAGTCCATGCAGGACATCGAGCCCTCCATCGCAAATTCCGCCAAGGACATGCTCGACCAGTTGATCTGGTGGGGCACTGCCACCAAGCAGGCCCGCGAGCAGCTCGAACTGGCGGCTTGAGAATCGGGTATTAACACTTAAGGCCGATAGGCATTGTTTCGAGAAGCGGGCGGGTGTATAGCCGGCCCGCTTTTTCTGTGCGCCTCCGGCCTGAGAGTTTCGAGACTTGGGGTGCGCCAATTTTGACCGGACGCGCGTCCGGGCAGAGAGCGGATATCAACCTCTTCCGGCGAGCGGCAGAAGCCGTGAGTGCTCATCATTGATGACCCAGGCCAGTGGCGCGACCAGAGGCGTTGTCGATGGCTCCGCTGAAACAACCCGCCATCAGAACCGGAACTTTCCATTTCTCGTCATTGGCGCGCTCGGGGTCGTGTATGGCGACATCGGCACGAGCCCGATCTATGCGTTTCGCCAGGCGTTGGCCGTAGGGAGCGGGCAGGGATCGCCGGAGGCGGAGGTGCTCGGTCTCCTCTCGCTGATCGTCTGGGCGCTGACGCTGACGGTTGCGGTGAAATACGTCTTCTTCGTCACACGGGCCGACAACAGGGGCGAGGGCGGAACGCTCTCGCTGATGGCGCTGGCGCGCAAGAGCTTCATCGGCGCACCGGCATGGGTTACGGCGCTGGGCATCGTCGGCGCCGCGCTGTTTTTCGGCGATGCCATGCTCACTCCGGCAATTTCGGTGCTCTCGGCCGTCGAAGGCATCGAGATCGTGGCTCCGAACTTCGATGGACTGGTGATCCCGCTGACGCTGGCCATCGTCATTGGCCTGTTTGCGGTGCAGCGATACGGCACGGCCAAGGTGGGCGTGGTGTTCGGCCCGGTCACGGCGGTGTGGTTCACTGTGCTCGGGCTTTCGGGGCTCGTGCAGATAATGGACAATCCTTTCGTGCTTTGGGCGCTGAACCCGGTTCATGCGGTCAGCTTTCTCATCGAGAATTCCGGTCTTGCCTTTGTCGTCATGGGGGCAGTGTTTCTGGCTGTGACCGGTGCGGAAGGCCTCTATGTCGACATGGGGCATTTCGGGCGCAGGCCGATCGTCTTTGCCTGGTTCGCCATGGTTTTCCCGTGCCTTTTGCTCAATTATTTCGGGCAGGGAGCATTTGTGCTTTCGGCGGGAATTGGCAATGTCACCAGCCCGTTCTTCGAGATGCAGCCCGAATGGGCGCGGCTGCCCTTCATCGGGCTCACGACAATCGCAACGATCATCGCCAGCCAGGCCGTAATATCGGGTGCGTTCAGCCTGACGCGGCAGGCGGTGGCGCTCAATCTCGTGCCGCGCATGGTCGTGCGTCATACTTCGGAAACCGAGAGTGGCCAGATCTATCTGCCGCAGGTCAACACCGCGCTGATGATCGCCGTCATCGTCATGGTCCTCGCCTTTGGCAGTTCCGAGGCGCTTTCGGCGGCCTATGGCGTGGCGGTCTCGGGCATCATGCTGGTGACCCTGGCTCTGCTGTTGGTCGTGATGATGCGGCGGTGGCGGTGGCCGCGCTGGGCGATTTTCGGCTTCGGTGCTGTCTATCTGCTGGTCGATGGCGGGTTCTTTGCGGTCAATGCCGCCAAATTCAACTATGGCGGCTGGGTGCCGCTGACGGTGGCCCTGGTGCTCTCGGTCGTCATGGGAATCTGGATCAGGGGGCGCAAGCGGCTAAACGAGAGAACGCGGCGCGACGAGTTGCCCCTTTCGCTTCTGCTCGACAGTCTCGAGGGCAAGAAGACGACGACCGTTCCGGGAACCGCCATTTTCCTCACGGCCGACCCCGACAGTGCGCCCACGGCGCTGCTGCACTCGCTCAAGCACTACAAAGTGCTGCACGAGCACAACGTCATTCTGACCGTCAAGACATCGCCATCGCCGCGGGTGGACGACGAGGAGAAGATCCATTTCGAGGCCTATAACAGCCTCTTTTCCAAGATGGTCGTGACTTTTGGGTACATGGAAACGCCGAACCTGCCCAAGGCGCTGGCGCTGGCACGCAAGCTCGGCTGGACCTACGAGATCATGTCGACCTCGTTCTTCCTCTCGCGCCGCACTCTAAAGCTCACGCAGAAGAACGGGCCATTGCGCAATTGGGAAGACCGAGTCTTCGCCAGTCTCGCCCACAACGCCTCGGACGCGACCGCCTATTTCCACCTGCCGACGGGGCGGGTGGTGGAAATCGGGATGCAGCTCGCCTATTGAGCTGCCTCGCTTTGGCCATGTTGGGCTAGAAAGCTTGGCGTTGCCAAGCTTGGGGGGAATCGGATGTGGGAATGGGTCGAAAGCGCCGGCGACATGGTTGCGAGCGGGGTGATCGCGGGCATGGGGCTGGTGGGACTGGTGAAGGAAGCGCCGGCGCACTACCCGCTCGATTCCATGATGAGCGGGTTCACCGATGAGTGCCAATTGTCTCCTGAGCTCGAAGCGTTCTGGTACAGCGCCGTTCAGGGCGAGGCCCTGAAGCTGCCCGACGGCGGCGAGCACTATTTCGGGGACGTCCAAATCCGGCAGGATGAGGAGTTCCGGGAAATCCGCATCCCGGTGAAGGGCGCCTGGAAGGGGCACGTCGTCGATCATTTTGCGCTGTTTGCTGGACACGAAAACGGCATCGCGGTTTTGAGCGTGCGGTTCGATCCGGCCGACGGCGACGTTGCGGCGACATTCGCGCCGCTGGCCGCAGTCTCGGCGGCAGCGCTGGACGCGGATCCGGAAAACTATACCGAGGTCTCGACCGCGTTCATTTCCGAAGACGGTATGACGCAATATTATTGCGACTTTTCGACCTGAGAGGCGGTCCGCGATCCCAGACAATCCCGCCTTGCAATTTGCCGAACCGTAACGTACGGTACGGTTGAAGCAACGTAGCGGCCGTGGCGTTCAGGCCTTGGCCGCGAAAGATCGTCAGGATAAAAGCGCGCGGCAGGAGCGCGCTTTTGCTTATGCGCTTGCTTGCCGACCGACTTGAGTGAGAAGCACGTTGACACCTCCGGGTCTTACCATTGGCGATGACACGCTGACCGACCGCCAGAAGGATGTGCTGGACGCCGCGCTCGGGCTTCTGGTCGAGGGCGGGGACGGGCTCACCATGACGGGCGTTGCGCGCCGGGCGAGCTGCTCAAAGGAAACGCTCTACAAATGGTTCGGTGATCGGGACGGGCTCCTGACCGCGACCGTGCAGTGGCAGGCCGCCAAGGTCCGCATGGTGCCGGTGGACCGTGAAAAACTGGACACGCGGGCTCTGGCGATCGCACTCGAGAAGTTCGCGCGTGACCTTCTCAGCGTGTTGTCGGGTGATATCTCGGTTGCGCTCAACCGCCTGGCGGTGAGCCATGCGGGGCAGGAAAAGCGCAATCTCGGCGCGATCGTTCTCGAAAACGGGCGCTTTGCCATGGGCCGCAGGCTCAAGCCGGTGCTGGAAGCTGGGCGGGACGCGGGACTCTTGAAGTTCGACGATTGCGAGATGGCATTCCGCACATTCTTCGGACTGGTGGTGCGTGACGTTCAGATCCGGCTTCTGCTGGGAGACCGGATGAAGCTCGACGAAAAGACCATTCTCGATGACGCGCGCAGGGCGCGCGAACAGTTTTTTGCGCTCTACGGAGCGTGACCTCATTCAAACCAATGCGATAACGGGAGAGTCCAATGCGCGTCTATTATGATCGGGATGCCGATCTCAACATCCTCAAGTCCAAGAAGGTCGCGATCATCGGCTATGGCAGCCAGGGCCGCGCGCACGCGCTGAATTTGCGCGATTCCGGCGTCACCGACATCGCCATCGGACTGCGCCCGGGATCCTCGACCGCCAAGAAGGTGGAAGCGGACGGGCTAAAGGTGATGAGCGTCGCCGAAGCTGCCGGCTGGGCCGACATGATGATGATGGCAACGCCCGACGAGCTTCAGGCTGACATCTACCGCGATGAAATTGCGCCGAATATTCGCGACGGCGCGGCACTGGCCTTCGCACACGGCCTCAATGTCCATTTCGGGCTGATCGAGCCCAAGGACACGGTCGATGTGCTGATGATCGCGCCGAAGGGTCCCGGTCATACGGTACGCGGCGAATATGAGAAGGGCGGCGGGGTGCCGTGCCTCATCGCGATTCATCACGACGCGACCGGCAATGCGCACGATCTCGGACTTGCCTATGCCTCGGGTGTCGGCGGCGGCCGGTCGGGCATCATCGAGACGACCTTCAAGGAAGAGTGCGAGACCGACCTCTTCGGCGAGCAGGCCGTGCTTTGCGGCGGTCTGGTCGAGCTGATCCGCGCCGGTTTCGAGACGCTGGTCG
>CAYSBF010000026.1:0-6223 GCA_964429025.1 uncultured Pelagibacterium sp.
GACCGGTCCTGCGCCGACCTCATCAGACCCCAATTCGCGGTTCAGCAGAACTGACGAGCAACAAGGCAAGCCGGGTTACCCTGCTCGGCTTGCTCCATCCAGGTACGAGATTCGGAAACGGATCGAGCGTCTTGGCGGGTGGGGGGAGATTCGAACTCCCGAGACGCTTGCGCGCCCGCCGGTTTTCAAGACCGGTGCAATCAACCACTCTGCCACCCACCCGATATGCTATTTGGCGGCCTGCTGGCTGCACTGGCGATTTAGCGGGTTGCCCCCGCCGTGTCCAGAGCACTCACGGAGTTGGTACCGGTGCCGCGCGCCGGGGCCGCAAGATCATGTCCTTTGAGGCCAGTGCAGCGCCACCTGTCACCAGCAGACACGCGATGAAAATTGTCAGGGTCAGCGGTGCGATTCCTGCAAGAATTAGGATTAGTGTCGAGAGCAAGGGCGCCGCATAGCTGGCTGCGCCGAGGATCTGGATATTGCCGTGCTTGACGCCGAAATCCCACACAAAGAATGCTCCTCCCACCGGCATCAATCCCATGCCGAGAACAGCCAGCCACTGTACCGTGTCCTGCGGCATGACGGTCTCTTCAAGCAGCAGGTGACAGACGAGCGAAAGCACCGCGGCAGCGGCGCAATACCATGTTACCATCCGCGTGGGCACGGCGGCGAATCTTCGGGATATGAGTGAATAGCTGGCCCAGGTGACTGCAGCGAGTACCGCAACGCCATATCCCATGAGGAATTGCGGATCGAACGTGAACTGTCCGCCATTCGTGACAATCAGTGCCGTTCCCGCCAATCCCAGAACCGCCCCCGCAATATGGTGCCACTTCAGTTTCTCGCCCGGCATGAGGGCCGAACCGAGCACGATCAACAACGGCCAGAGATAGTTGATGAGATTGGCCTCGACGACCGGAGCGTTGCGCACGGCGGTAAAGTAGAAAAAGTGATACCCAAACAACCCTGCGATCCCGACCATCCAGGCCAGAATGGGCACACGGGCAGGCGCTCGCGGTTTGGCAGAAACAACGCTAACCGCCAGCCCGATCACCGTGGCAATCGCAAACGAGAATGCGCACAAAAGGAATGGCGGTACCGCGCCCGACAGGGCGCTCAGCACGGCCAGAAGCGACCACATTAGGATCGCGGAAAAGCCGATTAGTGTGGCTTGGACCATCCCTGGTCTCAGGGCAAGAGGATGGTCGAGCCGACGGTCCTGCGGCCCTCGAGCGCCCGATGTGCATCAGCCGCATCGGCAAGGGCAAACTTCTGTCCGATATGCGGCTTGATCGCGCCGGACTCAACGGCGCCGAACAATGCCTTGGCGCCGGCCACTAGCGCGCTGCGCTCGGCAAAATAGTGCGCTCCCGTCGGCCGCGTGACGAATAGCGATCCCTTGCGCGCCAGTATCCCCAGATCAGGCACCGACACCGGGCCTGTCGCATTGCCATAGCTCACCATCAGTCCGAGCGGGCGCAAGCAATCGAGCGAAGCTTCAAACGTTGCCTTGCCCACGCCGTCATAGACGACATCAACCCCCTTTCCTCCGGTCAGTTCACGCACCTTTTCGGCAAAGTTCTCTTCCGTGTAGTTTATGACGTGATCGCAGCCATTGGCGAGCGCCAGCTTGACCTTCTCCTCGCTTCCGGCCGTGCCGATGACCTTTGCTCCGATCGATTTTGCCCACTGGCAGGCGATGAGACCCATTCCTCCCGCGGCTGCGTGAAAGAGAATGGTCTCCCCGGCACGGACCGGCCAGGTGAGAAAGAGGAGGTAGTATGCGGTTAGCCCCTTGAGCATGATGGCGGCCGCCGTCTCATAGTTCATGCCGTCGGGAATCTGCACGGCTTTTGAAGCGGGCAGCAGCCGCTCCTCGGCATAAGAGCCCATGACGCCTTGGTAGGCGATCCTGTCGCCTGGCTTGAAGGTTGTTACGCCCGGGCCGACGGCAACGACTTCCCCCGCGCCTTCCGATCCAGGGATGAGCGGCAACGGATTGGGGTAGAGCCCGGTACGGTGATAGGTGTCGATGAAGTTGACGCCGATCGCGTGGTGACGGACGCGGATTTCGCCCGAGCCCGGCTCTCCCACTTCCTGCTCGCGCAAGGTGAGAGCTTCGGGGCCACCGAACTGTTCGACAACTATGGCTTTCATGAAATACTGCTACCTTTGAGGTGAGGCCTTGGCTTTGCGCGCTGTCTTGCGGCGCGGCGCGCGACGTTTCGGCGGGGACTTTTGCACATCCGGCGCCGCATCCTCAAGCACCTCTTGGTCCGGTACCGGCTGTTCCTCTTGAGGAGCCCGCTCCGGTTCGTCTTCCTCTAAGGCCAGCTCGTCCTCGATATTGGCAGACGGTTCGGCTTCAGCGATGACGGCCGGTTCCGTACCAACCGGCTGGGCCGGTTCGACCGGCTCGATCGTCGGCTCCTCGCGCAGAACAGTCTCCGGCGACACCGAATCCGGCGCCCGCCGCAACCGCTGAGCGAGCTTGACGAGCAGGAGCACCGCCGCTCCGGTACCGATCGCGATATAGAGGAGCGCCGGATTCGGGGAGTAACCCAATCCCTCCGACATCAGTGAGCCACCAATCATCAAGAGAAACGCCAGCGCAACGGCACGCACTGAACGGTGTCGCGCAATGAACGCCGAGATCGGTGACGTAGCGAAATAGATCACGATGGTCGTCAGAAGGATTGTGGCAATGATCGTCTCGACCGACCGCGTAACGCCCACCGCGGTGATTATGGTATCGACCGAGAATACCGCATTGATCAGTGCCACTTGAACGATTGCGGCGGCAAAGGGAAGTTCCGACACCGATTCCGGAGCGGGCGGCGTAGGATGGTGCCCAAACTCGATGTGAATGTGCAGCTCCGAGACTGCCTTGTAGATGAGAAAAACGCCGCCTGCGAGGAACGCCAATTCACTCCAGGTGGGGCTCCATCCCATTATCGTGAACGCGGTACGCTCAACGCCCGCAATCCAGAGCATCACGATCAGCAGGACAACTTGCACCAGTGCTGAAACGGCGAGCCCGATCTGCCGCGCGCGCTTCCGGTGCGCTTCCGGCACACGCGCCATGATGAGGGAAACGAGCACGACATTGTCCACCCCCAGTGCGAGCTCGAGCCCGACAAGTATTGCGAGGGTGGCCCAGAATGTGGGCTCCATCAGAAGTTCAATCATTTGATTTGACCTTGCCAGGTTGAAAGGCAAGCGACCCGCCCGGCGCTCTGCGCCACCATCGGGACCAAGAACGGCAAAAATAGGGGCGTTTGACCGCATCGCGGTGCCTTGCCGGGCCGGACGGCCAAGCCTATCTTCGAATCGACCAGGGAGGCGAAGCGATGAGTGAGACCTTCGACATTGCGGTTATTGGGGGCGGACTTGTGGGCAAAGCTGCCGCAGTCGTCGCGGCCAGGGCCGGGTTTTCGACGATTCACATCGCGCCGGCGGCACCGCCGGATCGGCGGACATCCGCTCTGATGCTCCCCAGCGTGCAATTCATGCAAAGGGCCGGCCTCATAGGGGCACCCGAAAGTCTCGGCGTGCCGCTGACACAAATTCGCATGATCGATGCCACGGACCGCATGCTCCGCGCCCCGGAAACGCTGTTCGACTCGTCCGAGTTCGGCGATCAGGCTTTTGGCTGGAACTTTCCCAACGAGCGCCTGGGTGAGGCATTCGAGGCGGCCGCTGCTTCTCTCGGCAGTCTCGATACGCGTGCCACCACGCTGGCTTCGGCAACGCGGGCCGATAACCTCTGGAAACTTGAACTCGGCGACGGTACCGCCCTTGAAGCGCAACTGTTGGCAGGAGCGGACGGTAAGGGCTCCAGCGTAAGAAAGTTCGCCGCAATAAGGGTGCGCGAGCACCGGTTTGAACAGTCGGCACTGGTTTGCGATCTGGACCTGGAGCGTCCTCTGGATGGATGCTCGACGGAGTTCCACTATCGCAACGGACCCTTCACACTTGTACCTGCAGGTGGAAACAGGGCGAACCTCGTCTGGATCGACAAGGCAGAGACTCTTGAGCCCGCTAGGAAAGATCCTGAAATCCTGATGGCAAGGCTGGCAGAGAAATCCCAGCGGCTCTTCGGGCAGTTAAAGCCACTCGGCCCCAGCTTCGTCTTCCCGCTTTCCACCCTCAGTGTTGACACCGCCGGCAAGAACGCGGCCGTACTTGTTGGCGAGGCCGCACACGCCTTCCCGCCCATCGGGGCCCAGGGTCTTAATCTTGGGCTGCGCGATGTCGAAGACCTTGCAAATTGCCTTGCGGCGGCCAATCCCGGTTCGTGGGGTTGGGCTGATGGCGTCGCGCGTACCTACGCCGCCTCCCGTGCAAGCGATCTTCAGCGCACCGGCCTGTTCGTCGACACGCTGTTCCGATCGCTCTTGTCCGATTGGCTGCCAGCCCAGGCCTTACGCTCTGGAGGTTTGTGGGCGCTTAAAATGATACCGGCCCTGCGAAAGCGGGCAATCGCCTTCGGCATGGGCCGGTAAGAAGTCGTCGTAGTGATCTGGTTCTACTGGGCCGGTGCGGTTTCCTCAGCGGCCGGTGCATCTGCAGGCACCTCTCCTGCACCTTCAGCGCCCTCGGCACCTTCAGCCGGGTTCTGCTGAAGTTCCTGGCGAAGCTGCTCGGCGCGATCCTGCAGAACCTGCTCAAGCACATTCTCAGTCGAGTTCGCGCGGTTCAGCTCTTCGATATCGAGCCCATCGGGATTGTCATAAACGGCCGTGAAGCCAGCGAGCGTGATGTCCACGGTGACATCCTCATTGAGCCGGTTCTTGGCGATCAGCTTGAGGGTCGCGCCGCGCTTGAGGCTCTGAACATAGGCCTCGTTCACTACAAGTTGGGCAGAACATGAGGTGGGATCGCAAAGCATGTAGGGCACGCGCACCGGCTTTCCGCCGTCAATCTGCCACGACAGTCCAAAAGGAAGCAGCACGCCGAGCGGCACAGACGCCACGGCCAGAAGCCGGCTTTCCTGGCTCGGATCGTCGCGCAAGAGGAAGGAGCCGACAAAGACGCCGGAGTTCGTCACGACCTGGCGCATGATGCAGGCCTTGCGCCCGTCATCAAGGTTCGAGCAGACCTTGAGCCAGTTGTCTTCGGGTCGGCGGCCTTCCGGCGCCGCCACTTCGTCCACCAGGCCCGCTTCCGCTTCCTGGGCCAATGCAGCAGGCGCGCCGCCCATCGAAAGTCCCACGGCAACGAGGCCAGCAAGAAAGGCGTGTTTTATAGTCATCAAATTTCCTGTGCGTCTGGGCGGGATGGACCCCCACCGGGTTCGTCGTTGGGCACCTTCAAGAGCGGCGAAATCGGGCAATAGCATGACGTTTAAGCCATTCCAATCTTTATGACACGCCGTTGTGACACAAACGCCTCACCCCTCCTGGGCGAGGTTTGCCAGACGCGAAAGCAGAACCGCCGTCCCCTTCAGCCGCTGTTCCGCAGTGGGCCAGTTGCGGGCGAACATGATCTTCTGGTCGGGGCGCAGCTTCGCCGCCTGCGCGGGATCCGCGATGTGCCGCACCAACCCCGAGGGGTTCGGGAACACATTGTTGCGCAGCGTGATGAGCGCGCCCTTTGGACCGGCGTCGACCTTTTCGACATTCGCAGCCCGGCAGAACGACTTGACGAGCACCACCTTGAGCAGCCCGTCGACTTCATCGGGCAACGATCCAAACCGGTCGATAAGCTCCGCGCCGAATGAATCGATCTCTCTCGGGTCGGAAAGGTCGCCCAGCCGCCGGTAAAGCTGCATCCGCACTTGCAGGTCCGGGACATAGCTTTCCGGGATCATGACGGGCATGCCCAGCGAGATCTGAGGCGACCACTGCCCATCGGCTTCTTCCTCGCTCTGTCCGCTTCTCAATGATGCCACGGCCTCCTCGAGCATGGACTGATAGAGCTCGAAGCCGACTTCGCGGATGTGGCCTGACTGCTCTTCGCCGAGCAAATTGCCGGCGCCCCGGATGTCGAGGTCGTGGCTCGCGAGCTGGAAGCCGGCGCCGAGCGATTCCAACGATTGGAGCACCTGAAGCCGCCGCTGTGCCTGATCGTTCAGCTTCCGGTCGGGAGGCACCGTAAATATGGCATAGGCACGCGTCTTCGAGCGCCCGATCCGTCCCCTGATCTGGTAAAGCTGCGCCAGCCCGAACTTGTCCGCGCGGTGGACAATCAAGGTGTTCGCCGTCGGCACATCCAGCCC
>CAYSBF010000026.1:6323-11595 GCA_964429025.1 uncultured Pelagibacterium sp.
GCCGAAAGCGTCAGCACATGGACATTGTGCTTGAGTTCCTTGAGCCGCTCCTTGTGCGCCACGCCAAAATGCTGCTCCTCATCAACGATCAGCAGCCCGAGGTCGCGGAAAGCGACCGACTTTGAGAGCAGTGCATGCGTGCCGATGACGATATCGACGCTCCCATCCTTGAGGCCTTCTTTGACCCCCTTGAGCTCGGCGGCAGGCACGAGCCGCGAAGCCTGCCTCACGCGTACCGGAAGTCCAGCAAAGCGCTCCGAGAACGTCTTGAAGTGCTGGCGGGACAGAAGCGTGGTCGGAACGACAACGGCCACCTGCCGCCCACTCATTGCAACAACGAAAGCGGCGCGCAATGCCACCTCCGTCTTGCCGAACCCCACGTCGCCGCAAACCAGACGGTCCATGATCCGGCCCGATGTCAGGTCGTCAAAAACCGCGTCGATCGTCTTCAGCTGATCCTCGGTCTCCTCATATGGAAACCGGGTGCAGAACTCGTCATAGGCACCGGTCTGGACTTCAACCGGCTCGGTCGTTGCCGTCTCACGCGCGGCAGCGATCCGGATGAGCTGTTCCGCCATGTCGCGGATGCGCTGCTTGAGCCGAGACTTCTTGGCCTGCCAGGCAACTCCACCCAGGCGGTCAAGCTCCGCGCCGTCATCTGAACCGTATCGTGAGAGCAACTCGATGTTTTCGACAGGCAAATAGAGCTTGTCGCCGCGCGCATATTCGATTTCGACGCAATCGTGCGGCGCCCCGGCCGCCTCGATCGCCTTTAGCCCCACAAAGCGGCCAATACCGTGATCCACGTGCACAACGAGGTCCCCGGCGGACAAGCTCGTCGCCTCGGTCAGTGCGTCCGATGCCTTTCGGCGCCGCGCTGCACGGATTATGCGCTCGCCGAGGATGTCCTGTTCGGAGATGACCGCTATGTCGTCGGTCACGTATCCAGTCTCGAGCGGCAGAACGACGAGCCCGAGCTGCCCCACCTTGAGCGATACCGTCTGTTGCCAGCCATCCAGCGCCTTGATCGCCTTGAGGCCGTGGTCCTTGAGCACCTGGCCCATGCGGTCGCGCGTGCCTTCGGTCCAGCAGGTGATGACGGTTTTACGGCCTGCCCTCGCCTCAGCCTTGATGCGCGCGATGACCGCTTCAAAAAGGTTTGTATCCGCCGCCTGCCGTTCAGCCGCGAAGTTCGGCGCAATCTTGCCGCCGCAATCGATGACCGGCAGGCTCTGGTCCGCGGGCATGAAGGGCGATAGCTCGCTGACCTCGCGTCCTAGAGCCAGCGCATAAGGCGGCTCTTCCATGTGATAGAGCAGTTCGGGCAGGATAGGCTTGTAGGGCGCGCCAGCAGCGCCACCCTGTTCGCGCGCCTGTTTCCGCGCATCATAATAATCGGCGATCTGCTCGCGGCGCTCGAGAAATGCTTCGCGCGCCTGATCATCAAAGTAGAATGGAGCGCCTCCCGTATAGTCGGCGAGCGTCTCCATCTTGTCGTAAAAGAACGGCAACCAGTGTTCCATTCCCGGATAGCGCTGGCCTGCGCTGATGGCGCCGTAGAGCGGGTCGTCGGCCGTATTCCCGCCAAAAGCGGTGGTGTAATTGCGCCGGAATGTCCGGATGGTTTCGTCCGTGAGCAGGGCTTCGCTCATCGGCACCAGCGTGACCCGCTTCATATTGCCCGTCGTCCGCTGGGTTTCCGGATCGAAGGAGCGGATGGTCTCGAGCTGCGCGCCGAAGAAATCGAAGCGAAGTGGCGCTTCCTGCCCTGCCGGGAACAGATCGACCAGCCCGCCGCGCACGGCGAACTCCCCCGCCTCGCGTACCGTAGGCACGCGAAGGTAGCCATTGTCGGCGGCCCAGGAGATGAGCCTAACGCTGTCGACCATCGCTCCTGCGGCAGCCGAAAAGGTCATTCGTGATACGATCTCGCGGGGCACGACGCGCTGGATGAGCGCGTTGACCGCCGTCAATACGATCGCGCCGCGCGTCGAAGGATCAGCCAGCCGGCTAAGCGTCGCCATGCGCGCCGATATTGTCACTGCGTTCGGCGACACGCGGTCATAGGGCAGCGAGTCCCACGCCGGAAGGGTCAGAACGGGATACTCGGGCAACACCTTCTCAATGATTTCGGCCATGCGCAGAAGCCGCCGCCCGTCACGTGCAACAAAAACAACGGAAACAACAGACTGGGTGTCTTTTTTCAGGCGTTGCTCGATCTCCCGCGCGAGCACGAATGGCTGCATGCCATCTGGCACGTTTGCCAAAACGCGCGAAGGGCGATCGAGCATGTCGGAGAGATCGGTGGTCACGCGCCGGCCTTGGTAATCTGGTGGTTCCGGATCGCTTCGATCAACTCACCGTCAATGCGTTCGGGTACCGGTTGCTGGTCCATGATCCAGGCTTGTAGGTCTGTCTCCTCCTCGTTCAACAGGATCTCGATCCTGTCGAGCATGGCCGTATCGAAGCGCCCGATGCCGTCAGTAACGAACCTTCCAACAAGTATATCCATTTCCTGGGTACCCCGGTGGGTGGCGCGGTAAAGGACGCGCTTGCGCCGGGTCTCGATGCTTTCGCTGTCGGTCATGTAAGGGTCGGTTCTGTGGTGGAGCGTCTTCTTACGGCCTCAGGCGGCGTTTGTCAGCCTATTGTACACAGGCTAACGTCCGCGCGTGGAAACCATCGGGGCGAATCGTGCCGCGGCCAGACATCCTCACCCCCATGTTCCGTACTCTGACTTCGGTCAAGGGCGTGGGCCCGCAGTTGGGCGCTCTGTTTTCGCGCTTTTTTGGTGCCCCCGAAGGACAGGAGGCAATTGTCCTCGATGTGCTGATGCACATGCCGTCCGGGGTAATCGACCGGCGGTCCCAAAACGGGGTCGCTTTTGCGCCGGTAGGCTCGATCGCCACCCTCAAGCTTCATGTCGACGAGCATGTCGTCCCGCCCCGAAACAGCCGTGCACCGCTTCGGATCAGAGCCCATGACGAATCCGGAGAGATAACGCTGATATTCTTCGGAGCCAAAGGCGGGTGGGTCGAGCGGCAATTGCCAGTGGGGGAAGTCCGCTACGTTTCGGGGGAAGTCGGGTTTTTCGGCCGCGAAAAGCAGATGACGCACCCGGACTACATAGTCGAACCCGACAAGCTTTCCACCCTGCCGCTTGTCGAGCCGATCTACCCACTCACGCACGGCCTCTCCTCAAAAGCGCTTCGCAAGGTGATTGCAACGGCTCTGGAAGCCTTGCCGGTCATTCCCGAATGGATAAACAGCGACCGCAAAACCATCATGGCCTGGCCGGGGTTCGCCGACGCATTGCGCCACATCCACGCTCCAACGCGCCCCGGCGAGGGCGATATCGTTTCACCTGCCCGGATGCGTCTGGCCTATGACGAATATCTCGCCGGCCAACTCGCGCTGTTGCTTGTGCGGTCCACTCTGGTCAAGGCATCCGGCGTGGCGCGGCAGATGACGGGGAAATTGACGCGACGCGTGGAAGCAGCGCTCCCCTTCGCGCTCACAGAGGGACAGCGGCGGGCGATCGACGACATAAAGGACGACCTGTCAAAACCGACCCGCATGTCCCGACTGCTTCAGGGCGACGTCGGTTCCGGCAAGACGGTCGTGGCACTGATGGCAATGGCAGCGGTGGCCGAGAGCGGTGCACAATCAGCATTGATGGCGCCGACGGAACTCCTGGCAGCCCAGCATTTCAGAACGCTCCGGCCGATTGCGGAGAAGGCAGGCCTTAACATTGTGCTGATGACCGGAAAGATGAGCGCCGCCGAGCGTCGCCACGCGGTTGAGGGTTTGGCAGATGGACCCGTCCACATCGCGGTCGGCACGCACGCGCTGTTCCAGTCCGGTGTCGAGTTCCGCAATCTTGGCCTCACCGTAGTCGACGAGCAGCACCGTTTCGGCGTCCATCAGCGACTTGCCCTATCCGAGAAAGGCCACCGGACAGACCTTCTCGTGATGACCGCAACGCCGATCCCGCGTACTCTGGTTCTCACCCATTTCGGTGACATGGACGTTTCGGTGTTGCGCGAAAAGCCGGTTGGCCGGCAACCGATCGACACCGCAGCCCTTCCCATCTCGGAATATGATCGCGTCATAGCCCGCCTTCAAAAACGGTTTGAGGAAGGCGTGCAGGCCTACTGGGTATGCCCGCTGGTCGAGGAAAGCGAGGTTCTGGACCTCGTTGCCGCCGAAGACCGCTACGCCGAGCTCCAGAAGGTGTTCGGGGACAAGGTCGCTCTCGTTCACGGGCGCATGAGCGCGGGCGGCAAACAGACGGCAATGGAGCGGTTCCAGAGCGGTGATGCTCAAATCCTCGTCGCAACTACGGTGATTGAAGTCGGCGTCGACGTGCCGGATGCCACGATCATCATCATCGAACACGCCGAGCGATTTGGCCTCGCCCAGTTGCATCAGCTTCGGGGGCGCGTCGGGCGCGGCATGGAGCGGTCGGCCTGCCTGTTGCTCTATTCAGAACCCTTGAGCGAAACCGCCAAGGCACGCATCGACACCATCTGCCGCACCGATGACGGATTCGAAATCGCCGAAAAGGACCTCGAACTCCGTGGTCATGGCGACCTCCTTGGCACGCGGCAGTCCGGTATGCCGGGCTATCGCGTTGCTGTACCCGATGTCCACAGCCACCTATTGGAGATGGCTCACAGTGACGCGCGTACCGCGCTTGACCGTAACCCCGGACTAAGGGGTCCGGAGGGCGAAGCCCTGCGCATGCTGCTCTACATCTTCCGCAAGGACCTCGCGATCCCGCTGATCAAGGCTGGTTAGCCGTCTCGACTGCTTCCGGGACTTGCGCCTTGCCCGGCACGAAAGGCGGTGTGACGAGGCCCGCAGAAATGATGAGCTTGGCGCCTTCCTCTACACTCATATCCAGCAGGATGACCTCCGAACGCGGCAGGAACATCAGGAATCCTGTCGTGGGATTGGGCGTCGTGGGCATGAACACGCCGATCAAGTCGTCCACCGGTATTTTGTGCGCCACCTCGCCGCGCGCCTCCGAAGCGATCAGAACAACGGCCCACACACCCTTCCGCGGATATTCGATCAGCCCGACACTAGTGAAGCTGCTCCCGCGTTGGGTGATAAGCGTGTCGAAAATCTGCTTGAGAGCATTGTAGACGGAAGAAAGCACCGGTACCCGGCCCACCAGACGTTCGCCGAACGCAAAAAGCCTCCGCCCAATGAAATTGGCTGCTGTGAATCCGATCAGCGTTACAACGGCAAATGCTGCGACCAAACC
>CAYSBF010000026.1:11695-29096 GCA_964429025.1 uncultured Pelagibacterium sp.
CAAGGTAGAGCGTTATGGCGATGGGGCCGGTGAGAACGAGGCCCGCGACGAAATAGTTGACGATGCGGCGCGCAAGAGAAACTTTGGGAGCCGGCAGGATAACTTCGACGAGTTCTGACTCGCTCTCGTTCTTGCTCATGGCCCCGCCACCTATTCGACCGTCACCGACTTTGCCAGATTCCGTGGCTGGTCAACGTCGGTCCCCATGAACACAGCCGTATGATAGGCCAGCAATTGGACCGGCACAGCGGCAACGATCGGTGCGACGAAGGGGTCTACCTCAGGCATGGCTATGACGTCCGGCACGCCCTCGCTGGCCACTTCGACGCCGTTGTCGTCAGTGATAAGGATGATCTTCCCGCCTCGCGCTGCGACCTCGTGCATGTTGGAGATGGTCTTTTCCATGAGATCGTCAGATGGCGCCACGACAACCACCGGCATCTCTTCGTTCACCAGCGCGATCGGACCATGCTTTAGCTCACCAGCAGCATAGCCTTCAGCGTGGATATAGGAGATTTCCTTGAGCTTGAGCGCGCCTTCAAGTGCGAGCGGAAACATCTGCCCGCGCCCGAGATAGAGCACGTCCTTGGCCCTTGAGAGATTGCGAGCGATCTCCTCGACGTGGTTCTCGTGCCGCAGGGCGTCTGCCATGGCACCGGGCAATTCGATGAGTGCACGGACAAGCTTCCGAGCTTCGCCTTGGTCCAGAACACCACGCGCGGAACCGGCCGCTACGGCAAGGCTGGCGAGCGCAGTCAACTGTGCCGTGAACGCTTTGGTCGAGGCGACACCAATTTCGGGTCCGCACAGCGTGGGGAAGACGACATGGGCTTCGCGCGCGATGGTTGACTCGCGCACATTGACCAGCGCCGCAACGTGCTGCCCGCTTTTGGCCGCATAACGCAGGGCAGCCAGTGTGTCGGCGGTCTCGCCTGACTGGGAGATGACGAGCGTCAAGCCGTTATCGGCGAGCGGCGGCTCGCGGTAACGGAACTCCGAGGCGACATCGACGTCGACCGCCAGCCGGGCATATTTCTCGAACCAGTATTTTGCGACCAGCCCCGCATAATAGGCCGTGCCACAGGCGGTTATGGTCAGGCGCGAGAGCTTGGCAAAATCGAACGGCAACTGTTCGCGCAGCACCACCTTTTCGCTCGTCAGGTCCACATAGTGCGAGAGCGTGTGCGAAACCGTCTCGGGCTGCTCATAGATTTCCTTGGCCATGAAGTGGCGGTGATTGCCCTTGTCCGCCAGGGCGGCCGATGCCGTGGAAATCTGGCGTGCCCGTTCAACGGACTTGCCGGAAAAATCCCGGATCGTGACGCTGCCAGGCCGAATGACCGCCCAGTCGCCCTCGTCAAGATAGGTTACTTGATTGGTAAAGGGTGCCAGCGCATAGGCGTCCGATCCGAGGTACATTTCGTTCTCGCCGTGGCCGATCGCAAGCGGCGAGCCCTGACGGGCCGCGATAAGGAGGTCCGGATGATCGGCGAACAGAAAGACCAGGCCAAACATGCCACGAAGCTGCGGAAGCAGCCTCGCCACAGCCTCCTCGGGCGCCGCCCCCCTGTCGATTGCCCGCGTCACCCAAAGCGCGACCGACTCGGTGTCTGTCTCGCTTTGCGGAGCATAGCCATCGCGTGCCAGGTCTTCGAGCAGTTCCCGGAAGTTCTCGATAATGCCGTTATGGACGACCGCCACACGCTCGGTCATGTGAGGGTGGGCATTGCGTTCGGTAGCGCCGCCATGCGTCGCCCAGCGCGTGTGCCCGATGCCGATCAATCCCTCTATCGGGTCCGATGCAAGCCGGTCGGCCAAATTCCCCAGCTTTCCCTCGGCACGGCGGCGGTCAAGTCCCCTGCCGTTCAGCGTAGCGATGCCGGCGCTGTCATAGCCCCGATATTCAAGACGTCGCAGCGCATCGACCAGACGTTGGGCCACGGGCTCGACACCGATAATTCCGACAATTCCGCACATGGTCCGGTCGCCCCTACTTCTTTTCCTTCTGCGCCCTGAAGCGCTCTTTGAGGATCTTGCCATAACCCGGCTTGTTGATTTGCCGCGAGCGGCCGATGCCCAGCGCGCCATCGGCCACGGGCTCTGTGATCACCGAGCCCGAAGCGACATAGGCGCCCGCGCCGATCTCAACCGGCGCCACAAGCGCTGAGTTCGAGCCGATAAAGGCCCCTTCCCCGATGACAGTCCTGGCCTTGTTGTAGCCGTCATAATTGCAGGTGATGGTGCCCGCCCCGATATTGGCGCGCGCGCCAATATCGGCATCGCCGATATAGGTCAAATGGCTGACCTTCGCGCCGCTGCCGATGTTGGCCTTCTTGATTTCGACGAAGTTGCCGACTTTCGCCCCCTCGCTGAGCACCGCTTCCGGCCGGAGCCGTGCAAAGGGACCAACACTCGACCTCGCCCCAATATGGGCGCCCTCGATGTGCGAGAACGCATGAATCACGGCACCGGACTCGATTGTCACCCCAGGGCCGAACACCACATTGGGTTCGATCTCGACATCTTGAGCGATTTCGGTGTCATGGGAGAAATAGACGCTCGCGGGATCGATCAGCGTGACGCCCTGCCGCATCATCTCATCGCGCCGGCGATCCTGGAAAATCGTCTCCGCCCTTGCCAATTGCGCGCGGTCGTTGACGCCCATAACGTCCTCTTCCGGCGCAATCGCATAGCCGACCATATAGCCCGCCGCATTAGCCAACTCGACGAGGTCGGTGGCGTAAAATTCCCCTTGCGTGTTGTTGCTGTCGACCTTGTCGATCAGCCCGCGAAACACCTCCGCCCTGAAGGCCAGGATGCAGGCATTGCACAGCCCGATCTTACGTTCCTCGTCGCTGGCGTCCTTGTGCTCGCGGATGGCGAGCAGCCGCTCACCATCGGTGATGAACCGCCCGTAGCCGGTGGGGTCGGCGGGCTCGAATCCGAGGATCGCCGCATCGGCGCCGGCCTCAAGCCGCGCCTTGATGGCCTCGAAATTCTCCGCGCGCAGAAGCGGGTGGTCACCATAGACAATAGCGATATGGCCCTGAGCATCGCTGTAAGCCGGCTGGGCCATCATGGCCGCATGCGCCGTGCCGCGCCGCTCGCGCTGTTCGAAGATTTCGATACCCGGCGCCAGCTTGGAGACTACTTCGCGAACCGCATCATGCCCCGGTCCGACGATGACGGCGATTCGGTCGGCGCCTGCACCCTGTGCCGCCTTGAGCACGTGCCCCACGATCGGGAGTCCGCCCACTTCGTGCAGGATCTTCGGCTTCGCCGATTTCATCCTCGTGCCTTCACCAGCAGCTAGCACGATCGTCATCAATTGGCTCATTCAAATCTCCCCACAGAGCACCCGGACATGCGGCATCGCGCAGCTTTATGGCAGTAAGGTGTTGGTAAAACCATAACCTCTATAGAGGAAAACTATTGCCGAACATGGACCGATTCGCGTTCCGCTTGGGAGCCTCACCTTGGCCTTGCCTCGCCTCAATACCGAGCACAGCGATGTCTCCGCCTGGGCCATTGCTGCCCTGATCTGCGGAGCAATTGCCGTGCTGTCAGCGAATATCGGCGGGCTGGTCCCGGCGAATATCCTGACCGGTCTTCACACGACCCGTCTCGACGGAGGCAATGTCAATCAACTCCGCTCGCAGATGATCGAACTGCGGGCAGAAAACGCCCGCATTTCGCGCGACTACCGAACCCTTCTGGCACGCTTGAACCTGCTCGACGACGACAGCGGAGAAACCATCCGACGTCTGGCTGCCGTCGAGCGCAGCCTGCCGCTGCTGATCGAGTCCCTGCCCATCGGGACGGATATTGATCGGTCCCTACTGACGGCATCAATCGCCGCAGCAAGTCCCGAGGTCTACGCCGCGGAGGGCGGCATTATCGTCATCCGCCACAGCTCCTTGTTTGAAAATGCCGAAGACGCGGGTTCGCTCGATCAGCCCTTGCCGCCAACGCTCGACGCTCCGAGGTACGGTGTTGCATTGGGCGGTGACACGCTCCGTGAATATGCGGCGGGGCGGCGCACCGAAATCATGGCGCAAACCGGACCGCTTCTGGCCGGGTTGACCTTCCTTAAGGGGGACGCCGAAGAAACGGCCTATACCCGCATCATCGCCGGGCCCTTCGCGAGCTTCGAGGAGGCGAGTGTACTTTGCGAGCCACTGGAAGCTATGACCATCGATTGCCGTCCGGTTCCCTTTGAAGGGGAGAGCTGGCCACTCTGAACCGTCCACAAAAGCGGTTGACACCACGCCTTGAGGCACTATGTTCCGCGCGTCGTCGGCCAGCAAGGCGACCCCCTGGTTCAAGGGCTCGTAGCTCAGCTGGTAGAGCACTCGACTTTTAATCGAGTTGTCCCGGGTTCGAGTCCCGGCGAGCCTACCAATAACGGCGAAAATCTACCGGTTACACCGCCCGTCAAACACATCTGTTCCCAACGGGAATCGGCAATGACGCCTGTTTCAGCCGCCCTGCTCGTCACCTCGACAATTGCGTTCATCTGCGCGGCAAGTTCGGCCAAGGCATGGGCGCTTTCCGAGAATAGCCTGTCGTGGCTCGCCTTGACACTCGGGCTCTACACCTTGGGGAATTTGATCATGCTTCGCCTGATCCGCGATGTCGGCATGGGTTTGGCCCTTAGCCTTTCAGCCGTCGTGCAGCTCGTCGCCGTCAATGTGGTAGCACTGGCATTCTTTGGAGAGCGCGTTTCCCCTGTGCAAGCAGCGGGATTGGTATTGGCCGTCGTCGCCGTTGCGATGATCACCCTTGGACCGGCGAAGGGATGACTATGCCGCGAGCCCATCTCGCCCGATGCATCGCAGTAGCTGCAATGTGGCTACTCACCAGTCCGGCCTTTGCTGAGCCTTACATGGAGATGTGCCGACCCGGCCAGCCGGACACGCCGGACAAGACCTGCATCGTGGACGGTGACACCCTGTGGCTGAACGGCGAGAACATCCAGCTCGAAGGCATTGATGCGCCGGAATCCGATGCGAACATCTGCGGCGGCGACAATGAGAAAGCCTTGGCAGCAGAAGCGGCCGTCCGACTGCGCGAGTTGCTGAACACCGATACCTGGATCGTGGAGCGCAGAGGCACCGATGGTCATGGGCGGACGCTAGCCAATATCAAGGTGGGCGGCTATGACGTTGGGGAATATCTGGTGGAAGAGCGCCTGGCGCGTTGGTGGCCCGGCGGTCGCGTTTGGTGGTGTGATTGACAGCATGCCCTAGTTGTCAACATCCGACGGGATGGAGCTAATTGCCTGCAGGACCGTTTGCGGACGACACCGGGAATGCTGAGCCGTGAACACCATCATTTTTCTTGGATACGCCGTTGCGCATTCGCTCCTCTTCGGATTGGCGCTGAGCGTCTTCCTTGCACGGCGGACACCAAGCAGCGTGCCACTCCTTCTGGTCACCGGCGGCCTCATCTACGACAATCTCATGCTGGCGGTCGGTAGCGGCATCGGCGAAGGCCAGACCCTCGCCCAGTTGAGCGTGCCACGCTTTTTTCTCCACGCCCTTACGACACCGCTACTGATGATAACTGGCTACTGCCTCGCGGCGCAGACGTGGGCGTCGCTCAATCGGCGCCGGCTGGCAGTTGCAGCAATTGTTATCTTGATGTTCGCCATGATTGCCGTCGGCTTCTGGCAGGACATGTTCAATCTTTCGCTTGAGCTGCAACGACAAGATGGCGTCATCTCCTATGGCAATGCTGGCTCTGACGGCCCGCCGCTTGCTCCCATAGTGACGATGGTTGTGCTTCTGGCCGCCGGACTCATTGTGTGGTGGAAAGTCCGCATCCCTTGGCTGGCTCTCGGCGCCATCGTTCAGTTTGCCGCCGCCATGCTAGCCGATGCAGCGGTTCCGATCGGTAATTTCGGCGAGGTTGCATTGCTGGCAGGGCTGGTTGCGGCGCACTGGCAAATGCGGACCGGGGATTGAGGCGAACTGCCCGTGCAAGACGCCGGTTGAGCATCGACCCATCATTCCACTGCGCGAACTTGCACGGCCCTGCCGCTTGCGCTTAAGAAGGTGGTGGAGCGGTCATCGATCCTTTGGGGGGCGCAGTGACGGGAAATGCGATTGCGGGAGCGATGCTGGCTGCCGCATTAGTGCTTGCACCGAGCCAACTCGTGGCTCAGAACGTACACACCTCGCGCCTATACGAGCAGATTCTCGAGAACATCGATATCACGCTCCCCGGCTACCTTCTCGACAGTTTCGGCGTGGTGCGGTTGGTGCCTGGCGCGAGTTCGCGAGTTAGCCTCGATGTTCCAAGCGACCGGCGCATCGAAGTCATGGGCGATTGCGACGATGATTGCTTCGATCTCGACCTTGCCGTCTACAATGCGACGGGCAAGCTGTTTGCCGAAGATCGCGCGGACGATTACTACCCGATCGTCGATTTCAAATCCGATGATACCGGACGAATCGAAATCGAACTGACCCTCCACGATTGCGAAGCCAACTTCTGTTACGCCGCCTACTCCGTCTTCATCGGACCGGCTGACGCCGACTAGCGGACCAACAATGAATTCCACCACATCACGCCTCAAGGCCATTGCGGTCACGGCACTTGCCTTTGTCATTGGCGCCTTTTTCACGCTGGGCGTGATGTGGCTGATTGGTGCTTTCGCACCAGATGCCATAGGGGGCCGGGAATTCGGCGCCTATCGCCCCCACTCGTCCATCGCTGCCCTCACCGATCTGCGCGCGATTTCGGCGCTCAGCGCCACGTTTCTCGTTCTGGTCGGGCTCGTGCTTGTGATCGACTCCCAATACTGCGACCGCATGGTCTCGATCCTTGCGGACGTTCTGCTGATGGTTATGGCCGCCATTGCGGGCTTTGTCGGCGGCTATTGGGTGCTGCTCAGGCTCGCCGGCTACAGCAATTTTCTCGACACGGGCTTTCTCGGGGTTGCGATTGTCTCTCCTATCGCGGTGTTTCTCGTGAGCCTTTTGCCGCTCGCACGGATGCGCAACTCGCTTCCCTTGCGCAGCGCCACCATCCTGATCCTCCTGATCGCAGGGCCTATCCTCCTCGTCCTCACCGACTAGGCCGTCAGCGGGGCAGCTATAAGTTCCACCCTCTCATCCCTACGCGGAACCTGCCCCGTCGACGCAGCGTTTTGATGGCAAACCTCGACAAATGCCCGCTCATGCGGGTGGAGCTTTGCCATGAAGATTGCAGCTATCGCCCTCGCGGCGAGCGCTTTCGCCTTACCAGCTTTTGCTCAGGATACCCCGGAGTCTCACCGCAAGGTGTTCGTCTTCGGCGGCCCGATGAGCGCGGGCCACATGTATGAGACGCTGGTGCCGTTTGCAGTGCCGTACGAGGATGCCGTGGTCGTCGGTGCCGGCTACCAGCAGTTCCTCGGCGAGCCCATCGAAGATGTCCGTGTCGGGCTCGAGGTAGGCGCAGCGGTCCGGGCCGGACCCAAGACGACTGGCGAGTTGTGGGGCGGCGTGGTCGGCCGCTATGACGGGTTCGTCACCGATTCGGGTATTCGTGTCTCGCCATCTCTGACCTTCGGTGTCAGCGTGGTCAATGAGACAATGGGCGTCGAAGCGCAGCGCGCGGCCGCAGACGGTCTCCCCGGTGAAGTCCTCTTCTATCTCAGTCCTGAAATCAGCATCTCGACTGTCGAAGATCCGGACACCGAATTCTTCTGGCGGGTCCACCACCGTTCAGGCGCGTGGAACAGCTTTGGCGGCGGCGGCAGTGCGAACGCCACCACCATCGGCTTCAGGAAAGGCTTCTAGGCCGCGAGCGTAACGACAATGGCGCCGCGTCGCGTGGCAACGACCGTGTGCTCATACTGCACGCAAAGCGCCGGCGGCACCGCAACCAGCGTCCATGGATCGTTCGCCGCCTTTTCCTGGGCCATTTTCCCGCCGAGCGACAGGAACGGCTCCACCGTAAACACAAGCCCGTCGGAAATCCGGCGGCGCTCCGAGCGATCGGGCCAGGTAGGGATTTCACCAGGTTCGTCGTGCAGGCCGTAGCCGATACCGTGACTGGCGAGATTCCGGATCAGCGTATAGCCGTTGGTACCGGCGAACTTTCCGATTGCCTGACCGATATCGGCCAAACTGCCGCCCGCCTTCACGGCACGGATGCCGGCCCACATCGCCTTCTTGCCGTCTCGGCAAAGCTTCTCGATGCGGGGCGTACCCGGAGGAACGATGTAGGAGGCTCCCGTGTCGGCGAAGACTCCGTCCTTTTCTGCCGACACGTCAATATTGACCAGATCGCCTGCCTCGATCACCCGCTGGCCCGGAATACCGTGCGCGACTTCCTCATTGACCGAAATACAGGTCGCGCCGGGGAAATTGTAGGTGACCTCCGGCGCCGAGCGCGCGCCGTGCTCATCGAGGACTTTGCGGCCGATATCGTCCAGCTCGCGCGTCGTCATTCCCGGCTCGAGCGCCGCCGCCATTGCGTCCCGTGTTATGGCGCAGATGCGGCCGATGGCTTTGAGACGCTCAAGCTCTTCTTCCGATGTTATCGTCACTGCTCAGCCCTTCAATTGGTGGAAGTGAGCGAGCAGTCCTCGGGTGGAGCTGTCATGCCCCTCGCTCAATTCCACCCCTTCGACCTTTGGCAGCAGGGCCTTGGCCAGTTGCTTGCCCAGTTCGACACCCCACTGGTCGAAGGAATTGATGTTCCAGACCGCGCCCTGCACGAACACCTTGTGCTCGTAAAGCGCGACCAGCTTGCCCAACGTGGCCGGGTCAAGCTGCGAATAGAGTATCGTGTTGGAGGGACGATTGCCCGGGAATACCTTGTGCGGCAGGAGAGCCTTGATCTGCGCCTTTGAAAGCCCCGCCCCCTTCAACTCCGCCAGCACCTCGTCCTCGGTCTTGCCGAGCATCAGAGCCTCGGATTGCGCCAGGCAGTTTGCTACCAGTTTAGCGTGATGGGGCGGCAGGTGCTCGTGCGGCTTCGCGGCGATGAGGAAATCGCAAGGGATGACGCTCGTGCCCTGATGGATCAACTGGTAGAAGGCGTGCTGCCCATTGGTTCCCGGCTCGCCCCAGATGATCGGCCCTGTATCCCACGGCACGTCCTTTCCATTGAGAGTGACGGACTTGCCATTGGACTCCATGTCTTGTTGTTGGAGATACGCCGGAAAGCGTGACAGGCGCTGGTCGTAAGGCAGAACGGCATGCGAGGCGAAGCCCCAAATGTTACGGTACCAGACGCCAATCAGCGCCATGATCACCGGAAGATTTTCTTCAAGCGGCGCTGTGCGGAAATGCCGGTCCATTTCGCCCGCCCCGCGCAGGAAGGCTTCGAAATTGTCATAACCGACGGCAATGGCAACGGGCAGTCCAATCGCCGACCAAACCGAATAACGCCCGCCGACCCAATCCCAGAACCCGAATATCCGGTCCTCGCGAATGCCAAAAGCCTGGCAGGCAGAGATATTTGTAGAGACAGCGGCAAAGTGATCGTTGACCGCCTCCTCGCCCAGCGCGTCGGATAGCCATTTGCGCGCCGAATGCGCGTTCGTCATCGTCTCGTCGGTCGTAAAGGTCTTGGACGCAATGATGAAGAGAGTCCGGGCTGGATCCAGACGCTTGAGCGTATCGGATATATGCGCGCCATCGACATTGGACACGTAATGCGCCCGAAGGTCCGGGCGTGTGTATGGATAGAGGGCCAGCGTCACCATCACCGGCCCGAGATCGGACCCGCCAATACCGATATTGACGATGTCGGTGAACTGGTCGCCGCGCGCGCCGCGGATATCGCCACTGCGGACGGCGCCGGAGAAGCCCCTTATGCGCGCCAGCACTTCGCGGACGCCGGGCATGACGTCCTCACCATCGACCATGACGGCATCGTCACCGAAATGGCGTAGCGCCATATGGAGCACCGCGCGGTTTTCCGTCGTGTTGATCGGTTCGCCCGCCCACATCGCATCGCGCCGCTCCTCAACCCCGGCCGTGCGCGCAAGCGCGAAAAGCGCAGACATGGCTTCAGTGTCGATCCGGTTCTTGGAGTAATCGAGAAGGATGTCATCGAACCGCGCCGAAAACTTCGCGAACCGTTCGGCATCCTCTGCGAACATGTTCCGCATGGTCGTCCCGGACAGGCGCTTCTTGTGCTTGGCGAGATCGGCGAAAGCCGCCTTGCGGGCTTTGTTGGACATCGGAAAATCCTCTAATCCAGCGCGGGCAGATCCCCTCGGGTCCACCCCTCCCGGACCGACGCGCAATATTCTGCGAAAGTCGCATTCTCAATGGCATTTCGCATTCCGTCCATCAACTCCTGATAGTAGGAAAGATTGATCTGGGAGAGGATCATGGCGCCAAGAATCTCCTCACATCGGACCAGGTGATGGAGGTAGGCGCGCGAGAAGCGCCTGGCGGTAGGGTTGGGTGACGTCTCATCGAGCGGTCGCGGGTCGTCCTTGTGCCGGGCGTTCTTGAGATTGATGACGCCGAACCTTGTGTAGGCGTGTCCATGCCGTCCGGCACGTGTCGGGTGCACGCAATCGAACATGTCGATGCCCCGCGCAACCGCGCCCAACAGGTCGTCTGGTTTGCCTACCCCCATCAGGTATCGCGGCTTGTCCGTTGGAAGCTGAGGGGTCACGTCCTCGATGACCCTGAACATCACATCCTGCGGCTCGCCGACCGCAAGCCCTCCGACCGAATAGCCGTGAAAGCCGATATCGATCAGTCCCCTGGCAGATCGAGCGCGCAGTTCGGGATTGTCGCCACCCTGAACGATGCCGAACAGCGCCCTTCCTGCGGCTTCATTGAATGCTTTCTTGGACCGCTCGGCCCAGCGCAGGGAGAGCTCCATGGCCCGTTCGAGTTCATCATGTTCGGCTGGAAGCGCCACGCACTCGTCAAGCTGCATGATGATGTCGGAGTCCAGCAGCTTCTGGATTTCAATTGACCGTTCGGGCGTGAGGCTGTGGCTCGAACCGTCGATGTGGGATTTGAACGTCACCCCGTTCTCGTCGAGCTTGCGCAGTTTGGCCAGGCTCATCACCTGAAACCCGCCGGAATCCGTCAGGATCGGTCGCTGCCAATCCATGAACTGGTGCAGACCTCCCAATCGCGCCACGCGTTCGGCGCCAGGCCGCAGCATGAGATGATACGTGTTCCCTAATAGAACGTCGGCGCCGGTTTCGCGCACCTGTTCCGGATAAAGGGCCTTAACCGTTCCGGCTGTCCCAACGGGCATGAAGGCCGGTGTACGGATTTCACCGCGTGGAGTGTCGATCCGTCCCCGCCGGGCCATGCCGTCGGTGGCAATCTGAGTGAACTGGAAATGATCGGTCATCTGTCGGCCCGAAAAAGCAGCGAGGAGTCGCCGTAGGAATAGAAGCGATATCCACTATCGATCGCGTGCTTATAGGCGTGGTGCATGGTCTCCAACCCGGAAAAGGCCGATACGAGCATGAAGAGCGTCGAGCGCGGCAGGTGGAAATTCGTCATCAGCACATCGACTACCCGGAACTCAAAGCCGGGCGTGATGAAGATGTCAGTCTCCCCCGTGAATGGCTCCAGCTTCCCCGTCTCGCGCGCAGCGCTTTCGAGAAGCCGCAAGCTCGTCGTCCCGACGGCAACGACGCGCCCGCCCTTTATCCTTGCCATCTCAATCCGTTGGACCGCATCAGGTGAGACCTCGCCCCACTCGGCGTGCATCTTGTGATCGTCCGTGTCGTCCGCCTTCATGGGAAGGAAGGTCCCCGCCCCCACATGCAGAGTTACATGCTCGATCGTCACGCCCTTGCCTTCGAGCCGGTCGAGCAGTTCGGGAGTGAAATGCAGCCCGGCCGTTGGGGCCGCAACCGCACCATCATGGCGGGCGTAGACCGTCTGGTAGTCGGTCCTGTCGCGCTCCTCGATCCCGCGCTTCAGCCCGATATAGGGAGGCAGTGGCATGGCGCCCCTGGCCTTGATCGCCTCGTCGAGCATTGCATCCGAAAAGTCGAAGCAGAGTGTCACCTGGCCCTCTTCAACGGCCTTCACGGTCGCCGAGAGTTCGTCCAGCATGCACACTTCGGATGTCTCACCGAACAGGACGCGGTCGCCTGGCTGGAGCCGTTTGGCGGGACGCGCAAAGGCAAGCCAGGTACATCCGTCCATCCTCTTGTGGAGGTTGAAAGAAACGCTGGCGGCATATTCGCCCCTGTGTCGGACGCCCTTAAGTTCCGCAGGTATGACGCGCGTATCATTGACCACGAGCACGTCGTTGGGCTGCAAAATGTCAACGAGGTCGGTCACCACCCGATCGGACAGCTTCCCGTCGGCGCCCACGACCAGCATCCTCGCGCTGTCGCGAGGGCTAACCGGGTGCAACGCGATCAGGGCTTCAGGCAATTCGAAGTCGAAGAGTTCCACTCTCATGAGGTGCAGCGGGTCAGTTGGAGCTGGCGAAGAATTTGGCTACCAGCCTATACAGGTCAGGGTAACGGTTCTGCCGAAACCGATACGAGCAACGCCGGCAACCACCACATCGCGATCGGGGCCGCCTTCAGGGTCAAAGATGGCGGCCCGGACCAGTTTGACCAACAGGGTCATCGGTCCGGCATCTTGGGACTCCAGACCCAACTCGATCCGGTCGAACGCGACTTCCGAAAAAGCCAAAGTCTCTTCCGGCCGGTCCAACTCGCCCCGATAGGTGGAGAGGCGATAGTCAGGAGTGACCACACGCACGCCCTCCACAATACCGGCGTCCCGCGTTTCGGAAAAATCGACCGCGATCTCGATCGAGGTCTCCCGGTCGGAAGCTTCACACGTAACGACGTCAGCAAGGGCAGGCACGGCACTTGCCGCGACAACCGTCAGCGAAAGTGCCGCCTGCCTCAGCATCGAGATCAGGCGTCAGCCGCGACGCGCATGGAGACGATCTTGTCCGGGTTGCGGACCGGCTCGCCACGCTCGAGCTGATCGACCGCCTCCATACCCTCGATCACCTTGCCGAAGACCGAATACTGGCCATTGAGCCAGGGCGCGTCGGTAAAGCAGATAAAGAACTGGGAATTGGCCGAATTGGGATTGGCCGAACGGGCGGCCGAGACCGTTCCCCGCACATGCTTTTCAGTGCTGAACTCGGCGGCGAGATCGGGCTTGTCGGAGCCGCCAGTGCCGTTGCCGCGTGGGCATCCGACCTGGGCCATGAAATCCTCGATCACTCGGTGGAAGACGATCCCGTCATAGAATTTCTCGCGGGCCAGTTCCTTGATGCGCGCCGTGTGGTTCGGTGCGATGTCGGGGCGCAGTTCGATAACGACGGTGCCCTTCGTCGTGTCCATGATGATCGTGTTTTCCGGATCGGCGTAAGTGGCCATGGTCCTGTCCTTGTAGTGGGTAAAGATTATTCGGGCGCCGCGACACGGAAGGAGACAATGGCGTCGGGATCTTCGACCATGCCGTTGGCGCGCGGATTGCCCTTCTTGATGTTGTCCACGAACTCCATGCCGGAGATCACGTTGCCAAAGAGCGTATACTGTCCGTTGAGATGCGGGGCGTCTGCGGTGACAATAAAGAACTGCGAGTTGGCCGAATTGGGATTGGCCGACCTCGCCATGCCGAGCGTACCGCGCGCAAAATGGGTATCGGTAAACTCAGCTTCAAGGTCCGGCAGATCGGAGCCGCCCGTGCCGTTACCAAGCGGATCACCTGTCTGGGCCATGAAGCCATCGATTACCCGGTGGAATTTGAGCCCATCATAGAAGCCCGAGTTCGCCAGCTCCGTAATGCGCTCAACGTGATTTGGTGCGAGATCGGGCCGCAGCGCAATCTGCACTTCTCCGTCGGCCAGAGTCAGGGTGGCGATCGGCGCCCCCTCGGGAACCTGGGCACTTGCCGCGCTCTGGGCTTCGACACGCCCGAAGGGCATGTAGGACAAAGCAATCATCACGGTGAAAAGGGCGACAAAGGCAAGTACCAGAATCCCAACCACACGGTTGGCTGGCGTTGGTGCGTGCGCGGCCATTATTTCTCCAGAGCTTTTAGAACTGTCCTTGGAACGAAAGGAGTTACGTCCCCACCCATTTCTGCAATCTGGCGCACAAGCGTCGCCGAAATGTGGCGCACATAAGGACTTGAGGGCACAAATACCGTCTGCACCTCGGGCGCCATCTGGGCGTTCATGCCCACCATCTGCATCTCGTAATTATAATCAGTCGTATCGCGCAGGCCGCGGATCACCAGTGTGGCGCCGAGGCGCTGCGCAGCCTGCACCATCAACCCGTCGAATTCCGCGATCTCGATCGCGATGCCGTGCCGCAACGCGATGGGGCCCGCCACCTCCGAGAGCAGCTGCCTGCGCAGGGGGGGCGGCAAAAATGGCTTCTTGGCCGCGTGGACGCCAATCCCCACGATCAATTTGTCGACCAGCTTGCACGCGCGCTCAATGACATCGAGATGCCCGTTGGTCACGGGGTCGAACGAGCCGGGGTAAAATCCGATACGGTCTGCCATGTCGCGTTTCTGTCACGCCCGCCGTTGCAGCGCAAGCCAGATGCCGCCGCCGATCAGCATCGCGCCTGAAACGCGGCTGACCAGCTTGACGCGAGCCGCAGTGATCCAATGCCGGGCCCGTCCGGCAAGAACCGCATAGACGGAGTCACTCACGGTTGTGACGGCCATGAACAATACGCCCAACAGCACAATTTGCGGAAGCGCCGAGCCCGAGCCAGCCACGAACTGCGGCAGGAAGGCGCCGAAGAAAAGGAGCGCCTTGGGGTTCGCCCAGATCACAAGGAAGCCCTGAACGGCATATCCCCGCAAGGTCCTGTGCCGTTCAGCCTCCATCCCTTCGATCTCGCCGCGTGACCGCAACATTCCCAGACCGAGCCAGATGAGATAGGCCGCTCCGGCAAGCTTGATGATGTCGAAGGCCCAGCCCATGAAGCTCATCACCGCCTCGAGCCCCAGCGCGACCACCAGAATCATGGTCATCAGCCCGATCTGCGTGCCCGCGATGATGGCGAGGCCGGCAAGCGTGCCACGGGACAACGCGCTGGCAATGATCACGGTGACGGTAGGGCCTGGCACTACGGCAATAAAGAAGGCCGCAGTGACGAAGGTGACGAGGGATGCGGTGTCGGGCATCGGCATGCGCTCCGGACATGAATGCCGGAGCTAGCCACGGCCTCCTGCCATTGGCAAGAGGCCGCGTTTCGATCAATCGGCTTGCGGCTCCCCGCCGCTCTCGGCGCTTGCATCCTCGCCGCCGTTTTCCGGCTCGCTGATACGTTCGACTGAGACGACTTTCTCGTCCTGCGACGTATTGAAGACCCTCACGCCTTTCGACGCGCGGCTGGTGAAGCGGATTCCCGCCACCGGCACGCGGATGAGTTGCCCTCCATTGGACACCAGCATCAATTCGTCGGTTTCTTCTACGGGGAAGGCCGCCACCAGGCCGCCGATTTCGCGGATCTTGGAGAGGTCCGTCGCCTGAATGCCCTTTCCGCCTCGGTTCGAGGTCCTGAATTCATAGGCCGAGGATATCTTGCCGTAGCCCTTTTCGCTGATCGTCAGGATGAACTGCTGGGCGGCGTCCATTTCGGCGTAACGCTCTACCGAAAGTGCGGTCTCGCCGGCATCGGATTCGGCATCGCCATCGTCCGAAACCGCGATTTCGGTATCCGGCTCGTCGCCGGTCGCCGCACGGCGGTTGGCCCCATACTGCTTTAGGAACGTGTTGCGTTCGCCGGGGGTCGCATCGAAATGGCGAAGGATGGAGAGGGATATGACCTCTTCCCCATCTCCCAGGGTGACACCCCGGACACCGGTGGAGTCGCGCCCCTTGAACACGCGGACATTGTCGATCTCGAACCGGATTGCGCGTCCGCCGGACGTCGCAAGCAGCACATCGTCGTCCGGCCGGGCCGTTTCGACGCCAACGATTCCGTCGCCCTCGTCGAGCTTCATGGCGATCTTGCCGTTCTGGCGCACCTCGACGAAGTCGGAAAGCTTGTTGCGCCTCACATTGCCGCGCCGCGTTGCAAAGACCACGTCGAGGCTGTCCCACGTCTCCTCGTCTTCGGGCAGCGGCATGATCGAGGTGATGCGTTCGCCCTCTTCGAGCGGCAGCATGTTGATGAGCGCCTTGCCGCGGCTATTGGGCGCGGCGACCGGAAGCCGCCAGACCTTGAGCTTGTAGACGATGCCCCGCGACGAGAAGAACAGAACCGGCGTATGGGTGTTAGCCACAAAGAGGCGTGCGACAAAGTCCTCGTCGCGCGTCGCCATACCGGAACGGCCCTTCCCACCCCGCCGCTGTGCGCGGTAGGTCGAAAGCGGCACGCGCTTTATGTAGCCCGCGTGAGAAACGGTCACCACCATATCCTCGCGCGCGATCAGGTCCTCGTCATCGAGATCGCCCGCGAACTCATCGATCTGCGTCAGCCGCGGGGTCGCGTACTGCGTCCTTACCTCTTCGAGTTCCTCGCGGATGATCGTCAGCACGCGGTCGCGCGAACGCAGGATTTCGAGATAGTCCTCGATCTGGCTGCCGAGCCCGTTGAGCTCGTCCCCGATCTCATTGCGTCCCAGCGCCGTCAACCGCGACAGGGTCAGCGCCAGGATCGCGCGGGCCTGCTCGTCCGAGAGCCGGAAGGTCCCGTCCTCGTTCACCCGGTGGCGCGGATCGTCGATGAGAGCGATCAGGTCCGCCACTTCGCCGGCCGGCCAGTCGCGGTCGAGCAGCTTTTCACGCGCCGTTGCGGGGTCCGGTGACGAGCGGATGAGGCGAATGACCTCGTCCACATTGTTCACCGCGACCAGAAGCCCGACCAGCACATGGGCACGGTCGCGCGCCTTGTTGAGCAAGAACCGCGCCCGCCGCGTCACGACCTCCTCGCGGAAGCGCAGGAAGGCTTCGAGGATGGATTTGAGCGACATCAGTTCCGGCTTGCCGCCATTGAGCGCGACAAAATTACAGCCGAAGGAGGTCTGCAACATCGAGAAGCGGTAGAGCTGGTTCAGCACAACATCGGCAACCGCGTCGCGCTTGAGTTCGATGACCACACGCATCCCGTGGCGGTCGGATTCATCGCGGATGTCGGCGATGCCTTCGATGCGTTTGTCGCGCACCATCTCGGCGATCTTCTCGATCATCACGGCCTTGTTCACCTGATACGGAATCTCGTGAACGATCAGTGCCTCGCGCTCCTTGCGCACCTCCTCGACGGTGACCCGGCCGCGCATGAGGATCGAGCCCCGCCCTGTCTCATAGGCCGAGCGGATGCCGGACTTGCCGAGAATGATGCCTGCCGTCGGAAAGTCCGGGCCTGGTATCACCTCCATCAGCTCGTCAACCGTGATGTCGGGGTTGTCCATAACCGCCAAAACCGCGTCGATCACCTCACCGAGGTTGTGGCTGGGGATGTTGGTCGCCA
>CAYSBF010000027.1:0-28632 GCA_964429025.1 uncultured Pelagibacterium sp.
CGAACCCTCGTCGTAAGCTTGGGAAGCTTCTGCTCTACCATTGAGCTACACCCGCCTCGCGCGACATTAATTGGGATAAAAACCCAACGCCGTCAAGCGACCCGTACAGCAGCGAACTCCGATGTCGAGTAACCACTCGTGCGGCCGTGATAATTAATTTTTGTCAACAAAGTGGCATCTGGACATTTGCGGCGCTGCTTAACAGAACAAAAAACGGGTGTTTCCAGCATCTCGGTGTAGTCGTGGCTAAGTAGCGGCTGGAAAAGCGTTCGCCATTTATACTGTATTCCTGCAAGAATTGCCGGATTTGACACGGACCCATCGGGTTGCTAGTTTCCGGCCACCTTAAACATTGCTGGAGGCATAAATATGCTTTTCAAATCCGGTGGCGTTGCCGCCGCGATGGGTGTTGTCGCGCTTTCTGGGACGATTTTTGCGACCACATCCATACCGGCTCTCGCACAGGAGACCGCCTGCGAAACCGACCGCACCATCGATATCGCCGAAATGACATGGCCTTCCGCCGCAGCGCTGGCCCATATCCACGCGATCATTCTCGAGGATGGCTTTGGCTGCGATGCCGAGATCGTGGCGGGCGATACGGTGCCGACATCTGCCTCCATGCTTTCGCGCGGGCGGCCCGCAGTCGCTCCCGAGCTTTGGACGAGCTCAATTGAGGAGGCCTGGGCACAAGGCATCGAAGACGGGGTTGTCGTCGAGCTGGGCGACGCCATCACCGACGGCACCGTCGAAGGCTGGTTCATTCCTCGCTACACGCAGGAAGCCCATCCTGAACTCACCACGGCCGAAGCTGTAATCGCGCGGCCCGACCTGTTCCCAGATCCTGAAAATCCTGAACTTGGCAGGCTTTACTCCTGCCCGCCGGGCTGGGCCTGCGAGCTTTCGACTTCCGCCCTCTTCGAAGCCTATGACATGGAAGAAAAGGGCTGGACGCTGTTCTCGCCCGGATCGGGCGGGGCGCTCGATGCCTCAATTGCCCGGGCCTTCACGCGTGAAGAGCCGATCCTGTTCTACTATTGGGGTCCGACCTCAATTCTCGGCCAGTACGACGCTGTACAGCTCGATCTGGGTCCGGTCGACGAGGCGACTTACGCATGCAACACCGATCCCGATTGCACCGAGCCCGCCGGCATCACGGCCTATCCGTCTTCGCCTGCGGTGATCGGCGCGGCTGCCTGGCTGCCCGAGGAAGCGCCGGGGATTGCCGATTATCTTTCCAAGGCCGGGCTCACCAACGCCCAGATCAGCGCGCTGCTGGTTTACGGCGAAGAGAACATGGCAGGCGCTGCCGAGACGGCAGAGAATTTCCTGCGCACCGAGCAGGACCTCTGGACCACCTGGGTGCCCGAGGATGTGGCCGAGCGTGTGCTTGCCAGCCTCGGCTGATAGAGCCGTCTGAGCTTTCCAATTTGCGACCGGGCCGGCCGCCCGGTCGCTTTTTCCGTTAAAGGGCAAGGGGCAACAAGAACTCTCAATGTTTCCCGAACTGATCGACACAAGGCCCCTCCGCCGGGCCATCGACGAAGGCCTCAACTGGGTCGTCCGCAATTGGGGCGGTGAACTCGAGGCAGCGGCCTATCCGCTCCTGATGCTGCTCAATGCGATCGAGCGTCTCCTGCTCGCAACGCCATGGTGGCTGATCATTGGCCTTCTCGTGGGGCTGGCTTGGCTCGCGACGCGTAGCTGGAAGCTCCCCGCTATCGTCTTCTTCGCGCTGATTTTCATGGGAGTCATGGAGCTTTGGCGCGATGCTATGGTGACGACCGCACTCATGCTCGCGGCAACGATCACCGCCATCGTCATTTCCATTCCCATCGGGGTTTGGATGTCACGTTCGCTCAAGGTCCGCCAAATCGTCACACCTGTGCTCGACCTCATGCAGACCATGCCGAGCTTTGTCTATCTCATTCCGACCGTCATGATCTTTGGGCCGGGCAAGATACCGGCTCTGCTCGCAACCATCGTCTATGCCTCCCCGCCCCTGATGCGGCTCACGGATCTGGGTTTGCGCAATGTCGATCCCGCGGTGATGGAAGCAAGCCGCGCCTTTGGCGACACACCCTCGCAGCGCCTGTTCGGGGTGCAGATCCCGCTGGCCCTGCCCACGATCCTTGCCGGGGTCAACCAGACCACCATGATGGCGCTGGCCATGGTAGTGATCGCCTCGATGATCGGGGCCGGGGGTTTGGGCTACCAGGTGCTGCAGGGCATCGGACGGCTCGAAGTCAGCCGCGGGCTTTTCGCCGGGCTGGGCATCGTTGTTCTCGCCATCGTCTTTGACCGCATCACCCAGGCCTATGGAAAACGCCTGCAGTCGAAAATCGGACTGGCGGAGGCACGCTGATGGATATCAATCCCACTACCACCGATCTTGCCATCGCCATCAATGGCGTCACCAAGATTTTCGGACCCGATCCGCAATCGGCGCTCGAGCTGTTGCGGCAGGGAAAATCCAAGAACGAAGTTCAGGCCGAAACCAACCATGTCGTAGGTCTGGACGATGTGACGCTCGACATCGAGAAGGGCCAGATCTTCGTTGTCATGGGACTCTCGGGCTCAGGCAAGTCGACCCTCATCCGGCACGTCAACAGGTTGATTGACCCGACGGCCGGCGAAATCACAGTCAATGGCGAGGATGTGCTAGCGATGAACCTTGACGAGTTGCGCACCTTCCGGCGCAACTCGATCGCCATGGTATTCCAGAAGTTCGGCCTGCTCCCGCATCGTTCTGTCATCGACAATGTCGCCTATGGGCTGGAAGTCCGCGGCGTCAGGAAGACCGAGCGGCTGGAACGGGCGGCGCACTGGATCGAGGTCGTAGGCCTGTCCGGCTATGAACAGTCGCGCCCCCGGCAGCTCTCGGGCGGCCAGCAGCAGCGGGTCGGCCTCGCCCGCGCCCTTGCCATGGACACCGACATTCTCCTCATGGACGAGGCCTTTTCCGCTCTCGACCCGCTGATCCGCTCCGGCATGCAGGATCAGTTGCTTGAGCTGCAATCCTCGCTCAACAAAACGATCCTCTTCATCACCCATGATTTTGACGAGGCGCTCAAGATCGGCAACCGCATCGCGGTGCTCAAGGACGGGGCGGTTCAGCAGGTGGGCAAGCCCGAGGAGATCGTTCTGCACCCGGCCAACGAGCATATCGAGGAATTCGTCCGCGACGTAAACAAGGCCCGCGCCATCCATGTGCGCACCATTATGGAGCGAGGTTCCTTTGAGGACTGCGAGCACGCAGTTGCCATGGACGCGCGCTGTGAGGACGTATTGCCCTGGTTCGCCGAGCATCAATGGGTCGGGGTCACAGATGCGGACGGCAGGCAGATCGGCCGCATCAGCGCGAAACAGGTGATCAAGGCTCTGGCGAAATACTCGCCTGAAATCGCCTGACGTCTGTTGGCGGCTCAGAGCGTCGCCATATCGATGACGAACCGGTACCGGACATCGCCTTTGAGCATGCGCTCATAGGCGGTGTTGATTTCGCTCATGGCGATGAGTTCGATATCTGCCGTGATGCCGTGCTGGCCGCAGAAATCGAGCATTTCCTGGGTTTCCGGCACCCCACCAATGGCCGAACCTGCAATCGAGCGGCGCTGGTCGAGTAAAAGCCCCACCGAAAGCGGCGGGTGCGGCTCGGGAGGAATGCCAACAAGCGTCATCACGCCATCGCGCCTCAAGAGCCGCACATAGGCGTTGAGATCATGCTTGGCAGAGACCGTGTTGAGGATGAAGTCAAAGCTCTTGCGGTGAGCACTCATCTGCTCGCGCTCGGTCGAGACCACCACCTCATGGGCGCCGAGTTTTTCCGCATCCGCAGCCTTGCCCGGCGAAGTCGTGAACATCACAACGTGCGCCCCAAGCGCCCGCGCGAACTTCACCCCCATATGGCCCAACCCGCCCAAGCCCACGACGCCCACTTTCTGGCCGGGTCCGACCTTCCAGTGCCTGAGCGGCGACCAGGTCGTGATTCCGGCGCAAAGCAGCGGTGCCACGCCTGCGGGCTCGAGGTTACCCGGAATGGAAAAAACAAAGTGCTGGTCGACGACTACGCGTTTGGAATAGCCGCCATAGGTCACGCCGCCGGAAGTCTTGTCCGTGTCGTTATAGGTGCCGGTCGCGCCGTTTTCGCAGTAGGGCTCGAGCCCCTCCGCGCATGAGGGGCAGGTGCGGCAGGAATCGACAAGAACGCCGACCCCGGCCGTGTCGCCCACTGCGAAGCCGGACACATCGGACCCAACCCGTGTCACGCGCCCAACGATCTCATGGCCGGGCACCACCGGATATTTCGCCCCGCCCCATTCATTGCGCACGGTATGGAGATCCGAATGGCACACGCCGCAATAGAGGATGTCGATCTCGACATCACGTGGGCCGGGTTCACGCCGGTTGATGTTGAGTGGGGCGAGCGGTGATGTCGCCGCGCTTGCGCCGTAAGCAGCAATTTGCATGTCTGTGCCTCTACTGATCTTGCGGCGGAAACGCCTTGAAGTGTTTGGAGAGCTTCAAACTTTGCGCCTGATAGTTGGAACCGAGCGCCGAACCGTAGAGTTCTGCCGGGCGCTCGGCCATTTTTTCATAGATCAGCCGCCCCACGGTTTGGCCATGGCCCAGAAGGAAGGGCACTTCGCGGCTACGCACTTCCAGCACCGCGCGCGAACCCTCCCCGCCCGCAGCCGAGTGCCCGAAGCCGGGATCGAAAAAGCCCGCATAATGCACCCTGAATTCACCTACCAGCGGGTCGAACGGCACCATCTCGGCGGCATAGTCGGGCGGTACATGCACGCTCTCGCGCGAAACGAGGATGTAGAATTCATCGGGATCAAGGATCAGCTCGTTGTCGCCGCGATTGTAAAGCGGTTCCCAATAATCGAGCACCTCTAGCAGGTCCTTCCTGTCCACATCGACCACCGCCGTGTGACGCTTGGAACGAAAGCCGATGAGCCCGCCACGCCCATCCCCCTTGAGGTCGATCGAGAGCGACACGCCTTCACCCACATCCATATTGGGATCAAAGACCAGCGTCTCCTTCTTGTGCAGCGCCTTGTGCTGAGCGACCGTGAGGCGCGGGTTGCCCGAGCGGAAGCGCATCTGGGAGAGCCGTGAGCCGGTCCGCACCAGCACCGGAAATGTGCGCGGGGAAATCTCGAGATAAAGCGGACCTTTGTAACCGGCCGGTACCGTATCGAAGCTCCGGGCCCCGTCGGTAATAACGCGGGTGAATATGTCGAGCCGTCCTGTCGAACTCTTGGGGTTGGCCGCCGCCGCAACCTCTTTGGGCAGGTCGAGGCTTTCGAGCAGCGGTACTATGTAGACGCAGCCACGTTCGAGCACGGCACCCTTGGTGAGATCGATCTCGTGGAGCTTGAGGTTCTCGACCCGCTCGGCGACCGTTTTTTCAGGCCCGGGCAAAAAGCTGGAGCGCACGCGCAGCGCCCTTTCGCCCAACCGCAGATCGAGGCTGGCCGGCTGCACCTGATCGACATCGAACTTCTTGCCCGAAGCGACCGCGCCGGTGCTGGCCAGCGTCTTGATCAGCCGTGCCGAAAATATGCCCTGTGGCCACGCTTCGCTCATCTGCCGGTCCGCCTCCCGCAATGGAACCTCAAAAAGGCTTATCAACGCGCACGATTGACGCCAAGCCGCATTTGGCGGTAAGTCACCATTGACTGTACGATCCGTAGGGTCAGGTGGTGATTTGGCCGGTCCGATTGCAGGCCACCTAAAACAATCTGCTAAAGAGACCAGTTCCCGCACCGGCCGCGATTAACGCGTGCCGGTTTTTTTGTTCGAGGTTGCCCATGTCCAAGGAAAAGAACCCGCTCTATGACCACAGGCGCCGCAAGGCGCAGACCATGCTGGTTCACGGCGGCATGGAGCGTAGCCAGCACGGGGAGACATCCGAAGCGATCTTTTTCAATTCCGGCTTCGTCTATCCCACCTCCGCAGGCGCCGAAGCGCGGTTCAAGGGCGAGGAGCCGGGCCATATCTATTCGCGCTTCTCCAACCCCACGGTCGAAATGTTTCAAAAGCGCGCGGCGCTTCTCGAAGGCGCCGAAGCGGCACGCGGCACGGCGACCGGCATGGCGGCGGTGACAACGGCGGTCATGAGCCAGGTCCGTGCAGGCGATCATGCGGTGGCGGCACGCGCGCTTTTTGGCGGCTGCCGTTATGTGATCGAGGATTACCTGCCGCGTTGGGGCGTGGAATCCACTCTTGTAGACGGCCGCGACCCGGAAAATTTCGCCCGCGCCATGCGGCCCAACACGAAGATCATCTTTGTCGAGACGCCAACCAACCCGACGCTGGAACTGGTCGATTTGAGGGCGGTCGCAGAGATCGCTCATGCAAACGGGGCGGTGTTGATCGTCGACAACGTCTTTGCCACACCCATCTGGCAAAAGCCGCTCGAACTCGGCGCCGATCTCGTCACCTATTCCGCCACCAAGCATATGGACGGGCAGGGCAGGGCGCTGGGTGGCGTCATCCTTGGACGCAAGGAACTCGTCGAAGCCGATATCCATACGATCATTCGCCAGACCGGCCCCTCAATGAGCCCGTTCAACGCCTGGGTGCTGTTAAAGGGCCTCGAAACTCTGCCGCTGCGCGTCAGGGCGATGACCGAGAGCGCATCAAGGCTCGCAGATTTTCTCGCTGGTCATCCAAAAATCGAGTCGATCAGCTATCCCTTCCATCCCTCTCACCCCCAGCACAATCTGGCAAAGGCGCAGATGGATGGGGGGTCAACGCTCGTCGCCTTCACCGTCAAGGGCGGCAAAGAGGCGGCTTTCCGCGCCGCCGATGCCTTGGCGATCGTAGCCATATCCAACAATCTGGGCGACGCCAAATCCATCATTTCTCACCCCGCTACCACCACCCACCAGCGCTTTTCCGATGAGGACAAGGCCGAGATGGGCATAACGGACGGCCTGCTCCGCCTCTCGGTCGGCCTGGAGGATGCCGAAGATCTGATAGCGGATTTCGAATACGCACTGGATCAGGTGTAGTTATCCCAATCGGCGGAGGCTTTTACTCCGCCGGTGCCTGAGGCGGCGCCTCGTGGTGACGGCCGCTGACAAGCTCGCGGAAGGTCGGCGCATTGGGCGTCAGGAACAGCCAGCGCAGCAGCGCGGCCACATCGGCGCCGATACCTAGGATGGCGGGTACGAGAAAAAGGACCAGCAGCGTCGCGAGCCCCAGTCCGGAGACGATGGTCACGGCCATCGGGATCAGGAATTGAGCAACGAGGCTCTTTTCAAACAACAGCGGTGCCAGCCCGCCGATCGTTGTGAGTGAGGTGAGCAACACGGCGCGCAGGCGGTCCCTTGAGGCGCCGATCGACGCGGCACGCAGCCCCTCGCCGCCGGCCATTCTCTCATTCATCCGCGCGATCATCACGATCGATGCGTTAACCAGAATGCCGCCCAGCCCGAGCATGCCCATCATGGAGACCACGGTCAGGGGGTAGCCCAGGAGAAAATGGCCCCATGCGGCCCCAGCAATGCCAAAGGGGATAATTGCCATAACGGCAAAGGGGGTGAACCAGGACCCGAAGATCCACGAGATGATGATATACATCACTGCAAGGGCAAACAGCGCTCCGACACCCAGATCGGCAAAGGCTGCGTTCTGCTCGGCCTGCCTGCCGCCGAACTCGTAAGTAATATCGTATCGCGCCGTGATCTGGGGCAGATAGTCTGCGGCCAGCCGCGAGAGTATGGCGCCGGCATCGGTGCCTTCGGTGACATTAGCCCGCACCGACACCGCCGTCCGGCCATTCTCACGGGCAATGAACGCAAAGCCTTGGTTCTCGGAAAAATCGACTATGGAGGCGAGCGGTACATAAGTGCCCGAAGGCGCCCGCACCCACATTTCGCGCAAGGCGGCAGAGCCGGTTTCATCGCTCCCGCGCACAAGGGTGACGGTGATCTCATCGTCATTGGAGGCGATCGTGCCCACGGTACGGCCTTCGAATGCGTCCCGAACCTGGGTTCCAAGCGTATTGAGATCGAAACCCAGTGCCGCGCCGCGCGCGTTGAGGTTCATGACCAGCTCGGGGCTGCCGTAGAACAGCGTGTCGGACGCCGAGTCGACCTCGGGAAAACCTTCCAGAATGTCCTGGAGATCTTCCGATGCCTGCTTGAGTACACCGGCCGAACTGCCGATGAAACGGATGTCGATGGCCTGGCCCTGCGGTCCGCCACGGAACTCGCGGATGCCTATGCTCTCAACGCCGGCGACAGACGGCAGATTGTCCCTCAGCGCCTGGGTGATGACTGGCGTGCGCACCGATCGCGCTTCGGAAGGGGTCAGATAGACGTTGAAGTTCGCCCGCCCTTCTTCGAGATCGAGACTGGCATAAGTGGTGACGATCAGCGTCTCCCCGTCAGGGGTGAGGCTGTGCTCGACCTCGGACACCGCACGCTCGATGTCCTGAACGATAGCCGCCATCTCGCTCTGCGGCGTGCCAGCCTGGAACTGCGCGGAGACGTTGAAGCTCTCGCCCTCGGCGGTTGGAAAGAACTCGAAACGCAACTGGTTGGAAAAGAGAAGTCCCAGCGCGCCGACCGAAATGGCAATTGCGATGGCCGCGGTAAGATAGCGCCAGGAATAGGACCATTCGGCGATCGTGCCGAACATCCTGTCACGGAAAAAGGCGAAGCCCCTGTCAAAGCCGCGCCGGAACGGGCCTGGCCGCTTGCGCTGGCGCGGCAAGGCATGGGCGAGGTGGCCGGGCAGGATGAAAAAGCTCTCGATCAGGCTTGCCGCGAGGACAGCCACGACGACGATCGGCAGGGGCGACATGATCTGCCCCACCACATCTCCGACCAGCCAGATCGGCGCAAACGCCGCCATGGTCGTCAGCGCCGAGGCGATGACCGGGGGCGCCATCCGGCTTGCTGCCTGGATGGCCGCTTCGGAACGGGAGAGACCCTCCCGATATAGGGTCGATGTGTGCTCGCCCACGACAATGGCATCATCGACAATAACGCCCAGCATCATCATCAAAGCGAACATCGAGATCATGTCGAGCGTCAGCCCCATGACATACATGGCGCCCAGCGTGCCGAATATGGCGATGGGTATGCCTGCAGCGACCCAGAGCGCTATGCGCCCGTCAAGGAACACGAACAGGACGACCAGCACGAGGATGAGACCGGCGACCCCGTTCGAGATCAGAAGGCCCAGCCTCTGGTTGACCTGCTCGGCTGCCGCATCAAAGACCACCGCGTTGAGCGATTGGGGAAGGGTCGGTTGAAGCTCGGCCACATAATCGCGCACCGTTTCATAGGTCGTCACCGTATCGGCATTGGCTGCGCGCGAAACCTGGAGCTTGATCGCCGGCTCCCCGCGCATATAGCCAAGCGGGGTGTTCGGATCGAAGGTATCGGTGATTGTCGCGACGTCCCCGAATGTCAGCGTTTGTCCGGTGGCCGAGGAAAAAATCTCGGTCTCTGCGACCTGACGCACGGAAAGTTCGCGCGCCGCAGCCCGGATCTGCGCATCAAAATCCCCTGTCAGAGAACCCGACGGCCGGTCAGAAAAATTGGGCGAAAGCGCATTGGCGAGGTCGGCAAGTGTCAGCCCGAGCTGGCGCAGCTTGGCGTCATCCACCTCAATCCGTAATTGCCGGCTGCGGTAGCCGGTGAACTCTACCCGGTCGACCCCCGCCGCCAGGAGCCCGTCGCGGATTTCCCGCGCGTAACGCCGCAGCGCCTCCTCCGGGAACGGTCCTGAAATGGCGATTGCAGCCACGGGATCAAAGAAGCGCTGGGCCGAAACGGTGGGCGTCGAAGCGCCTTCAGGAAGATTGGTGACCGAAGAGACGACCGATTGCACGCGCTGCTCGGCCGCCTGCATGTTGACTGTACGTTCGAAATCGACCCGGATCTGAGCGCGGCCTTCGCGCGCAAAGGAGTTCATGGAGACGACGCCGTCAATTGCGCTCAACCCCGGTTCGATGAGCTGCAATACGTTGCGCTCGACGTCTTCGGCCGACGCCCCGCTCCAATTGACCGTGACATTGACGGTGCGGGTCTCGGTGTTGGGCATCAATTGCCGGTTGAGATTGCTGACGCCCCAGATCCCGAACAGGACGAACAGGATCATGAAGAGATTGGCGGCGTTCCGGTGCTTGACGAAGCCCGCCAGCACGCCTTGCGAAGCCTGTGGCGAGGGCCGCATCAGCCACCACCTCCCGGGCCGCGAATGACCGCGCCCCCACCACCACCGGGCCCAGGACCCCGGACCGTGGCATTGCCGCCCGGCCCGGCCGGCCCGCCGGGCGCCGCTTGCGCCTCCTCGCCCTCGACCACGACCGCAACACCTTCACCCGCCTGAGAAAGCCGCGAGGTGATGATGCGCTCGCCCTCGGGAATTTCGGCATCAATGATCAGCCGGTCGCCCTGCCGTGCGAGAATGGTCACGGGAATGGCGGCCATGCGCCCTTCTCGGATCACGTAAAGGTGGTTGTCGTCATAAACTGCCGTCTCCGGCACCATCAGGCTGTCCTGATGGGCGATCCCTTCGATCGCGACCGAAACGAACGTGCCGGGCCGCAGCAGCTCGGCATCCTGGGGGTCGAGCCGCGCATAAAGCGTCACCCCGCCGGTGGCCGGATCGACCTGCGGCGCCGTCCGTGTAATCGCACCGCTGGCTGAAACAGGCCGTGGCTCGACGTTCCATGTCACCGTCACGGGGCGTCCCGCGATACCCGCAGTGCGCAGCTCGCCATATTGGCGGTCCGAGAGCATGAAGCTCACATCAAGCGTTGCAGTCTCATAGAGCGAGCCGAGACTTTCATTGGCGTTGACATGGCCTCCGTGGGTTACCGTGCTCGCCGTGACCGTGCCATCGAACGGAGCGGTGATTTCGGTATTGGCGCGGTTGCGCTGGGCAATTTCGAGTTGATGGCGTGCCTGCTCGATCGCCGCCTGCTGGCGCAGGATCTGTGCATCGAGCGTAAAGAGATTGGCCTCGCGCTGGTTGAGCGCCTGTTCGCGTTCGGCCACTGTTAGCGCGCGGGTATCGACGGTTTGCTGAGTTGCTGCGCCAGAAGCGAGGAGGGATCGCGCCCGCTCGAGATCGGTTTGCGCCGCCGCGAGCGAAGCGCGCGCGGTCTCGATGTTCTGTTCCTCAAGGACCTTGGCTTCTCGTGCTTCGGCAAGCGATAATTCGGCATTGGCAGTTGCAGCCCGCGCCTCGAGCACCGCGGCGTCATAGGCAAAAGGATCGATTGTCACCAGAACCTCGCCCGCCTCCACCTGCCCGCCGGCCACGAAGTTGGGTGAGACTTCGATCACCTGCCCCTGTACCTGCGCGCGAAGGTCAAGCGTGCGGGCGGCAGCGATCTGCCCGTAGGTTGTGATATCGGCGCTGTGGGTCCCATAGACCGGTTCGACCACATTGACCGTAAAGGTTCGCTCCCGGTTCATGCGCTGGGGAGCCTCGGGCCGGTTCGCGATCCAGCTATAGGCCTGAAACGCTGCCAGGCCCACGACGAGTACGGCCAGTGCAAACCTTACCAGCGCCGAAAGGAGGCCGAACCGGCGGCGTGGCCTTTCGACCATGGCGGCGCGAGGCTGCTCGGGATGAGAGAGTTGTGCCGAATCCGGCCCGCCGGTCTTGTCCAACAGAGGCGATCCTCGAGGTTCGGGGCGCCTCCGCGCCCGGTGCCGTCGCGAAAAACCTAATGATTCACGCTCTCGGGCTCAAATGAACTTTTCGCAAGGATGTCGTAAGGTGCCGGCCAACGGCAGCCCCACCCTGCCTAAAACTGGTTCGGATTGAACTGGTAATGCGTCGAGCAGAACTCGCAAACGACCTCGATCTGCCCATCCACCACCATCTCCGCCCGGTCCTCGGGCGAGAAATCATAGATCATCTGCTCGACGCGTTCGGCAGAGCATGTGCAGCGCTCAACCAGGATTTGGGGTTCGAAAACCCTGACGCCCGTCTCGTGATAGAGCCGGAACAACAGCCGTTCAGCCGAAAGATCGGGGTCGGCAAGTTCGGCATCGCTTAGCGTGTCGAGCAGCGCCTTGGCCTCGGTCCAGCGATTGTCTTCGGTGAAATCGGAATCCGCGGTCGCCTCATTCTCGTGATCGCCGTCACCGGGCAGATCGGGCATGGTACGCCTGCCATGCTCGGGCAGGTGCTGGAGCAGAATGCCCCCGGCACGCCAGCGCGGGCCGGGGCGGCCGCGCTCGGAATGTTCGGCGACAGCCAGCCGCACGCGCGTGGGGATTTGCTCGGACTGCATGAAATAGGTGTGCGCGACCTCCTCGAGGCCCTCATGGCCCTCGAGCGCCACGATCCCCTGATAGCGGTCCATATGGACGCCCTGGTCGACCGTCAGCGCCAGAATGCCCTTGCCAAGCAATTCGGGCGGGCTGGCCTTACCCTCGGCAGCGGCAGCATTGATCGCCTCGGCATCGTATCGCGCATAGGCGCGCAGCCCGTCCGGTGTATCGAAATCGACGACCAGCAGATTGACCGGACCGTCTGTTCGCGACTGGAGGATGAAACGCCCCTCGAATTTCAGCGATGAGCCGATCAGAGCCGCAAGCGTGATGGCTTCTCCCAGAAGTCGGGCGACCGGTTCGGGATAGCCGTGGCGCGAAATGATCGTATCGAGCGCATCCCCTAGCCGCACGACGCGGCCGCGGCTGTCGAGATTATCGAGCGTGAAAGGTACGGCAACGTCGTCCCCGCTTTCGGGGCGGTTGAGACCGTACTGTTCGAGCGAGCTCTGGGTCATGTCAGTCCTTATGGGCCCAGCGCTGCCGGTGAGGGCCGGGCAGGGCGGATTTTCAGAGGGTTTCGATTCCGAACGCCCAGCACAGTATCGCCTTCTGGATATGCAGGCGATTTTCGGCTTCATCGAAAACCACCGACTGCGGACCGTCGATCACATCGTCGGTCACCTCGTCGCCCCTGTGGGCCGGCAGGCAGTGCATGAAAAGGGCGTCGGGTTTGGCGTTGGCCATCAATCTGGTGTCGACGCGGTAGGGTTTCAAGATGCGGCGACGCTCGCCTTCATCGGTGTCTCCCATCGACACCCAGGTGTCGGTAATGATGAGATCGGCGCCCTCAGTGGCGGCGATCGCATCGGTCCCCAGCGTCACCGCATCGTCGGCTTCGGCAATGTCGGAAAGCAGGCCCTGGTCCGGCCAGTATTCCTTGGGGCAGGCAATGGCGAGCGTCGAACCGAACCGCGCCGTAGCGTGCACCCAGGACGCCAGCACATTGTTCGAATCCCCCACCCAGGCCACCTTTTTCCCGGCGAGCGGTCCGCGATGCTCTTCATAGGTCATGATATCGGCCATGACCTGGCAGGGATGCGAGCGGCGCGTAAGCCCGTTTATGACCGGGACCGAAGACGCGCCGGCCAGATCCAGAAGATCGTCATGGGAAAGGATGCGGATCATGATCGCATCGACATAGCGGCTCATGACACGCGCCGTGTCCTCGATCGTTTCCTCGCGGGCAAGCTGCATCTCCTGGCCCGTCAGCATCAGCGTCTCCCCGCCAAGCTGTCGCATGCCGACATCGAAAGATACGCGCGTGCGGGTGGACTGACGTTCAAAGATCATCGCCAGTACCTTGTCCTGCAGGAGCGGGGGGCGCTCCCCAGCCTTCAGGCGCCCTTTGAGTTGATGGGCAAAATCGAGGATCGCCCGCAATTGCTCGTGTGTAAAATCCTTGAGATCGAGAAAATGCCTCGGATGTCCGGTCATGATGATCGGTCCCTAAATCCTGTCCTTGGGGAAAGGCGCGGCCTACTGGGCCGCGCTCGCACTTTCGGCTTCGAGTTCGGAAAAGGCGTCCGAGATGATGGACACGGCTTCCTCGATTTCGGCTTCGCCGACAATCAGGGGCGGCAGCAGGCGCAGCACATTGTCGCTTGCGGCAACCGTCAGTAGCTTGTGTTCGCGGAGACGAGCAACGAAATCGCGGACCGGCGGAGTGATCTTGATGCCCGCGATCAGACCCTTGCCCCGCACTTCGGTCACACAATCGGGATAACGCTGCATGAGCTGGTGGAGATGGCGCGAGAGCACCTTGCCCATCTCTTCTACATGCTCAAAGAAGCCCGGCTCGAGAATGCGGTCGAGTACGGCATTGCCGATCGCGCAGGCCAGCGGGTTGCCACCATAGGTCGAGCCATGCGTGCCCGGCACCATGCATTCGGCGACCTCTTGGGTGGCAAGACAGGCGCCCAGGGGAAAGCCGTTGCCGATGGCCTTGGCGACCGTCATGATGTCGGGCGTCACCCCCGCCCATTCATGGGCAAAGAACCTGCCGGTGCGGCCATAGCCGCACTGGACCTCGTCAAAGATCAGGAGCAGGCCGTTTTTGTCGGCCAGCGCGCGCAGGCCCTTGAGATAACCGTCCGAAAAGGCGGTCACACCGCCCTCGCCCTGAACGGGCTCGATGAGGATTGCAGCAGTCTTCTCGTCTATGGCAGCTTCGACTAGCGCAAGATCGCCGGGCTTGAGATGCTTATAGCCCGGCATGGGCCCGAAGCCCTCGGTATAGGCGGGATTGCCGGCCGCTGCGATCGTGGCGATGGTGCGGCCATGGAAGGAGCCGGAAAAGCCGATGATGTCGACCCGCTCCCTTTCTCCCTTGTCCCAGAAATAGCGCCGCGCGGTCTTGATCGCGCATTCCAGCGCCTCGGCGCCCGAATTGGTGAAGAACACCTTGTCCGCGAACGTCACCTCGACCAGACGCTGGGCAAGCCGCTCCTGTTCGGGAATGGTAAAGATGTTGGAGACATGCCAGACCTTGTCCGCCTGGCTCTTGAGCGCAGCCACCACATGCGGGTCGCCATGCCCCAGCGCGTTGACCGCGATTCCTGCATTGAAGTCGAGATAGGCCGTCCCGTCCGCTGTGAACAATCGCATGCCCTCGCCCCGCACGAAGGCGAGATCGGACCGGGCATACGTGCCGTAAAGCGCAGACATTTTGAAACGACCTTTTCGAACTGGTTTGACCGAGAGTTGGGAAGCGTATCCCCCAAAACGAAAAACGCGTCCGGCTCGACGTCCAGACACGCGCTTTTCATGCCCAGCTTATGGTCGGGAGGGCCGAAAAAGTCAATCACGCGCCGCGATGAGCCCCGGATTCCCGGCACTGCAGCCACTTGGACTCATAGCGGCCACATTGAGCCATTAGAGCCAAGCGCCGAACCTATGCTGTGTGCGGCGTGCAACAGCTTTCCCCGCATTTCCGCATTCATGGAAAATGCACGGGGATTACCTTGGGAAACTCGCGCGGGACTCTTGAAAGCGATTCCGCCGCCTGTGTAGGATGCTGCCACTGGGAACACGACATCTCGTGTGGCGGACCCCATCACTGTACGAGACCTAGTATCTCGGCCATCGGACGTGTCCGGCGGCATGAGGTCGGACTCTGAATCGTCATTCGGCTGGGAGCCTATAGAGAACATGACCTGGACTGACGAACGTGTCGCCCTTCTCAAAAAGCTCTGGATGGAAGGTCTGAGCGCCAGCCAGATCGCTGCCGAACTCAGCGGCGGCGTCACCCGCAACGCCGTCATCGGCAAGGTGCATCGTCTCAAGCTTTCGGCCCGCGCCAAGCCGGCCAATGTCGCGCCGCGCCCCAAGGCACCTCGTTCGCCTGCCCCGCGTCGGCCCTCTTCGGGCGCTTCAGCGCCCCAGCGGGCGAACCTGTCATCGACTGGACCCCGTCGGACAAGCGCCGCCCCGGTCATGGGAGCGACCGCCCTCAAGATCGATGAAGATTTCGAAACTGAAGCCGTGGTCGAAGTTCAGGCCAAGGTCGCCGAACTTTACATTCCTCCAGAAGAGCGAATTTCCCTGCTGCAACTGACCGAAAAGACCTGCAAATGGCCGATCGGCGATCCGATGTCGAGTGAGTTCCACTTTTGCGGCCGCTCTTCGGACGAAGGCAAGCCTTATTGCGATTTCCACTCGCGCCGGGCCTATCACCAGATCGACCGCAAGCGGCGCTGATTTTCCTCCCCTGAATGCAAAAGGCCCCGGCGCTCCGCCGGGGCTTTTTGTTAGGTTCGATGCTTCTGCCAATCCGGCAGGGGGAAGAGCCGGTCATAGGCGAGATTGAACACATAGGCATAGCCCATATAGAAGAGAGCAAAGGCCGCATCCATCACGAACGCCTCGACAAGCGAGATATCGAGATACCATGCAATAAAAGGCAGGAGCGCGACCAGCAGCCCCGCCTCGAACAACACCGCATGGACAATCCGCATGGGCCGCGATTTGAGCGTCGTGCCGGTGAGGCGTTTGTGGGCATGGTCGAAAACAACGTTGTAGAAATAGTTCCAGAGCGTCGCGATGAGTGAGCCGACAAGGCCGACGACGCCTATATCGTGAAGCGGCTTGGAAAAGGTGAGGGCCCCGAGCGGCACAACGAGCAGCAGCCCGATGATCTCGAAACTCAGCGCGTGTCGAATTCGGTCCCAGAAGGTGCGCATGGCCAAGCTCCTCGAATAGGAAAAGCCGGGCCGTCCCGAATGCATCCCATCCCGGGGTGAGGCCGTCCTCACGCGGGGCTATCTAGGACGGGATGGGTTCCGCTTCAAGCCGCGAGCAGCAACGCGGTCAGACAAATTTCTCGTCGAACGCATAGCCTGCGCCGCGCACCGTGCGGATAGGGTCCTTGACACGGCCGCGATTGATCGCCTTGCGCAAGCGCCCTACATGCACATCCACGGTTCGCTCGTCCACATAGACATCCGTGCCCCAGACCCCATCCAGCAACTGCTCGCGCGAATAGACCCGTCCCGGATTGCCCATCAGATATTCGAGCAGCCGGTATTCGGTGGGTCCGAGATGGATTTCCTTGCCCGAACGCCGGACGCGATGCGTGGTGCGGTCGAGTTCGATATCGCCCGCCTTGAGAACAGCGGCGATCAATTGCGGGTTCGAGCGCCTCAAAAGCGCGTTGATGCGGGCCAGGAGTTCGGGAATAGAGAAGGGCTTGACCACATAATCATCTGCCCCCGTGGCGAGTCCGCGAACGCGCTCTTCTTCTTCGCCGCGCGCGGTGACCATGATGATCGGCACCGACGACGTTTCGGGCCGCGCGCGCAACCGCCGGCAGATTTCGATGCCGGATGTTCCCGGCAGCATCCAGTCGAGAAGGATGATGTCGGGCTTGCGCTCGGAGATGCGCAGAACGGCCTCGTCGGCATCCTCGGCGGCAGAAACGGAAAAGCCCTCGGCTTCGAGATTGTAGCGCAAAAGCTCGACCAGATCGGCTTCGTCTTCGACAACAAGAACCTGCGGGTTCATGCATGCGTCTCCGTCAGGGCACCAGCTTTTCGCGCCGCAGGTCTTCTATATCGGAGACCAGTGACTTGCCGGTGGCAAGAAAATAGGCCTGCTCGGCGATATTGGTCGAATGATCGCCCACGCGCTCGAGGTTCTTCCCGCAAAACAGAAGATGGGTGCACATGGTGATGTTGCGCGGGTCTTCCATCATGTAGGTCAGCAGTTCCCGGAAGAGCGAGACATAGAGCGCGTCGACATCGGTATCGCGTTCGAACACCTCGACCGCCATGTCCTTGTCCTTGCCTGCAAAGGCGTCGAGCGCGAGCTTGACCTGACGCTGGGCAAGTTCACCCATATGCCGCAGCCCGTTCTTGAACTGGCTCGACATCGCCAGCCCATCGAACTGGGTGGACCGCCGCGCGGTCGACTTGGCCATGTCTCCGATGCGCTCGAGGTCGTTGGCCACATGGATCGAAGCGATGACCAGCCGAAGGTCGGAGGCGACCGGCTGGCGGCGTGCAATGATCGAAACGGCCCTCTCGTCGATCTGGCGCTGCATCGCGTCGATCTTCTTGTCGGCAGCAACGGTGGCCATCGCGAGATCATTGTCGGCGCGCACAAGCGCATCGACCGCGTTTGCCAAGGCCTTCTCGACCAGCCCGCCCATCTCTGAAATGGCCCGGGCCAGTTCGGTCAACTCGTCCTCGTAAGAGGAGACGATGTGTTCGCTGTTCGGCATCGCCGCTTCTCCTTAGCCGATACGGCCCGTGATGTAATCCTGCGTACGCTTTTCGCGCGGATTGGTGAAAATCTCTTCGGTCGGGCCTTCCTCGATCAGCTTGCCCAGATGGAAGAATGCCGTCTTCTGGCTCACGCGTGCAGCCTGCTGCATCGAGTGCGTGACGATGATGATCGTGTAGTTTTCGCGCAACTCGTCGATCAGCTCCTCGATGACCGCGGTCGCAATCGGATCGAGCGCCGAGCACGGCTCGTCCATGAGGATCACCTCAGGCCCGACTGCAATGGCGCGCGCAATGCACAGGCGCTGTTGCTGGCCGCCCGAAAGCCCTGTACCCGGCTGGTGCAGGCGATCCTTCACCTCTTCGAAAAGGCCGGCCTTTTTGAGCGAGGAGACGACGATTTCTTCAAGATCGGACTTGTTCCGGGCCAGCCCGTGGATCCGGGGGCCGTAGGCCACGTTTTCGAAGATCGACTTGGGGAAGGGATTGGGTTTTTGGAAAACCATCCCGATCCGCGCGCGCAACTCGACGACGTCGAGGCTGGGGTCGTAAAGGTTCTCGCCATCAAGCGAGATGTTCCCGGTGACCCGGCAGCCTTCGATCGTGTCGTTCATGCGGTTGATGCAGCGCAGGAAGGTTGACTTGCCGCAACCCGAGGGGCCGATAAAGGCCGAAACCGATTTTTCCGGAATGTCGATCGAAACATCGAAAAGCGCCTGCTTCTCACCGTAGAACACGTTGACCTTGTCGGCCGTTAGCCGCACCGGCGGCGCATCGGGGAGCGGCGTCCGGATCGTTTCGTGAGCTGGGTTGGCGTCGGCCTTGATCGGGGTCGCGGACATATCGAGCGCGCTCCTTGCGGTAAGAACTTCGGTCATATTTTGCTCTCCAGCCTTGTGCGCAGGAAGACGGCGATAGCATTGAGCATGATCATCAATCCGAGCAACACGATGATCGCCGCAGAGGTGCGGGCCTCAAAGAAGTTCCGGTTCTCATTGCCCTGCCAGAGATAGATCTGCACCGGCAAGGCGGTGGCGGAATCGAGCGGGTTGGCCGGTATATTGGCGATAAAGGCGCTCATGCCGATCAGCAGCAGTGGCGCGGTTTCGCCAAGCGCCTGCGCAACGCCGATAATGGTCGCCGTGAGGATGCCGGGGAAGGTCAGCGGCAGAACATGGTGGAAGACCATCTGGTTGCGCGAGGCCCCAAGTCCAAGTGCGGCCTGCCGCAATGAGGGAGGCACTGCGCGCAATGCCGAGCGTGTCGCGATGATGATGGTCGGCAGTGTCATCAGCGTCAATACCAGCCCCCCGACCAGTGGCGCCGACCGCGGAAGGCCGAGATAATTGATGAACACGGCAGCGCCGAGCAGGCCGAAGACGATCGAGGGTACGGCGGCCAGATTGTTGATGTTGACCTCGATGAGATCGGTCCAGCGGTTCTTGGGCGCAAATTCCTCAAGATAGATGGCGCTTGCCACCCCTATTGGGACCGCGAGCACGATCACGATCAGCATCATGTAGAGCGAGCCCATGAAGGCGCCCGCCAGGCCAGCTGATGCGGGAGCCGAACGGCTGTCGACATTGGTGAAGATGTGCCAGGCAAAATCGAAACTGATGACCCCTTCGGCCAGCAGGCGGTCGGCCAACTGACGCGTCGGCGCGGAAAGCTGCTGGCGCTGATCGGGTTGCGAACGGTCGATGGTGCCCTTGAGCCAATTGTCGGTATTGGCGGAAGCCAGAATGGTCATCGGCACGGTCTGCCCAAGCACATCGGGATCGGCCAGATAGCGGTCACGGAGCTGGAAGCGCGCGGCCGAGGTCGCAAGGGCAAGCAGGTCACGCGCCTCGATCTCGAAATTGGGGGCAGCGTTCCGAAGCGCGGTCTCGACGATGGCGTTCCAGTTCGAAAGGGTGACGTCGCGCTGCCACCGGAGCACCGCCTGCCGGTGATCGGCCTCCGAGGCGCCGGCCTGGCGCTCAGGCTGTGGGCCGCCCTCGATCAGTTCGGGGTCGAAGTAAACCTCAACATGGATCGCCGACTGCCAAAAGGACGGAAGGCCCTTTGAAAGGATCATCCCAAACAGAATGGCGACGAAGCCGAGCGCGGCGGCGATCGACAGTATCCCGGCCCACCGGAACAGGTTTTCGCTGCGATGGCGCCGGGCGAGGCTTTTGCGCACGCGTTCGCGTCTCAAACCCGCCAGGTCCGAAGTGGAGAGCGACATATCGGTCATGGCTATTCGTATTGCTCCCTGAACTTGCGGACGATGTAGAGCGCCAGGACGTTGAGCATCAGCGTCAGGGCGAACAGGGTCAGCCCGAGCGCGAAGGCGACCAGCGATTGCGGGCTGGTGAAGTCAGCGTCCCCGGTCAGCTGGTTGACGATGCTTACGGTCACGGTCGATGTCGGCTCGGCGGGATTGAAGCGCAGGATCGGGCTGTTCCCCGCGGCCAGAACCACGATCATGGTTTCACCGATTGCGCGGCTGACAGCCAGAAGAATGGCACCGACAATACCGGGCAGGGCGGCGGGCAGGAGTACCTTGCGGATCGTTTCGGACTGAGTGGCGCCGAGCCCCAGCGATCCGTCCCGCATGGCGCGAGGGACCTGGGCAATGATGTCGTCGCTGAGCGACGAGATGAAGGGAATGATCATGATGCCCATGACGACGCCGGCAGTGAGCGCGCTGGTGGCATTGATGTTGAGGCCCACGGCACTGCCGGCAGACGCCAGGAACGGTCCCACGCTCACCAGCGCGAAAAAGCCGTAGACGATCGTCGGAATGCCGGCCAGCACTTCAATGACAGGCTTGACCGCATTTCGCACCCGCGGATGGGCGTACTGGGAGAGGTAGATCGCCGACATAAGGCCGATCGGGACAGCGACCAGCATGGCGATGATGCTGATCATCACAGTTCCCCACAGCAGCGGCAGCAGGCCGTATTCGCCTGCCGATCCGGTGCCGGCGCTCTGAAAGCGCGGGTTCCATACGGTCCCGAAAAAGAAGTCGGCAGGATTGATGAAGGTAAAGAACCTGATGGCGTCGGCGAGCAGGGAAAGCACGATGCCCAGAGTGGTCAGGATGGCGACCGTCGAGCAGGCAATGAGCGCGATGCGGACGGCGATCTCGACTTCAGTGCGGGCACGCAGGCGGGGCGCGATTCGCCGCTGCGCCCAGAAGAGGCCGCCTGCACCCAAGGCCGCAGCGGCGGCAACGACCGAAAGGAACGAGACCTGCTGGAAGGTCGCAAACGCCCGCGCGGCAGCTGCTTCTTCCGGCGTCGGTTCACCGATGACGCCAAAGCCGCTGGCAATCGCCTGGACGCGAGCGACCGCCGCCTGCACCTGGATCTGGGGTTGTTGGGCAATTTCGGGCGGCAGTTGCGCAAGAATGAAGCTGCGCGATACCTGTCCGCTCAGCAGGGCCCATAGGCCCAGGACGATCACAGCCGGCAAGAGAGCGAAAAGCGCAGCCAGAACGCCGTGGTATATCGGGCGTGAATGTAGGCGCTGGGTGCCGCCGGCAGCGAGCTTGCGGCTGCGCGACCAGCCAATCTGGTAAGAGAGCGTGAGAAGGATCAGGAGAACGGCTGCAATTATGAAGGCATTCACGGCGAACAGATCCTTCCCGGAGTGCGGGGAAATGACCCCCCGGCGCGTTCGAGTCGTCTAGGTGGAGGATCCCGGCCGGGCCGGGATCCTCGGTTGAACAGGCGTCTGCCGATTAGGGCTGGTACTGTTCGGCGTTGTCAAAAGCGTCGAGCTGGGCAGCCAGGAAGTCGCTGGAGGCAGGAACCAGACCAGCAGCTTCGAGAGCGCCGCCTGCACCGGCCATCTGGTCGGACAGGAAGAAGGCCACATATTCCTCGATGCCCGGGATTACGCCGATATGGGCGCCCTTGACGTAGAACTGCAGCGGGCGGGAGATCGGGTAATCGCCAGCAGCAATGGTGTCCAGTGTCGGCTCGACGCCGGAGACCGTTGCGACCTTGAGGGTATCGCGGTTCTGGTCGTAAAAGCTCAGGCCGAACACGCCGATGGCAGAAGGATTGGACTGCAGGCGGGCCAGCGTTTCGGTGTAATCGCCGGCGATCTCGACCACGACGTCCTGACGTGGGGTCAGGCAAGCGGCTTCCAGGGCCTCTTCATCGAGTTCCGGCAGGCCGGCAGCTTCACAGCCCGCTTCGAGAACGCGAAGGTCGAAGACTTCACGCGTACCATGATTGGTGCCGGGAATGGCAACGAAGATTTCCTGGTCGGGGAGCGAAGGGTCGATCTCGTTCCAGTTGGTGTAGGGATTGGCGACCAGTTCGCCATCGACCGGCACCTGGGCGGCGATGGCCTTGTAAAGATGCACCGGCTCGAGAGCGAAATCGCCCTGCTCGATACCGGTCGCAAAGACGATCCCGTCATAGCCGAAGATGACTTCACGGACATCGGTTACGCCATTGGCATGGCAGCTTTCGAGCTCGCTGGCGCTCATCTTGCTCGAGGAATTGGCGATGTCGAGGGTGGCTTCACCTACGCCCGCGCAGAGCTGACGCTTGCCGCCGCCCGAACCGCCGCCGGCGACGTTCGGGGTGTTGAATTCAGGGAAGGCATTGCCGAATTCTTCGGCAACGATCGAAGAAAACGGCAGAACGGTGGACGAACCAGCGATCTGGATGGTGTCAGGGCTCTGGGCATTCGCGGCAGTCGTGCCGAAAGCGGCAACGATGGCGAGCGCGGCGGCGCCGGCATAAAGTGCGGTTTTCATGGTTCTGATCTTCCTTGGTGTCAGAAGCGTCCGGGCTTGTCGCCCCCTGGTGATGGTCCCGCCCCAGGGGCGTGCCATCGCGAAACGAGCGCAACCTAGAACCCGCTGCTAACGCTTCTATGACACTCGCGTGACAGTTGGATGACAGAACAAGCTACTGAAAAGACGCGGCAAGTTAGCCCCGAGCCTGTGGAAATGCTCTTCGGTCCACACGCTATGTCACAGGCTGTAAACGTCCGGTCTAGCGTGGGAGCAGGATTTCGACCCTTGTGCCTTCGCCGGGTTTGGAGCGGATCGACATCTCGCCCTGGTGGCGCGAAACTATGTGCTTGACGATCGCAAGGCCGAGCCCCGTGCCCTTTTTCCCGCGCGTTGTCTCGCTGTCCACGCGATAAAATCGCTCCGTCAGCCGCGGCACATGCTCCTCGGCAACGCCTGGACCATAATCGGTGACGGTGACGGCATGATAGGCACCCGAGCGCGATGCTCCGGCAACGAGCGCAAGCTCGATCCGCCCACCGCTGCCGCCATATTTGATGGCATTGTCGGCAAGGTTCTCGACAACCTCGAACAGCTCCTGGCGGTCGCCAGGGACGGTGATGCATTGCTCTGGCAGTTCGAGCGCGAGCACGACGCCGTCTTCCTTGAGACGTGCCTCGAGTGAATCGGCAACCTCGCGCAACAGGAGGTTGAGATTGACCTCGCCTGTGGGCTTGACGTGCTGGCGCAACTCGATGCGCGAGAGTGAGAGCAGATCATCGATCAGTGCCGCCATGCGTTCGGCCTGCCCGCGCATGATGTTCAGGAACCGGGAGCGCGCCTTCTCGTCATTGGCCGCTGGCCCCTGCAGGGTTTCGATGAAACCGACAAGCGAAGTCAGCGGCGTGCGCAGCTCATGGCTGGCATTCGCTATGAAATCCGCCCTCATGCGGTCGGTGCGCTTCTGCTCGGTGAAATCGTGGAGCGAGATGACGGTGAAGCTGGGTCCTTCATCGCCATGCGGCAGGTACGGGACGACGGCTGCCCGGTACCAGACCTCATTGGGTGCCGTGATGTGCAGCTCGGTGTGTTGGGCCTGCCCTGTTTCCTGCGCCTTGCCGACAGCGTCGACGAGTTCGGGATTGCGCAACGTAAAGGCGAGCGGGTCGCCGCTTTTGGCACGGGGAAACCGGCTGATTGCAGCCGGATTGGCATAAACCAGTACCGCGCGCTCGTTGACGACGAGGCAAGGCTCTGCAAGCGTGTCGGCAAAGCGCGCCACATGAGGGTCGAGCCCGTCTTCGCCAGCGCTGTTGCCCTGGTTGCGCTGCGTGGGCCGTGTGAAACGCGCTGCGATCGCGGTCACGAGCCCGAGGCCGAAGACCGAGCCGATACCGTCAGAAAGGGAAAGCCGACCAAACGCCATCAACGCACCCAGGATCACAACACCGGCCAGCCCGACGGCAATGGCGGGACGGACCGGAAAACGCGGGCGCCGTGGCGCCAAGTCTGCTGCTGGCTCCGTGCTCATGGCAAACGAATCGCCCAGCATGGCAAAGACATATCGGACATCCATGACAATGCGATGATGACGCAAAGGGCTTATCAGCTTGCCGCCGAGCGCGTAAACAGGCTTTGGCACTCAAGGGAGAATTGCATGTCCGAGCCGTTCGATCTCGAAAATCCAGACCTTCCGAAAACAGTCCGAAAAAAGGCGCTGACGAGTGGAGGCTATCCCTATGAGGAAAAACTTGGCGACGAGGATTATGAGGAGCGCCTGCGGGCTCTCCAGATCGAACTGGTCAAGCTCCAGGCCCATCTGCTCAAGACCAATCAGCGGGTGCTCGCGCTATTCGAGGGCCGAGACTCGGCCGGCAAGGGCGGCACGATCAAGCGCTTTCTCGACAACCTCAATCCGCGCAATGCGCGTACTGTGGCCTTGCCCAAGCCTTCGGACCGAGAGCTGACGCAGTGGTATTTCCAGCGCTATGTCAATCATCTGCCCTCGGGCGGCGAGATCGTGCTGTTTGACCGCTCCTGGTACAACCGTGCTGTCGTCGAGCCGGTCATGGGGTTCTGCACGCCTGAAGAGAGCGAAGCCTTCCTGCGCGAGGCGCCGCAATTTGAGCGCATGTTCAACGGGCCCGACATTCACTTCTTCAAGTTCTGGCTCGATATCGGCCGCGAGATGCAGCTCAAGCGCTTCCATGACCGCCGCCACGATCCTGTGAAGATCTGGAAGCTTTCGCCGGTCGATCTCAGGGCGCTCGAGCTCTGGGATCAATATACCGAGGCGCGCAACCAGATGTTCGCCGCCACCGACACGCCCGATACGCCGTGGACGGTGATCCTCGCCAATGACAAGAAGCGCGCCCGGCTCGCCGCCATCCAGCACGTGCTCTGGCCGATCGACTATGAAGGCAAGGACTTCGCCGCGATCGGGGAAATCGACCAGAACATCGTCCTTTCCGCCGAGGGCTTCCTTGCCCGCCAGGGATAGGCTAATCACGCCCGGCTGAACCGAGGGGGAAGACCATGAGCAAGCGCGCCGTTTCCATCGGCGAAGCCATGATCGAGATGAGCGGCGGGGACGGGGGCACCTACCGCATGGGCTTTGCCGGCGATACGCTCAACACTGCTTACTACCTCAAAGCGCGGCTGGGCGCGGACTGGATGGTCGATTATATCACCGCACTGGGTGATGACCTCTATTCCGAGCGGATGCGCAGGCACATCGAGGGCTTCGGTATCGGCACGGGTCATATCCGTGAGATAAAGGGCAAACGGCCGGGCCTTTACATGATCCATCAGGCCGATGGCGACCGGCATTTCACCTATTGGCGCGAGACTTCAGCGGCCAAGCTTCTCGCCGATGACCAGACGGCGCTGGAGCGGGCATTGGAAAAGGTCGATGTCATCTATTTTTCAGGCATCACGCTGGCTATTCTTGCGCCAGAGGCGCGCGCGCGGCTCCTGGACGCAATCGGCAAGCACCGCGCAGCAGGGGCAAGAGTTTGTTTTGACCCCAATATCCGCCCCGCCCTTTGGGGTGATCTCGAGGCGATGCGCGAGGCCTTGATGTCCGCTGCGTCGGTCGCCTCGCTTGTCCTGCCCACACATGGCGACGAGGCCCCTCATTTCCGCGATGCAGACGATGCCGCAACTGCGGCGCGCTATCGGTCGGCCGGTGCAGAGGAAGTTGTCGTCAAAAACGGAGCCGAGCCGGCCCTTGTGGTCACGCGGGAAGGGCAATGGCGGGTGCCGGCGGTCAAGACCGGCAATCTCGTCGATGCCACCGGGGCGGGAGACAGCTTTAACGGCGCCTATCTCGCTGCCAGGCTTTTAGGCGCAGACCCCGAAGCGTCTGCGAGGGCAGGGCACGCAACCGCCTCGATCGTCATTGGCCACCATGGGGCGATCGTGCCCAGGGACAGTCTGAACGCTTAAGTGCTGACCCTCGCGCCTGGCGCCGGATCGCTGTTGAGGATCAGGTACATGTAGACCTGATCGAGCCAGCGCCCGAACTTGTGCCCGGCCTGCGGCAGGATGCCGGCCATTTCGAATCCGAACCTCTCGTGAAATGCGATTGAGCCGGCATTTTTTGCATCGATCACCGCGACCATCAGGTGAAAGCCCCTGGCCCTGGCATCATCGATCAAGGCCTGCATCAGCGCCTTGCCGATGCCTCGCCCCTGCGCCTCTTTCCGCAGATAGATCGAGTGCTCGACCGTCTTGTTGTAGCCGGACCGTGAACGATAGGTGCCATAGCTCGCATGGCCCAGAACGGTTCCACCTTCTTCGGCAACAAAGACGGCAAACCCCTTTTCCTGCCGTTCCTTGAGCCAGGCGCGCCGATCCTCCAGCGTCTCCTCGGCCTCTGTCCAGATCGCATCGAGCCGGCGGATTGCGTCATTATGAATGTCCAGTATCCCCGGCACATCGGCTTCGGTCGCATGGCGTATTGTCATCTTCATCCCCTCATTCAGGATTCGCGCCCCAAGGTGCTCCGCACCATAGGCAGGTAGGATCGGGAAACCGGCAGCAAAGCGCCCGATTTCATCTCGACCATCGTCCTGCCCTCGATCCGCCTGATGCCCTTGACGGCTTCCCGCGCGACCCAGTGCGAGCGGTGTATCTGGAGCCCCGGCACGCCTTCGGTTTCCCTTATGGCATCGGCCAGCCGCATCAGCACCATCGTCTTGCCCCGCGCCGTGAACACTTCGACATAATGATCGGCCATCGAAAGGTGCGAAAGCGGGCCGCGAATGTCGGCCGGTAGTCGGTCGAGCAGGGCTGGCGCGACCGGCGCCGGTCCTTCCGGCGCCATTCGGCTGGCAAAATAGGGCTCGACCACCAATTGCATCAGCGCCATCAACGCGGTGCAAATCGCAAGGCAATAAGGGTAGAGCCAAAGGGCAAAGCCGGTCGTCATTTGCTGGTGCGACAGGAAGGTGAGGTTGAGCGCGACCACTGTCAGCGTCACCGGCAGCGATGCGCCCAGACCCATTAACAGCACATTGGTCCAGGCCGGTTTGGCCGATGGCAGGACAAGACGGGAAAGAAGCACCGCGCCCACCAGTCCGGATGCATAGGTCCCGTAGGCGACGGCAAGCCAATAAATGACCCTGAGCGGCGCGCTGAGCGTCTCGAATGTATCGAAGGGTCCGGCAAGCCCGGCGATCAGCCCCACCCCGCCGATAATGGCAAGCGCCGCGCGGTCGGTATAGGTCGCGCGCAGTTCACGAAGCGCCATTTGCAGCGGCCCGTCACTCACGAATTTTTCGCGCCCCCTCGCGCAGGTCAGCTTGTTCGGCCGGCCCCGGCCGGTCCTTGTCACCGCACCTACTTAGCAATGGTGAAAGGAAAGACCAATCATGGATGCAACCCCCCTTGCCGCCGCCGGCCTTGCCATTCAAATCCACGCTCTGAGCGCGCTAGCCGCAATGATGCTCGGCACGCTCGTCCTGTTCCTGCGCAAGGGCACGCGGCTGCACAAGGCGCTCGGGCGCCTCTGGGTGGCGATCATGGCGGTGGTGGCGCTGAGTTCGTTCCTCATCACCGAGGCGCGCATGTTCGGCCCTTATAGCTTCATTCATGCGCTTTCGGTTCTGACACTCTTCTCGCTTGCCGGCGGTGTGCTGGCGATCCGGCGCGGCAATATCATGGCCCACCGCTCGACCATGATCTCGCTCTATGCTTTCGCGCTGCTGCTGACCGGCGCCTTCACGCTCTTGCCCGGCCGCCGGATGCACGCGGTGATCTTTGCCGATGGCGGGCAGACGGCGGCGCTTGTTACCACCGCCATCGCAGTCATCATCGGCGCGGCGCTTCTGGCACGGCGAAAGCTCGTCCGCGCCTAACGCACGATCAGCGTGCCCGCGCCATGCTCGGTGAAAAGCTCGAGCAGCACCGAATGCGCGGTCTTGCCGTTGACGATCACGACACCCTCCACCCCCCGGTCGAGCGCCTCGATGCAGGTTTCGACCTTGGGGATCATGCCCCCCGAGATCGTCCCGTCGGCAATGAGCTGCTTGGCCTCGCGGATCGAGAGCTCGGGGATGAGCTTTCCCTCCTTGTCGAGAACGCCGGGAACATCGGTGAGGAACAGCAGCCGCTTTGCGAACAGCGCGCCCGCGATTGCTCCCGCAAAGGTGTCGGCATTGATGTTGTAGGTCTCGCCGTCCCGGCCCGGCGCAACCGGCGCGATCACGGGGATCATTTCCGAGCGCGCCAGAAGGTCGAGCAGTGTACGGTCGACCTCCACCGGCTCACCGACGAAACCGAGATCGAGTATCTTTTCGATGTTGGATTCGGGGTCGATATATTTCTTGCGGGCCTTTTCGGCAAAGACCAT